>DATGBR010000165.1:0-4493 GCA_035312605.1 Candidatus Methylomirabilota bacterium
CCACCTGGTGCAGAACGCGGAGCAGGCCATGTCCGCGTCCCGCGGCTCGGGCACCCTCGCCATCCGGGTGCGGCCGGCCGCCGACGGGGTGCGGATCGAGGTCGCCGACGACGGCCCCGGCGTCCCCCAGGACGACCTGGCCCGCGTCTTCAACCCGTTCTTCACCACGAAGGGGCCCGGCGAGGGACGCGGCCTCGGCCTGTCCGTCGCGCACAGCGTGGTGGCCGAGCACGAGGGACGCCTCTGGGCCGAGAACCGACCCGGCGGCGGCGCGATGTTCGTGATGGAGCTGCCGGTGGGTAGCCCGGCCCCCGACCCCGCACTCGCCCCCTCTGCCTGATCCGTCGTTCCGCCTCACCGCCCCCCTTCACCGGCCGGGCTCGTGGTACCCTGCTCCCTCGTGCGCCCCCTCTTCGCCGGTCGTGCCCTGATGGCCATCGGCACCGCCCTCATCCTGGCCGCCTGCGCCACCATCGACTCCCCGCGACGGGCCTCGGACTCGGCGCCGAGCCTGCGGTGCCTGAACGACCCGGGGCGGGGCTACTCGTCCGACTCGGCCCGGCCACTCTTCTTCCTCGTCTGCGCCCAGTCGCCCTGAGCATGGAGGCACCCATGAGCACCCTCAAGGATTCCATCTCGCAGGCCGTCGACCACCTGGCCGACGAGCTCGACGCACTCTCCCGCCAGATCCACGCCCACCCCGAGCTGGCATATCAGGAAGTCCAGGCGTGCGGCTGGCTCAGCGACTTCCTGGCGCGGCAGGGCTTCAAGGTGGAGAAAGGCGTGGGGGGCGTGGAGACCGCGTTCCGCGGCACCATCGAGACCGGGGAGGGCCCGACCATCGCGATCCTGTGCGAGTACGACGCCCTCCCCGGCATCGGGCACGCGTGTGGGCACAACGTGATCGCGACCTCCGGTGTCGGCGCGGGCGCGGCCCTCGCCGCGGTCCGGGCCCAGCTCCCGAAGGGCCGCATCCAGGTCATCGGCACCCCGGCGGAGGAGGGCGGCGGCGGGAAGGTGAAGCTGATCAAGAGCGGCGTCTTCCGCGAGGTGGACTGCGCCATGATGATCCACGGCTTCGACCGCACCCTGCTCCACCAGGACCTGCTCGGGATCGTGCGCGGCACCTTCGAGTTCAACGGCCGAGCCTCCCACGCCTCCGCCGACCCGTGGGAGGGCGTGAACGCCCTCGACGCGGTCATCCAGACGTACAACGCGATCAGCATGCTGCGCCAGCAGGTGCGCCCCGACTGCCGAATCCACGGCATCATCACCAACGGGGGCGCGGCGGCCAACATCATCCCGGAGTACGCCTCCGCGATCTTCTACGTGCGCGCGCCGCGCATCGACACGATGTGGGAGCTCTTCAAGCGGGTGACCGCGGCCGCGGAGGGCGCCGCGAAGGCAACCGGGTGCACCCTCAAGATCACCCAGCACGACAGCGTCTACGAGCCGATGAAGTCGAGCCGCGTGATGCTCGACCTGTTCGCGGCCAACATGAAGACGGCGGGCCTTACCGAGGGCGCCCCGATCCCGGACCGACTCGGCTCCTCCGACATCGGCAACGTGAGCCAGGTGATCCCGGCCATCCAGCCGATGGTGGCCATCGCCCCCACCGGCATGGCCATCCACACCCGTGACTTCGCGGACGCGGCGGTGAAGCCGCTGGCCCGCGCGGGCATGGTCGCGGCGGCCAAGACCATGGCCCTCACCACCCTCGACCTGCTCGCCGAGCCGGCCCGTGTGAAGGCGGCGAAGGACGAGTTCGCCAAGAGCAAGTGACGCCATGACCGCCCACGCCGAGCTCGACCAGGCCAAGACTCGCGTCGCCGAGACGGTGGACCGGCTCGCCGACGAGCTCGAGCGCATCAGTCACCAGATCCACGCCAACCCGGAGCTGTGCTTCGAGGAGCACAAGGCGGCGGGCTGGCTCGCCGACTTCCTCGACCGGCAGGGCGCCGCGGTCGAGCGCGGGGTGGGCGGGCTACCCACCGCGTTCCGGGCCACCATCGCGGGGGCGGGCCCCGGGCCCACCATCGCGATCATGGCCGAGTACGACGCGCTGCCGAACATCGGGCACGCCTGCGGGCACAACGTGATCGCGACCGCGGGCACCGGCGCGGGGGCGGCGATCGCGGCGGGGCTGCGGACCCTGCCGTTCCCGGGCCGTATCCAGGTGATCGGCACGCCCGCCGAGGAGGGCGGGGCCGGCAAGGTCCGGCTGATGGAGGCGGGCGTCTTCCAGGGGGTGGACGCGGCCATGATGATCCACGGCCGCTGCGGCACCCAGGTCTGGCGCCCCAGCCTCGGCATCATCAAGGTGAAGTGCGAGTTCTTCGGCCGCGCCTCGCACGCGTCGTCCTGGCCGTGGCGCGGGGTCAACGCGCTCAACGCGATGATCCAGCTCTTCGTCTCGCTCGACGCCATGCGCCAGCAGCTCCGCCCGGACGCCCGCGTGCACGGCATCATCACCAAGGGCGGCGATCAGGCCAATATCATCCCCGAGCACACCGCCTCCGAGTTCTACCTACGCGCACCCACCAAGGACTACTGCCGCGAGCTGCTCCGGCGATTCGAGGGCTGCGCGGCGGGCGCGGCGACCGCCACCGGCTGCACCGTCAAGGTGACCGCGGACGCGATCATCCACGACCCGCTGAAGGCCAACTTCGCGATGGCGGAGCTCTTCGGCAAGAACCTCGAGCGGATCGACTTCCCGGTGGATCCCGACGACGGAGAGGCGGGCTACGGGTCGACCGATTGCGGCAACGTGAGCCAGGCGATCCCGACGATCCATCCCTACATCCGCATCTCGCCGGACGGGATCCCGGGACACTCGCGCGAGTTCGCGGAGTGGGCCAAGTCCCCGATCGCGCGCACCGGCATGGTGGCGGCGGCCAAGGCCCTCGCGATGACCGCACTCGACCTGGTGGCGCGGCCGGACGAGCTCGAGAAGGCGAAGCGGGAGTTCGCGCGGGCCTAGCCGGGGCCCGGCCGGCGCTCAGTCGAGGCGGATCGAGAAGCCGGCGCGGAAGTCCGAGGAATCGGGCTCTCGCTGGAGCAGGCTGCGGCCGGCGCCGCCGTCGATGCGGCCGCGCAGGAAGCGATATTCCCCGTAGAGCTGCGCTCGGTCCGAGAGCGGCAGCGCCATCCCCGCCCCGAGGCGCACGTCGTCGAGCCCATCCGCGTCCCGCTGGAGCCCGGGGACGAGGCTCGCATTCCACGGCACCCCGAGGGTCGTGGCGGAGCCCAGCGAGAGATAGGGGCTCAGCAGGCCGTACAGCCGGTAGCTCTCCGAGGCCAGGGGCACGCGCACCGTCGTCTCCCCCGGGGTCTCGCTGATCGAGAGGTGCAGATCGGGGATCGACCGTATCGTCCCGGCCGGGGACCCGGTCGCAGGGGTATCCGCGGCAAGCGCCACTCCCGACCAAGAGGCCACAAGGACCAGCAGCGAGACCGCCAGCCCGAGCCACCGCGTGAGCCGCATGGCTGTCACTTTACCCGACGCGTCAAGTCGCCCGGAGCACCTTGCGGGTCTGGCTCAGGTGGTCCAGCTCGTGGAGCCGGAAGATCACCGCGCAGGCCTTCCAGTCGCACGCCTCGTTCCAGTGCAGCGGCGTCACCCGACCGTCGGCGTCCCGGGTGTTGATCACCATGATGACCGGCGCGCGGGCCTCGGTCGGCCGGTCGGGCGCGGCGGCGAGGACGGCGAGCACCTCGGCGTGGATGCGGCGCAGCCCAGCGCGCAGGTCGTCCCACCGTCGGGCCATGGGCGCGGCCGACTGCAGGCCGACCGGGATCGGGCTCACCGGCGAATGGCGGTTCTCGAGTAGCGCGCGCATCTCCTCGAGGGCGCGCGGATGCGTCTCCACCAGGTGATCCAGGATCTCGTGCACGCTCCACTCGCCGCCGCCCGGCGCGCGCCGGGCCTGGGCCTCGGTGACGCCCTCCAGAAGAGTGTCCATCGCGGCGAACGCCTCGGCCACGCGCTCGCGGATCTGCGCGACCGGGGCCTGGGTGCCCTTCTCCAGGAGATACGTCTTCGCCTTCAGCTGATCGGGGAGCATGGTCATGTCGGGTCTCCGGGTGAGAGGTAGCGGGCGAGCACCGTCTCCGCGAGCCGCGCCGCGCGCGGCAGGGTCATCAGTCCGCGATCGAAGGTGAGCTGCAGGGAGAGGCCGTCGAGGAGCCCGAGGACCACCGCGGCGGCCCCCTCGAGGTCGACCCGACGCACTCCGCCCTCGGCCCGCCCGCGCGCCAGCGCCGCGCCGATCAACCGCCGGGCGCGCACGTAGGCCTGCCGGTTCACCGCGGCCAGTCGGCGATCGTGGAGCGCCTCGCCCCAGAACTCGATGAAGACGGTCCAGAAGTCGCGGCTCTCCACCGCGGTCTCGAGGCAGGCGCGGATGACGGCGCGCAGCCGCGCGCGGGCGGTGCGGGCGCCACGCGCCTGGACCGCTACCCGGCGGTCGAGGTCGGCGGTGACCCGCAGGGCG
>DATGBR010000166.1:0-17207 GCA_035312605.1 Candidatus Methylomirabilota bacterium
CGACGAGTTCGTGGACGCCTTCGTCTTCACCCGCTTCGAGCCCAACGGCATGGTGAAGGGCAACGACCGCATCAAGATGTCGACCTCGGTGATCGACTACGTCTTCCGCGAGCTGGCCATCACCTACCTCGGGCGCACCGACCTCTCCCACGTGCCCGACGAGGATCTGCGCGCGGACGCCATCGGCAGCAAGCCGGGCGAGGGCCCGGTGTCGGTGCCACCGGCCACGCCCGCTCCCCCGGCCGCGCGACCGGTGCCCCCCGCCCCGCAGGCCAGCACCGTCCGGACCATCGTGCCCATGAGCGGCGGCAGCGGCGGAGTCGCGCCCATGCCGGTGGCCCCTCCGGGCGCCGCGATGAAGAGCCTCTCGGCGTCCGAGATGGCCCGGCTCAAGGGCTACGAGGGCGACCCGTGCGGCGAGTGCGGCCAGTTCACCATGGTGCGCAACGGCACCTGCCTCAAGTGCATCACCTGCGGAACCACCACCGGCTGCTCCTGATCTGACGCGCGGCGGGGGACCATCGCTCCGAGCGTTCGCTCCGGCGATGATCCCCCGCGCAGTTCGCCAGCCCGCCGGAACTTCTTACCGGACCGTCCCTACCGGGAAGCTGCGTCGATCGTCTCGACGGTGGCGGGATGCGGCCCGAGAAGCCGCTGGCTCAGCCAGATCGCGATCAGGAGATAAGCGGCGCCGAGCGCGAAGCCGCCCATCACGTCCGAGAGCCAGTGCATGTCGAGGTAGACGCGGCTCACCGCGACGAGACCGACCGCGGATCCGCACGCGCCGCAGGCGAGGAGGCGGAAGCGGCGCCGCCGCTCCGTGAGCGTGACGAGCAGGAAGGCGAGCATCCCGAAGAACACCACCAGGCTCAGGACGTGCCCGCTCGGAAAGCCCCACGGAGCCGCGTTCGGCCGCGGACGGGCCGCGGCCCACTTGCCCGCGAGCTGGAGTATTCCGGTCCCCGCCATGACGATCGGCAGGAGCAGGGCCCAGCGCCGGTTGGCCCGCCAGAGCCCCACGGAGGCGATCAGGATCAGCCCGATGAGCCCACCCGGCTCGCCCAGGAACGAGACCATCTCCATCGGCAGGTCGAGGCTGCCGCTCCGCAGCGGCTGCACCCAGGCCCGCACGCTGCGGTCGCCCGGCAGGAGCTGATGGTGCGCCGCGTCGACCGCCAGGACGAGATAGGCGGTCAGCAGGAGGGATGACACCCCCAGGAGCACCACGGCCTGATTCGAGAGGCTCCGCCGGATCATGGTTCGTCCCTCTTCCAGCTTGCCACACGACGCAACCGGTGGCCCGCTGGCACGGACATTGTAAGCTTTCGCTGAGATGCGGCTCGTGAAGGTCGGGCTGTCGATCGTGGGGCTGGCGGTGATCGCGTGGTCGATCCATCACATCGGATGGGCGCCCGTTCTCGAGGCGCTCGCGCGACTCACCTGGTGGCAGGTCGTGCTGGTCTGCCTGCCCTATGCCGCGATCATGGCGGTCGACACCCTCGGGTGGCGCTTCGCGTTCCCCGGCGACGCCGCGCCGTTCCGTCGACTGTTCGGCGCCCGGCTGGCCGGCGAGGCGCTGAACCTGGTGACCGCGGTCGGATCGGTCGGAGGCGAGGCGGTGAAAGCCTGGCTGATCCGCCGCGACGTGGCCTACGCGGAGAGCGTGCCGTCGGTGGTGATCGCCAAGACCACGATCACCATCGCGCAGGCGCTCTTTCTCCTGATCGGCGTCGCGCTCGCCTGGACGATGCCCGCCACCGACTCGCGTGTCATCACGGCCATGCTCTGGCTCCTCGTGGTGGAAGTGGCGGCGGTCGCCGGGTTCGTGGCGGTCCAGGTCGTCGGGGTGGTGGGCCGTGCCGGCCGTCTGCTCGAGTGGTTCGGCGTCGTGCGGCGCGACGACTATGCCCAGCAGCTCGACGCCGCCCTCCGCGACTACTACCGCCGGGACTGGCGGCGACTCTCTCTGTCGACCGGATTCCACCTCGGCGGCTGGCTGCTGGGCGCGGTCGAGGCGTACCTCATCCTGTTCTTTCTCGGGATCTCCGCCGACCTCGTGACCGCGACGGTCATCGAGGCGCTCGGGGCGGGCGTGCGGTTCGCCACCTTCCTGATCCCCGCGAGCCTCGGCGCATTCGAGAGCGCCAACGCGGCCGCCTTCGAGGCCATGGGCCTCGGAGCCGGAGCCGGCCTCGCGTTCAGCTTCGTCCGCCGCGCGCGTCAGATCGGGTGGATCGGGGTCGGCCTGCTGGTTCTGGTGTCGATGGGCTGGCTCGCAAAGCGGGCCGAGGTTCAGACCACCGTCTCGACCGGGACCTCCTCCTCGACCTCCGCCTGACGCCGCGCGAGGGCCGCGACCGCGCCGGGGGGCAGCAGCAGGGGCAGGGCCCGGCGCAGCACCCGCAGCGTCTCGCGGCCCGCGGCCCCCTCGACCACCACGCGGCGCCCGCGATGCAGGGACACACCCCTCCAGCGCCCGGGCAGGCGCAGCTTGAGTAGGAACAGCCGCCAGGCCAGTCCGAGCTTGGACGTCCGCGACATCACGAACACGTCGAAGCGCCCGTCGATCGGCGACGCGGTGGGAGTCAGGGGCAGGAAGTCGCGATACGTCTCCACGTTCGCCACCGTGACCAGCACCGCTCCGTCGGCCACCCGCGTACCGTCCACCTCCACCGCGAGCGGGTCGAGCGGCGTGGTCCACACCGCCCGCGCCGCGATCCCGTAGTAGGCCAGGAGCCGGCGCGTGCGCGTCCGCGGCTGGCGTCGATCCTCCTCCACGCGCTCTTGGACCTGATCGATGAAGCCGTAGCTCTTGTGGGAGAGGAACAGCTCGTCGCCGGCCACACCCACGTCCACCATCCGGATCTCGCCGTCCGCCAGCAATCGGGCGGCTCGACGCGCCGACGACGGATGTCCGAACACGCTGGCGAACAGGTTCCCGAATCCGGTCGGGACCGGCACGAACGGGATCCCGTGGCGCCGGGCCAGCGCGGCGGCCGCGCTCTGGGTGGCGTCTCCGCCGATGCAGAAGATGACCGAGAACTCCGCCGCCGCCGTCTGCGCCCACTTCACGAGCGCGGGAAGGCTTCCGAATGCCTGGATCTCCACCGTGGAGCCCCGCCGGCCCAGGAGCCGCGCGAGCCGCCGCGCCACACCGCGGGCGCGCCCCTCGCCGGATCCCGGCGTCACCACGATCCCAACCGACCGCCAGCGGGTGGCCATGCGAATCCGGCTCAGCGGCCCTGCGGGCTCCGCTCCAGCCGGCGCTCGGTCATCGCCCCCCGCGCGGTCCGGCCGGCGGCGACGGCCGCGACGATCGCCACCGCCAGCCCGACGAAGCCGGCCAGCTCCGGAAACGGGTTCGGTCGGAACTGCAGGTGCGAGTACGCGTGCCACACCTCTCCCGCCAGCTGGATGGCCGCGCCCGCGAAGGCGATCGCGAGCGCGCGGTCGACGACGTTCGTCACGATGCTCACCTCCTACGCTTTCCTACGCTTTCGCGTAGCGGCCGCGCGACGCGCGGCGGCGCTCCGTGACTGCTTCGTGCGTCGCGCCGCGGCCGTGCGGCCCTGACGGGAGAACGCGTTCCGCGAGGCGGCCGCGCGACCCTCCCGGGTCAGCGCGCGAAGCGCCGCGCGTGACCGCCGGCTCGAGACGGCGCGGGCACCGGCCCGCGCGTCGCGGACCGCCTGCCGGCGGGTGCGGCGTGAAACCGTTCCTTCTCTCGGCGGCGGCAGCTCGACCCCGGCGCGGCGAGCCTTCGACAGCCCGATCGCGATGGCCTGCCGGGACGAGCGGGCCCCGTGCTTGCCTTCACGGACGTGCTCGATCTCCTCGCGCACGAACTCGCCGGCCTGCGTGCTCGGCGCCTTCCCTTCTCGCCTGTCCTTTTCGACTCGTTGCTGCGTCGCCTTCTCCGGCATCGATCCCTCCTAGAGGGAGCTCGCAGCAAGGCGTGTGCCCTGCGCGCTTCTGGGCGTCGCGGGCCCATCAGCCCCGATTCTGCCGGCGGCGGCCGACGACATCGGCCAAGGGTTGCCCGGTCACCTTTACCGATGCCGCCCGAAATTTCCGGACTTCGGCATGCGCGACTCCTCCACCTCCTGCCGAAGCCGCCTGACGCCTCCTGTCACGCGGGCACCGGCTTGTTGTCAGCGGGGGCCGCGGACCCGTGACCCGCTCGCGCCGCAAGGCGCTCGAGGAGATTGAGACGCTCATCGCCAGTATCCTCGGATCGGATCCTCGTCGGGTCGGGCTCTAGTCGCCCGCAGAGGCAGCTCGGCCCGCATCGCACGGAGAGGGTATGATCTCTGCTCCCATGACCCCGACCCGGTTCCCCGAGGCCCGCGCTCCCCGCGGCATGGTGGCGACCCCGCACCTGCTCGCGACCCAGTCCGGTGTGGCCGCGCTGCGCGCGGGGGGCAATGCGTTGGACGCGGCCATCGCGGCCGCCGCCACCATCGCGGTGGTGTACCCGCACATGAACGGCCTGGGCGGCGACAACGTGTGGCTGATCCACGACGCGCGGCGCCAGAGCCTGCGCGCCCTCTGTGGGGTGGGCCGGGCCGCGCGGGCCGCCACCATCGACTGGTACGCCGCGCGCGGCGTCACTCAGGCCCTGCCCGCGCGCGGGGGACCTGCGGCGCTCACGGTGCCCGCGGTGGTGGAGGGCTGGTGGCAGGCCCACCGCCACAGCCGTGAGGCGATGGGCTCCCCGCTCGACTGGAAAGCCCTGCTCGCCGACGCGGTGGCCTACGCGCGCGAGGGCTTCACCGCCTCGGACGGCCAGCGCATCCCGCCGCCGCGCGAGCCGGATCTGTTCACCGACCGGGCGCCGGGGATGATCCGGCGGTGGCTCTGGCCCCTCTACCATCCGGATGCCCTGCGCCGCGGCCCGCTGGTGCAGCGCGACCTCGCCCGCACCCTCGAGGCGGTGCGCGATGGCGGTGCGGAGGCGTTCTACCGCGGGGATGTGGCGCGCCGCCTGGTGGCCGCCGCCACGGCGGCGGGCAGCCCGCTGGCGCTCGAGGACCTGGCCGAGCACCGATCCGAGTGGATGGAGCCGCTGCGCATCCCCTTTGCCGAGGGACACGCGGTGAGCGTTCCCCCGCCCACCCAGGGGCTCTCCGCGCTCGCGGTGCTCGGCATGATGGAGCGGTTCGACGTCGCCTCGCTGCCGGAAGCCGACTACGTCCACCTGGCCGTGGAGGCCACCAAGCTCGCGTTCGAGGATCGCGACCGCTATCTGACCGACCCGGCTCACATGTGCGTGCCGGCCGCTGAGCTGCTCGGCGCCGAGCGCCTCCAGGCGCGCGCCCGGCTGATCTCACCCGCGCACGTGCGCCCGCCCCAGCCCGCCGCGCCCGCGGGCGGCGACACCATCGCGCTGGTCACCGCGGACCGCGAAGGCAACGCGGTCTCCCTGATCCAGTCGCTCTACTTCACGTTCGGCTCGGGCGTGATGGCGGGCGACACCGGGGTCGTGCTCCAGAATCGCGGCTCGTTCTTCTCGCTGGACCCGGGCCACGTCAACGCGCTCGCGCCCGGCAAGCGCACCATGCACACCCTGATCCCGTCGATGTATCTCGAAGGCGGTCGCCCGCGCTTCGTCTACGGCACGATGGGCGGCGAGGGCCAGCCGCAGACCCAGGCCGCGATCCTCACCCGGCGGCTCTTCCGCCGGCTCGGCCCTCAGGCCGCCGTCGAGGCCCCGCGCTGGCTCTACGGGCGCACCTGGGGCACCGCCACGCGCGCCCTCAGCCTCGAGGGCCGCTACCCGGTCGAGCTGGCGCGCGAGCTCGAGAGCCGCGGGCACGAGGTCGCGATCGGGGAGGAGTGGGACGATCTCTTCGGTCACGCCCACTGCATCTGGGTCGCGCCGGAGGGCGGGCTGGTCGGCGGGTCGGACCCGCGGGCGGACGGCGGGGCGCTCGGGTTCTAGACGTTGCCGCCGGCGAGGGCCTTGTACAGCTCGACCCCCACCTGCGAGAGATCGGAGCGGGTCTCGATCGGCAGACCCGCATTGGTCCAGGCCCCGAGACCGCCCTTCAGGATCTTCACGTCCTTGAACCCCATCTTCCGCAGCTCGCGCGCCACCCGGGCGCTGGTCTCCTCGTCGGGTCAGCTACAGTAGGCGACCACCGGCCGCGTCTGGTCGAGGTCCAGGCCGGCCATGCTGGCCGCGAGGTTCTCGGGGGCCACCCGCACCGAGCCCCGGATCGTGAGCGGCAGCTGTTCGTAGAGATCCGTCCGCCGGGCGTCGATGATGGTGGGCGCCTTGCCGCCCTCGATCAGCCGCACGACCTCCGAGGGGTGCACGCGGTACCGATTCTTGTTCCAGCGGTGGAGCCACTGCCCTCCGAAGCCGCCCGCGCTCACGAACGTGACCCCGATGGCCACCCAGAACCACGGGAAGGGCTTGGGCTTCGGGTTCTTCACCAGGTCGCGCGCCTCGGCGATCTCGCGGCGGGCGTCCGGAAGGTTCGGGTGCAGCCGGTCGGCTTCTTCGAAGCGCCGCAGCGCGGTCGGGCCGTCCTCGCTGAACAGGGCGCTCAGGCCGGCGAACCAGGCGTCGTTGAACTTGCTGCCCGCGTTGACCTTCACCGCGGTACCCTTCACGAAGTCGGTGACCGCGGCGGACGGGATGACGAAGTTGAAGCCCTGCACGATGCCGCCCTCGGGCCCCGGCGCCAGCGACACGAACGTGAGGAGGCCGATCACGTTGCCCCGGTCATCCACCACCGGACCGCCCGAGTTGCCCCACGCCGCCGGCGCATCGGTCTGGATCACGGTGTTGTTGTTCTTGTCCTGCTTGAAGCCGGACACCGCGCCGTTCGTGATCGACGCTTCGACCATCGAGGACTGGTTCAAGAGCTCGTGCGAGAGCACCACGCCCGGGAAGCCGATGATGTGGACCGGGTCGCCGATCTGCGCTCCCTTGGAGTCGGCCAGCGAGAGCACCGGGTAGTTCTCGCCCGGGACCTTGAGCAGGGCGAGATCGCGGCCCGACATCTCGTTCACCGGCGGGCTGTACTTCTTCACCTCGGCCTTGAACCGGCCCTTGGCGGTGACGACGAAGACGTCCGGCTTGAGGTTGACCTTGGCGGAGGGCAGCACGGTATCGAGCAGACGACGCTTGGCCGCCTCCTCGGCTTCGGGCCGATCGCCCGGCTGGATCCCCATCTTCTTGAGCACCGGCGGCAGGCACGCCGTCGTGACCGCGCGCTGCGCCTGCTGGTTGGCGAGCCAGCGGGGCGGCTCGTAGGCGGGCTGGACCACGTGGCCGTTGGTCATCAGCCAGCCGTCGGCGTCGAGGAACCAGCCGGTCCCGGTTTCCCGGAAGACGGGTGGGGTGATCTTCACGGGCCCGGCCCCACAGTCGAGGGTGACCTCGGAAGAGACCTCGGCCACGACCAGCACGACGGCCGGCTTGGCGCGGAGGAGGGCTTCCTGGACCGTGAGGGCCTTCTGGGCGAGCGCCAAGCCGGGCAGCCCGGCGGCGGTCATGATCACCGCCGCCACGAACAGCACCAGACGCAGTATCATAGGCCCACCGCGGGCCATTCTACACCGAAGACAGGAGTTCATGAGCCGCCAGATCGGGGAGGTACCGACGAGGACGTTCGAGCCGGGCGCGGTCATCTTCCGCGAGGGAGACGACGCCAAGGGCGAGGCCTTCATGCTCCACCTGGGCCGGGTGGAGATCCGAAAGAAGATCGGCGGTGAGGAGCGTCTCCTCAGGACCCTGACCAAGGGTGAGCTGCTCGGCCACATCGCCCTCTTCCGCAACGCTCCCCGCTCCGCCACCGCGATCGCCGCGGACGCGGTCACCCTCATGGTCATCCCCGCGAACCGGCTCGATCACCTCGTGCGCGCGAATCCCGCGCTCGCCCTGGCGCTGATCCGCGAGCTGGCCACGATGCTGCTGGCCGCGGAGGACCGGCTCCGCGAGGTCGAGGACCGGCTGAAGAAGTAGCTCAGGCCGCGCCCGGGCCGCCCCCGAGTCCGAACGTCTCGGCGGCCACCCCGGCGACGTGCCGGCCGATGGCGAGCGAGGCGGTCGCGGCAGGGGACGGAGCGTTGACCACGTGCACCGCTCCGGGGGTCACGCTGATCTTGAAGTCGTCCACCAGGCTCCCGTCGGGCGCCACCGCTTGCGCGCGCACCCCCGCCCCGCCCCGCTCGAGGTCGCCGCTCCGGATGTCCGGCACCAGCTTCTGCAGCGAGCGCACGAACGCGGCCTTGCTCGCCGAGCGATACATCTCGTAGGCGCCCACGCGCCAGTACTTGCGCGCCATGTGCCAGAAGCCGGCGTAGCCCAGGGTGCCGAGGAATTCGCCGGGCCGCACCGTGCCGAGGGAGTACCCCTCGCGCGCGAAGGCGAGCACCGCGTTCGGTCCCGCCTCCACGTCGCCGTGGATGGTGCGGGTAAAGTGCACGCCGAGGAACGGGAACTCGGGGTCCGGCACTGGGTAGATCAGCCCGCGCACGATCGAACGCCGCTCCGCTCGGATCATGTAGTACTCGCCGCGGAACGGGATGATGCGCACCTCGGGCGTCGCCCCGGTGAGCCCGGCCACCCGGTCGGAGTGCAGCCCGCCACAGTTGACCAGGTGGCGCACCTCGACCGCGCCCTGCGCGGTCTCGAGCACGAGGCCGGTCCCCTGCCGGCGGATCGCGCTCACCCCGGCGCCGGTCAGGATGCGACCGCCGCGCTGCTGGATCAGCTCCGCCATCTTGCCGGCCACCTGGACGTAGTCGACGATGCCGGTCTCGGGCACGTGGATCGCGCGCACCGCGCGACAGTTCGGCTCGAGCTCGCGCACCTCCTCCGCCGAGAGCATCTTGAGGCCAGAGAGCCCGTTGGCCTGGCCGCGCTCGTAGATGTTCTGCAGCCGCGGCAGCTCGGCCGCGTCGGTGGCCACGATGACCTTGCCGCAGCCCTCCCACTTGATGCCGTGGGTGTCGCAGAACTGCTTCATCCGGCGCGCGCCCTCCACGCAGGTCCGCGCCTTGAGGGAGCCCGGCTTGTAGTAGATGCCGGAGTGGATGACGCCGCTGTTGTGGCCGGTCTGGTGGGCCGCGATCTGCGGCTCCTTCTCCAGCAGGAGCAGCCGGAGGCGCGGATGGGCCTCGGTCAGGGCCAGCGCGGTGGCGAGCCCGACGATGCCGCCTCCGACGACCGCGAGATCGGCGCTCTGGATCACGGCCGAGAGAATACCACCACCCTCTCCCCTCTGGGGAGAGGGCCGGGGGAGGGGTCCTAGGCCAGCTCGAGCACGATCGGGCAGTGATCCGACCCCAGGATCCCGGGCAGGATGCTCGCGCCCGCGATCCGGCCCCGCAGCTCGTCGGAGACGAAGAAGTAGTCGATGCGCCAGCCCACGTTGCGCGCCCGCGCGCCCGTCTTCAGATCCCACCAGGTGTAGTGCCCCGGGTCCGCGACGAAGAGGCGGAAGGTGTCGTGGTAGCCCGCCGCGATGAAGCGGGCCACCCACTCGCGCTCGGCGGGCAGGAAGCCCGACGTCGCCTCGTGCTCCCGCGGGCGGGCGAGATCGAGCTCGGTGTGCGCGGTATTCACGTCGCCGCAGACCACGACCCCCTTGCCCCGCTTCCGGAGCGACTCCGCGAACGCGAGGAACGCCTCGTAGAAGGCGAGCTTGTGCCGGACGCGCTCCGGACCCATTCCCCCGTTCGGGAAGTAGACGTTGAGCAGGTGGAAGTCGGGCAGCTCGACGTGCACGAGGCGGCCCTCGCAGTCCAGCACCGGGTGGTCGCAGACGATGCTCGCCGCGAGCGGGGCCGCTCGGGAGTAGGTGACCACCCCGCTGTAGCCGGGACGCTCCGCGAAGGCCCAGTGGCTGGAGTAACCTCCGGGGGCCCGCATCTCGTCGGTCACCTGCTCGGCCTGGAGCTTGGTCTCCTGCACGCAGACGAGGTCGGCGGCCTGGGCGGTCAGGAACCCGGGGAACCCCTTCTTCCACGCCGAGCGAAGCCCGTTGACGTTCCAGGAGACGAGCTTCACGAGCGGCCGCGGTGGTCCTCGGCGCGGTCCTCGGGCACGAAGCCCACCACCGCCCGCCCGTGCTCGATGTCGCGGTACGTCCACTTGTTCTCCGAGCACACGAAGAACACGTCGAAGCGCAGGCTGTCCGGCGCGACCAGGCAGCGCTCGACCATCTGGGCGATGTCGCGCTGGCTGCACCACACCGAGAGCTCGCGCGGCCCGACCGGCCGGTCCGCCGCGGTCACCCGCCCGATGCGCAGGCAGATCATCGAGAGCGGCGTGGTGTCCGCGAAGTGGCGGGCCAGGGCCTCGCCCCAGATCTTGCTGCAGCCGTAGAGCCCGTGGGGCCGCGTGGGCGACTCGTGGGTGAGGATCGGCCACTCCGCCACCTGGTCGTAGCGGCCCGCGACCAGCGCCGCGTAGGGCTCGTCCCGCTCCCAGTCGCTCACGGTGGCCCCGCTGCTGGCGTAGATCACGCGGCGCACCCCCGCCCGGCGGGCCGCCTCGAAGACGTTGTAGGTGCCCACCACGTTGTCCCGCACGATCGCGTCGACGGGCGGGTTCGCGACGACGTTCGCGGCCAGGTGCACCACCGCGTCCACGCCGTCGAACGCGGGCGCGATCGCCGCGAGATCGCCGATGTCGGCCTGGTGGCACTCCACGCCCGCGACCGGCCGACGGTTCAGCGCGCGGAGGGTGAAGCGCCCCTCCAGCCGGCGGCGCACCGCGGTCCCGATGAGCCCGCTCATTCCGGTGACCAGGACCCGGCGCATGGCGCTGACCATATCACGGGGGCATACCACGGGCGCGCCGCGCCTTGACCGCGGTCGATGGCGCGGCTAGTATCCGCGACCGGGAGGACCCATCATGCTCGATCTCGGTCTCACCGGTAGGGTCGCCATCGTCACCGGAGGCAGCGAGGGGCTCGGGCGCGCCACCGCCATGCGATTCGCCCAGGAGGGCTGTCACGTGGTGATCTGCGCGCGCCGCAAGGACGTGCTGGAGCGCGCGGCGGAGGCCATCCGGAAGCAGACCGGCGTGCAGGTGCTGGCCCAGACCGCCGACGTCACCCGGCCCGCCGACGTGGAGGCGGTGGTGAATGCGACGCTCGCCGCGCACGGAGGCGTGGACATCCTCGTCAACAACGCGGGCACCTCGTCCGCGGGGCCGTTCGAGAAGGTGGACGACGCCACGTGGGCGGCCGACATCGAGGTCAAGCTGATGGCCGCGGTGCGCTTCTGCCGCCTCGTCATCCCCCAGATGAAGAAGCGCGGTGGCGGCCGGATCGTCAACGTCACCACCGTCGGCGGCAAGGTCCCGGTGGCCCGCTCGCTACCCACCAGCGTGACCCGCGCGGCCGGCATCAACCTGACCAAGTCGCTCGCCAACGAGTACGCGCCCGATCACATCCTGGTGAACACGGTCTGCCTGGGGCTGGTGAAGAGCGCCCAGTGGGAGCGCCGGGCCAAGGGCGGCGACATGGAGGCCTACTACCGCGAGGCGGCCAAGCGGGTGCCGGTCGGCCGGGTCGGCGAGGCCGAGGAGTTCGCGGACCTGGTGGCCTTCCTCTGCTCGGCCCGCGCGGCGTATATCACCGGCACCGCGGTCAATTTCGACGGGGGCATGTCGGCCGCGTTCTAGCGCTCCGGGGACCGGGCTCGGCCGGCCCCGGGGGCCCGAAGGTTCGCTTGTTCGAAAAATTTCCGGCCGGTTAGTCTGGATGGGTGGGTCCCCCCGCCACCAACCCGGTCGGAGCAAAGGTCCTGTCCGCGCTGCGCTGGTCGGCCGCCACCCGACTGGTCGGCCAGGTGGTGTCCTGGACGATGACGGTCTTCGTCATCCGCCTGCTTTCGCCGTCGGACTACGGCGTCCTGGCGATGGCGGTCATCCTCCCCTCCGCCCTCTACCTCCTGAACGACCTGGGCCTGGACGTGGTCCTCGTGCAGCGGCTGGCGCCGGGCGAGGAGTTCCGTCGTCAGGTGTTCGGCGTGGTGATCGCGGTCAACCTGCTCTGCGCCCTGATCCTGATCACCACCGCTCCGCTCGTGGCCGCGTTCTTCAGCGAGCCGACCCTGATTCCGATCCTGCGCGTGCTCTCGCTGCAGTTCCTGCTGCTCGTGTTCGAGACGCTGCCGCGCGCCCGCCTCGAGCAGGGACTCGATTTCCGCAGCCAGTCCCTGATCAGCCTCGGCGCGAGCTGGCTCGGCGGCCTCACCACGCTCGCGCTCGCCTTGACGGGCTGGGGCGTGTGGGCGCTGGTGTGGGGCCGCCTTGTGTCGACCGCCACCACCACCGTTGCCCTCAACGTGGTCGCCCCGTCGCTCTGCCTGCCGAGCTTCTCGCTGGCGATGGTCCGGCGCGCGCTCTCGTTCGGCGGCATCGTGACGCTCGAGCGCGGCGGCTGGCAGCTCTTCACCGACGCCGACAAGGTGATCGGGGGCCGCCTCTGGTCCGACGCCACCCTCGGCCTCTACTCGGTGGCCCAGGACCTCGTGTCGATGCCGATGCACCGGACCGGTAGCCTGATCGCCTCGATCGGCCTGCCCGCCTTCTCCCAGGTGCAGGACCGCCTGGACGATCTGCGGTTCTACCTGCTCAAGGCCACCCGCATCACCAGCGTGCTCTCGTTCCCGATCTTCATCGGGCTCGCGGTCACCGCGCCGGAGGCGGTCGCCGTCCTGCTCGGGGCGAAGTGGCCAGCCGCCGCTCCGCTCCTGCAGATCCTCGCCCTGATCATGCCGCTGCGCATGGTGGCGACCCTGCTGCCCCCGGCGCTCTGGAGCATCGGCCGGCCCGGCATCAGCGCGGGTAATGTCCTGATCGCCGCGCTCGTCATCCCGTCGGCCTGCCTGATCGGCGCGCAGTGGGGCCCAGCGGGCATGGCGATGGCCTGGCTCGGCGCCTTCCCGCTGGTGTTCGGGATCACGCTCCAGCGCTCGGGCGGGGTGCTGGGTCTCGGGGTGCCGGACTTCGGGCGGGCGATGTGGGCGCCGGCCCTGGCGAGCCTGGCGATGGCCGGCGTGGTGATCGGGACGCGATACCTGCTGCCCGAGCACGCCGGCGCCGGCGCGCGTCTCCTGGTCCTGGTGCCGGTGGGCGCGCTCACCTACCTGGCCGCGCTCCTGGGGCTCGAGCGCGGCGCGCTCCGCGAGACGGCCCAGCTCGTCGGGCGCTGACCCGCGGGCCGCGGCCGCCGCCGCGGTCAGGCCTGCTGGATCGCGCTCAGGCGGAACGCGGCGGATCCGACCGGCCGCGTGAAGGTCCAGTACTCCTCGAACTTCACCGGCTCGCTCGGGCTGCCCTCGAGCACCTGCGCACCGCTCTCGTCGGTGGTGTAGTCGAGCAGGCTCGCCAGGAAGTGGACGGTGACGAAGTCCTGACCGCTCTCCTGCCAGGCCTCGGTGACTTCGGCTCCGCGGACCGCGATGTTCTCGAGCCGATTCACCTTACGCTCGGCCTTCAGCCGATCGCAGTCACGCTGCAGCGTCCCCGACATCTCGGGCATGAGCAGCGACGACACCCCCGCCATGCTGCGCGCCGTCCAGGCGCCCTGCACCTTGAAGAAGACATCCGAGGCGGTCTCGGAGAACGCGCGGGGATCGAAGCCCGGATCCATCTGGCGGATGTGGGCCAGGCCACGCTCGAGATCGGACGGACCGGCCGGCGCCTCCATCGTGGCGATGCCGCCGGCCGGCGTGGCGGTGCCGCCGGCCGGGACGGCGGTGCCGCCCGCGGGCGACGGGTCATAGCGCGAGGCCGGGGCGGACCCGTAGCCGCCGGAAGTCGCATAGCCGGAGGGGCCGGCCGCCTGCTGGCGTCGCATGTAGGAGATCGCGAACCAGGCGAGCCCGCCGATGATCAGGATCTCGAGCATCCCGATGCCGCCCCCGCCGTGACCGAAGAACAGCCCACCGAGCAGGCCGCCCAGCAGGAGGCCTCCGAGCATCCCGCCCATCATGCCGCCCCAACCCGGGCGCGCAGGCGCGGGCTGCTGAAGGCCCGGCGATGTCGGCTGGCTCGGGGCCGCCGGGCTCGAGGACGGCGACGGTGACGAGTAGCTCCGCGAGCCGCGGCTGCCGCTCGAGCTGCCCCCGCCCGCCCGGGCCCAAGCCTCGGTGACATAGAGGACCGGAGAGAGCGCCAGTGCCACCAGGATGATCGCTGCCAAGGTTCGCTTCATAGCGTCCCTCCTCGAGACCTGTCGGTGCGTCGCCGTCAGTATACGCGACGCGCGGAACTTTCGGCCCGGGCTCTGGTCTAAGCGGGCAAATCCCCCGCTTCGCGGGCACGGAGGACGATATGAATGCATTGCGACGGTCGTTTCTGAAGCTCCTGGGCGCGGCCGGCGCCGCCGCCGTCACGCCGGGGCCGGCCCTGGCCGACGGCATCCGCATCCTGCCGGACGCCGGCGGCCCCGCCGATCCCGGGCCGCCCGGCCAGGTCAGCCCCGACCTGCAGCGGACCCTCGGGCAGCTCACGGTCGGCCCAGCGGGCACCCAGGCGGGTCTGTCGGTGCTCTGGCTGGTCGGGGGGGCCTCGAAAGGCCCGGCGGCCTTCGAGGTCCTGACACTCGACGAGGCCCGGGCTCGCGGCGCCCTCACGGTGGTCGAGCGCGCGCAGGCCAGCGTGCCCGACCTGATCGCGGAGAACCGCGGCAAGGCTCACGTCCTGCTGCTGGCCGGCGAGATCCTGATCGGTGGCAAGCAGAACCGGGTGCTGCGCGAGGATCTGCTGCTCCCGCCACTCAGCGGACCCCGGAACGTCTCGGTGTACTGCGTGGAACAGGGACGCTGGAACGAGGGTCGGAAGGATTTCGAGAGCCGATCGAGCGTGGTGCAGCCGAGCGTGCGCTCGGAGGTGCTGCGCAAGGCGGAGCAGGGACGCATCTGGTCGGGCGTCGCCGCCGCCTCGCGGAACCTCCAGGCGGCCTCCCCGACCGGGAGCTACCAGGCGGTCTACGACGCGCCGGAGGTGAAGGCCCATCTCGAGCGGGCGACTCACCGCCTCGAGGCGATCCCGGCGCCCGGGGTGGTCGGCGCCGCGGTCTTCGTGGGCGCGAGCCTGGCCGGCGTGGACGCGTTCCACGCCGGCGGGCTCTTCACCCGCGAGTGGCCCAAGCTGCTGCGCGCCTACGCGCTCGACGCCTACCGGACCGCCCCGACCGGCTGGGACGAAGCGGCGGCGCGAAGCCGCGTGGACGGCCTGCTGCGCGGAACCGCGCGCGTCGAGGGCACGCTGCGCGCGAGCGTGGGGGTCGGACGGCTCTTCGAGTTCGCCCTCGACAAGCATCGCGGCGCCGCGCTCCTCTTCGAGGGGCGGGCGGTGCACGTGGCGATCCTGTGAGCGGCGGCTTGACCGCCGGGAGGGCCCGCGCAATGATGCGGCCACGCGCCGAGCCGCGCGCGGGGCCGAGCCCGCCGCTTTCCCCGGCGCGGAGGAGACGGCCCCGATGGCGGCGAGACTTCCCTACCTGGACCGGGCGCAGGTGCCGTCCGAGATCCAGTCGCTCTACGACACGCTCCAGGCGGGCAGCGGGCGCGTGCTCAACATCTTCCGGCTCATGGCCCACCACGCGCGGTCCCTGCCTCCGTTCCACGCCTGGTACCCGCGCCTGCGCGAGGGGCCGCTCGATCTGCGGCTCCGCTACCTCGCCTACGTGCGGGCCTCCCAGCTCAATCGCTGCCGCTACTGCGTGACTCACAACGGGGCGGCCGGCCGCCGGGCGGGCATCCCGAAGGAACAGCTCGAGGCGCTGGCCGACCATCGCACGAGCCCGCGCTTCTCCGAGCTCGAGCGGCTGGTGATCAGCTATGCGGAGGCCATGACCACCGAGGTCCAGGTGGACGGCGCCCTCGTGGAGACGCTCCGTCAGCGTCTGGGGCCGGAGGCGCTCGTCCAGCTCACCCTCACCGTGGCCGCGGCCAACTTCACCAACCGCTTCAACGAGGCGCTCGGCACCGAGCTCGAGCGCGAGGAGGCCCGCGATGCCTGACACCGTGCAGCGCGTCGATTACTTCTACGTGCAGGCGCGCAACAAGCCGGGCGAAGGCGCGCGCTACCTCGCCGCGCTCCAGGAGGCCGGCATCAACCTGGTCGCGTTCTCCGGCTTCCCGGAGGGCCGTGGCTCCCAGCTCGACTTCGTGCCCGCCGACGCCGCCGCCTTCCGGGGCTTTGCCCGGCGCTCGAAGTGGAAGATCACGGGGCCCAAGCGCGCCTTCCTGCTGGGCGGCGATGACCGTGTGGGGGTGATCGGCGAGATGCTCGGCAAGCTCGCGGCGGCGCGCATCAACGTCACCGCGGTCGACGCGGTGTGCGCGGGCGCCGGCCGCTACGGGGCCATCCTGTGGGTAGACGGGCGCGACTACAACCGCGCCGCCACGCTGCTGGGCGCGATCTGACGTGACGCCACGCCGGAGGTGACGGCAGGCCCGGCGCGCACTCAGGACCAGAAGACGACGTTGCGGTGGGCCGGCTCCCGGCGGAGGACCACGAGCAGATTCCGCGTCAGGTGACCGAGCGTCGCCACCGCGGCCAGCGCGAGCACGAGGCTGCCGATCGACACCGGCCGCGCGGCGCCCGCGGCTCCGAGGCGCCAGGCGAGGCCCGCCGCGACCGCGCCGAGGCCGAGAGTGGACTCGAGGCAGAGGCGCAGCTCACCGGGGTGCCGATCCGGGGCGGTGGCGACCGGGCGCCCCTCGAGCGCGATGCGCGCAAGGTCTCGCGCGAGGCCCACCGCGAGCAGCACCACGCCGGCCGCGACGAGCAGCATCGGCCGCGTGGTCACGACGCTGGACTCCGGCGCGGCCAGCCGGAGCGCGAGCCCCACCACGATGGCGAGAGCGTCCGCGCCCCGCTCGACCCACGCGATCCTGGCTTCTGCCGTCATCCCTGGCCCCCTTGTGAGCCCGTGCCACGGTGGTGGGCTCCTCCCATGGTGGCACGGCGGGCGGGCCGCCATGTCCGGTCTCTGACGGGTCGAGCGGAACTCTGTCGCGTCGCTGACGAGCCCTCGGCGCGGTCGTGGCAAAAATTACCAATTATTCAAGGCACTTGAACGTCGACACCCGTGGCACGGCCTATGCGCAATGTGGCCCATCGCCGGCCGGTTGGAACGGCCGAGCGCCGAGAAAGGGAGCAACCCATGACCCAGACCGAGGACGTGCTGGCCGAGTACGTGGAGCGGCTGTTCGCGAAGGCGAGT
>DATGBR010000167.1:0-11319 GCA_035312605.1 Candidatus Methylomirabilota bacterium
GCGGGTAGGCGGCGGCGGGCGGGAACCGGTAGTGCGCGCCTTCTTCCATCAGAGCTTCCCCATCAGAGCGCCCACTCCACCACCGCATTGCCGTGGTGCCAGGAGGGCTCGTAGCAGTACACGTCCGCGCGCACGTCGCCCACCGCGCCCAGCAGGGTGATCCACGTGCGCAGCTCGATGTTGCCCCGCTTGTCGAGCTCCTCGCCGGTCAGCCGGCCGAGCTCCCGCCCACGGCCGTCGGCCAGCACCTCGAGCAAACCGCGGTCGTACTCGAACTCGGGGGAGGCGTAGCGGTCGGTTCCCGGGAAGTGGGACATGCCGCCCGAGGCGATGAGCGCGACGCGCTCCGGGCGCGCGCGCAGGATCTCGCCGAGGGCCTGGCCCCAGGCGTGGCAGCGGGCCGGGGTGGGCTGGGGCGGCAGGTACACGTTGACGTGCAGGGGAACGATGGGCCGCGCGGGCTCCGGCATCGCGAAGTGCAGCGGCACGTAGAACGCGTAGTCGAGCTTGGCGTCCTGGGTGTAGAGCAGGTCGAAGCCGCGCTCGATGCCCTGCTCCACCACCGCGCGAGCCAGCTCCTCGTGGATGTCGAAGCGGTACCGGTAGGGGCCGAAGGTGCCCGCGCACTCGCGCCCCACGTAGACCGCCAATGCCGGCACCGCGTCGAGGAAGAACGCCTCGACGTGGTCGCCCGCGATCACCGCGATCGCGTCCGGCCGGAGGGCCTCGAGCCGCTCCTTGACCTGCGCCATCGCCGCGTGAACGCGGAGGACCAGCGCGCGGTCCTCGGTCTCCGGTCGGATGAGGAGCTGCGGGGTGTGCGCGACCGCGAAGGCGCCGACGAGCATGGCAGGCAAACCCTAGCACAAGAGGGCCTCGACTTCAGGTCGGGGCGAAGCGTATGCTTGGTGGCCGCAGACGGAAATCCCACACTGAGACCACTCAGGAGGTCGCCGGCATGGCAGCCGCAAGCGCGAAGTTCAAGGTCGTCGTCCAGAAGCCGTCGGGCGGGCTCACCTATGACCTGGGCGATTCGGCCTACGCGATCGAGCGCGAGGCGCTCGACCCGATCGGGGCCGAGATCGTCGAGGTCCCGGCCAAGACCGAGGAGGAATTCATCGCCGCCGCGAAGGACGCCGACGCGGTCATCGCGCGCAACCGGCGCATCACCGCGGCCATCATCAAGGGCCTGCGAAATTGCAAGGTCATCGGGCTCGGCAGTGTGGGCGCGGACACGGTGGACGTGGACGCGGCCACCGAGGCGGGGATCGTGGTCACCAACGTGCCCGACGTGTTCATCGACGAGGTGGCGGACCACACCATGGCCATGTTCCTCGCCGCGCATCGCCGCCTGCGGCTGATGCACCAGCTCACCGTCGACAACAAGTGGACGGAGGGGCGGCCCTACTTCACGAACATCCCGCGCCTCTACGGGCAGACCATCGGCCTCATCTCGTTCGGCAACGTGGCCAAGGCGGTCGCGCGCCGCTGCCACGCCTTCGGCCTGCGGGTGATCGCCTACGATCCGTTCCTGGCCGAGCTCGAGATGACCGCGGTGGGAGTCGAGCCGGTGACCAGCCTGATCGAGCTGTGCCAGCGCGCCGACTTCCTGTCGATGCACGCGCCGCTGAACTCGGAGACGCGCCACATGATGAGCGAGCGCGAGTTCCGGGCCATGAAGAAGAACGCGATCTTCATCAACAACGGGCGGGGGCCCACCGTCGACGAGAAGGCCCTGAGCGAGGCGCTGCGCCAGGGCTGGATCGCGGGCGCCGCGCTCGACGTGTTCGAGGTGGAGCCGGTGGACCCGAACAACGCCCTGCTCCACATGGACAACGTGCTGGTGAGCCCGCACATCGCCTCCGCGACGGCCCGGATGGCACCCGAGACGCGCCGGCGCCTGGGCCGCGAGATCGCCACCGTGCTGCAGGGCAAGTGGCCCCGCTCCGCGGTCAACCCGGGCGTCCTCCCCAAGACCTCCCTGATCCGCTGGCAGCCCTATCCCATGGGCCGCGGCCCGAATCGCTGACCCCTCCTAGAAGGCGGCCCAGATCTCGCGGAGGGAGGCGAGGGCGGCGGGGGGTAGCGGGCCCTTGTTGACCGCGGCGGCGGCGAACTCGAGCTGGGCCAGGTCGGAGCAGCCGATCAGGACGGTGGAGAGCGCGGGGCCGGTGATCGCGAAACGCAGCGCGGCCTCGACCACGCTGCTCGCGTGGCCCTGGGCCACCAGCGGCTCCAGCGCGCGAGCCCGCTGGGCGTCGGTCGCGTAGTCGGGCCCCGAGGCGATCGGGGCCACGGTGGGGATCGCGGTCGGGTGGCGCGCCACCTGGCCGCTCAGCGCCCCGCCCGCGAGCACCCGGATGCCGATGGTGCCGACGCGCTGCTCCTGTGCCAGCGTCAGCAGCCGGCCGTAGTCCTGGGCGGGATAGCCCGCGGGCACCTCGTAGGCCCCGCTCGGGTTGAGCAGGTTGAAGACCGTCTGCGCGGTGTCGATCGCCCCGCTCGCGAGCGCGCGATGGAGCGCGCCGGTCTCGCCGGAGGCGGTGACCCCGAAGAAGCGCACCTTGCCCTGCTCCTGCAGCCGCCGCACCGCCGGGACGACGGCCTCCAGCACCCGCGCGACGCCGAGCGGCCGCTCCTCGCCCACGCGCCCGATCAGGTTGTGGAGATGCAGCAGGTCCACGCGCTCGAGCCCGAGCCGGCCGAGGCTCGTCTCGACCGAGCGCGCCACCGCGCCGCCCACGTCGGCCAGGTCGGCCGCGACGAGCCGCCACTTGGTGCCCACGATGACCGGCGGCTTGAGCGCGCGCAGCACCTGGCCCAGGTTCTTCTCCGACTCGCCCGAGCCGTAGGCCGGCGCGGTGTCGAGGTAGTTGATCCCGAGCTCGAGCGCGCGCGCGACCCCGCGCTCGCGATCGGCGGGCGCGCCCCGCACCATGAGCCCGCCCACGTCGCCACAGCCGAACCCCAGCGCCGACACCCGCAGTCCCGTCCGCCCGAGCACCCGGTATTCCATGGCCGACTCTTATACCACTTCCGGCGCGGCCCGCGCCGTCCGTTGCTTGCCCCCGGCGCGCCCCTTGGGTACTCTCACCGCATGCGCCACGTCCGCCTCGGCCGCACCGGGCTCGCCGTCTCTCGCCTCTGCCTCGGCACCATGACCTTCGGCCTGCAGTGCGACGAGGTCGCCTCGCGCGCGATCCTCGATCGCGCGGCCGCGGGCGGGATCACCTTCCTCGACACCGCGGACGTCTACCCGGTGGGCGGCGGCTTCGAGACGGTGGGGCGCACCGAGGAGATCGTGGGGCGCTGGCTCGAGGGGCGACGGCACGAGTTCGTGGTGGCCACCAAGTGCTGCGGGGCCATGAGCGAGCGGCGGTGGGACCGCGGGGCGTCGCGCAAGCACATCCTGGACGCCATCGACGGCTCCCTGCGCCGGCTGCGCACCGACTACGTCGATCTCTACCAGCTCCACCACCCGGACCCGGAGACGCCGATCGACGAGAGCCTGCGCGCGCTCGACGACGTGGTCCGGGCGGGCAAGGCCCGCTACGTGGGCTGCTCGAACTTCCCCGCCTACCAGGTGGCGCGGGCCCTCGGGCGCAGCGAGGTGCTCGGGGTCGCGCGCTTCGACTCGGTGCAGCCGCGCTACAACCTGCTGTTCCGCCAGATCGAGCGCGACCTGCTGCCGCTCTGCCGGGAGGAGGGCCTCGGCGTCATTCCCTACAACCCGCTGGCGGGCGGCCTGCTGTCCGCCAAGCACCGTCGCGACTCGGGACCCACCCCGGGCACCCGCTTCACGCTGGGCAACGCGGCCGAGCGCTACCAGGACCGCTACTGGCACGAGCGCGAGTTCGAGACCGTCGAGACGCTGCGCCCTCTCGCCGCCGCGGCCGGCCTTCGGCCGACGAGCCTGGCCCTGGCCTGGGTGCTCGCCGAGCCCGGGATCACCGCCCCGATCGTGGGCGCGAGCCGTCCCGAGCAGCTCGACGACGCGATCGCGGCGACCGAGAAGCCGCTCGACGCCGCGCTCAAGGCCCGCCTGGACGAGATCACCGTCGACTACCGTCGCGGCGACGACCCGCGCTGAGGTCTCATGCCCAGCACCGCGAACCGTCAGATCGTGCTCCGCCGCCACCCGGTCGGGATGCCCAGGCCGGATGACTTCGACCTGGTCGAGTCGCCGCGCCCGGCGCCCAGGGACGACGAGGTCCTCTGCCGGACCATCTACCTCTCGCTCGACCCGTACATGCGCGGGCGCATCAGCGGCGCCCGCTCCTATGCGCAGCCGGTGGAGCCGGGGCAGGTGATCGTGGGCGCCACCGTCGGCGAGGTGATCGAGTCGAAGTACGCGGGGCTCGCCAGGGGCGACATCGTGCTGGGCTACGACGGCTGGCAGTCGCACGCGGTCGCCAAGGGCGGCGGGCTCCGCAAGCTCGACCCCAAGCAGGCGCCCATCTCCACCGCGCTCGGCGTGCTCGGCATGCCGGGGATGACCGCGTACGTGGGCCTGCTCGACATCGGCCAGCCCAAGCCCGGCGAGACGGTGGTGGTCTCGGCCGCCTCCGGGGCGGTCGGCTCCGCGGTGGGACAGATCGCCCGGATCAAGGGCGCGCGCGCGGTCGGGATCGCGGGCTCCCGGGACAAGTGCGACTACGTGGTGCGCGAGCTCGGGTTCGACCATTGCGTGAACTACAAGACCGGCGACCTGGCCGCCGCGCTCCGGGCGGCCTGCCCGAGCGGCGTCGACGTCTACTTCGACAACGTGGGCGGTGACGTGCTCCGCGCGGTGACGACGCTCCTGAACCAGAACGCGCGCATCCCCCTCTGCGGGCTCATCTCCGAGTACAACGCGACCGAATCGACGCCCGGACCCAACCTGCGCCCGCTCCTGGTCAACCGGGTGCTGCTCAAGGGCTTCATCGTCTCGGACCACCTGAGCCGCCTGGGCGAGTTCCTGAAGGACTGCGGCGGCTGGGTGCGCGAGGGCCGGCTCAAGCACCGCGAGGACGTCGTGGTGGGCCTCGAGAAGGCGCCCGAGGCCTTCATCGGGTTGCTCCAGGGCAAGAACTTCGGGAAGCTGTTGGTGCGGGTGGGGGAGGATCCCACCAAGTGAGCCGGTGTTGGCGCCTGGCGGGCGCGCTCACGATCGCCGGGCTCGCCCTCGGGCTGACCCCGGCCGCGGCCCCGGCCCAGGTGTTCATCGCGTCGAAGCCGCACCCCGAGTTCTGGATCGCGCCGCTGCTCATCACCGCGAACGTCGAGCCCAAGGACGTGGCCGGCAACCCCGGCCCGCTCATGCTGCAGGTGTCCTTCAGCGTGGCCCCGCCGCCGGCGCGCGATCCGGCCGAGATCGCCCAGGACATCTACCTCCTGTGGCCGGGCCAGCTCGTCGGCACCGACGGCGCCGACGGCGCCGATCCCGCGCTCGTCCGGCAGGTGGAGGGCGCCGGCTTCAAGGTGCTGGTGCACGGTCACGTCGCCTACTCAGCGCGCAGCCGGGCCCAGATGGGCACCGGGGCGGGCGCGGCGGGTCGACGCGACCTGGGCCAGGCGCCGTTCGTCACGTTCGCCCGGCCGGAAGGGCTGGCCCGGGGCGCGAAGCCGGTCTCGTTCATCCGCATCCCCTGGAAGCCGGAGCTCGCGAGCCTCGACTGGGTGCCCCGGCTCGACCTCGCCGCGAAGGGATCGATCACCGATCGCCGGGTGAGCTGGCTCGAGGAGATGTTCTGGGGCCGGCGCAACATCATCACGCTGAGCTTCGGCGACGTCGGGTACTCGTCGCTCTACCCGTTCTACTTCGGCAATCGCGATCGGGTCATCCCGCTCGCCCCGGACTTCTCGCGGCTGGCCGTGAACTTCGGCCAGGCGAATCACCTCAAGATCGACGAGATGGTGCCGATGACCGCGAGCCGGCGCATGAGCGAGACGCGCGAGAACACCGAGACGTTCTCGATCCCGCTGCTGGCCGCCGACGGCATCGTGCCGCAGGTGCTCAAGATCCAGTTCGTGTACTTCCGGGGCCGGCTGCCGTGGCGGCCGATCCTGCTCTCGGCCCTGCTCCTCGGCCTCGGCAACCTCACCGGGCCGATCGTCGGCACCCTGCTGCGGCGCGTCGCCCGGACCGTACGGGAGCGCGTCCACTTCGGGCGCGGCGAGGTCACCGGGAAGGCCACCGGCCGCGTGCCGTCGACGGAGACGCTCGGGCGCATCCGCCCGGGGGAGACGACATACCAGGAGGTGCTGAAGCAGGTGGGCAGCGAGCCCGAGGAGGAGCAGCGCCTGCCCACCGGCGAGATCCGCGCGGTCATCTACCGCGGCCAGCGCCTGGTCCCGCACCACGGGCGGCGGTTCGGCTGGTTCGCCACCGTGAGCCACTGGGACGTGGAGCACCACGAGGTGCAGATCGACTTCGAGCAGGACCGGGTTCGCGACATCCAGGCCCGCATCCGCCGCACGCGCGCTCAGCCGACGACCGGCTGAGGCGCGCCCCGGGGTCAGTGAGCGCGGATCCAGGCTGCGATGGCGGAGACCACCCGGGGCTCGAGCCCGAGGTAGCCGTGCGGGGCCTTCGCCTCGCAGGGCGATGAGATCGCGGGGCTCCCGCCCTCGAACGTCAGCAGCTCCTTGGCCGGCGCCTGCTTCAACGCCTTCATGATCGCCTCGGCGCCCGAGTAGGGAGACGACACGCAGGTGTCGTCCTTGTGGTGGACCACGAGGGTGGGCACCCGGATGTCCTCCAGGCCCCCGTGCAGCGCGGTCTCGTAGCTGGCCTTGGACGTTCCGGTGACCGAGGAGGTGAGCACGATGCCGTCGGGCCCGCCCTCGGGGAGCCGGGCCGCGGCATTGGCCGCGGAGAGGGTGCCCATGCTCGTACCCACCAGCCACACCGGCACCCGGGCGATCTCGCGCACCGCCGCGATCGCCTGCTTCACGTCGGCCGCGTGCTCCTTGGTGGTGCGAAAGTTCCACAGTCCGCGCGGATGATCGGACGGCGTGTCGAGGATCGCCACCACGAAGCCCTCGCGCACCCAGCGGGGGCGAGTCCGCACCAGGAAGTTGCCCTGGAGCTGACCGAGCCCGGCGGGCGTCAGGGCCAGGTTGCCGTCGCCCCCCGCGAAGATGATGACGGTGGCGACCGGGGTGCCTTCCGGGCGCAGCAGCAGGAACGACTCGGTGACGCCGGGACGCGCCGGGATCGTGCGCACCTCCTCGTCGGCGGCGTGGGCGGAGGCGGGGAGCGCGCCGCCCAGGACGAACGCGAGCCCGAGGGCGGCCAGCCGGCGACGGCGCGTCATGGTCGAGTCGATGATACGGCGCGGCCGGTTCCGCTGGCAAGGCATCGGGGCACCGGTGTACAGTCCGGTCGCGTCAGGAGCACGAGATCCGAGGAGGCGATGAGGATGGCGACGATCTACGATGAGACCTACCGGCGCGCCCAGCAGGACCCGGACGGGTTCTGGGCCGCGGCGGCCGAGGATATCCACTGGGAGCGGCGGTGGGACCGGGTGCTCGACGCGAGCCGCCCGCCCTACTACCGGTGGTTTCCGGGCGGCCGGCTCAACACCTGCTACAACGCCCTCGACGTGCACGTGGACCGCGGCCGCGGCAAGCAGCTCGCGCTGATCTACGACTCGCCGGTGACCGGGACCGTGAGGTCCTTCACCTACTTCGAGCTGCGCGACGAGGTCGCCCGGTTCGCGGGCGCGCTGCGGCGGCAGGGCGTCGAGCCGGGCGATCGCGTCATCCTCTACATGCCGATGGTGCCGGAGGCGGTGATCGCGATGCTCGCCTGCGCGCGCATCGGGGCGGTCCACTCGGTGGTGTTCGGCGGCTTCGCGCCCAAGGAGCTGGCCACCCGCATCGACGACGCGAAGCCCACCGTGATGCTCTCCGCCTCCTGCGGCATCGAGGGCAGCCGGGTGATTCCCTACAAGCCGCTGCTCGATCAGGCGATCGAGATGGCCTCGCACAAGCCGCGCCGCTGCCTGATCCTGCAGCGGCCGATGGAGCCGGCGCGCATGGTGTCGGGGCGCGACGTGGACTGGCAGGAGGCGACGGCGGCCGCGTCCCCGGTGGAGTGCGTGCCGGTCGCGGCCACCGACCCGCTCTACATCCTCTACACGTCGGGCACGACCGGGATCCCCAAGGGCGTGGTGCGCGACAACGGCGGCCACGCGGTCGCGCTCAAGTGGAGCATGGGCGCGGTGTACGGCATGGGGGCGGGGGAGGTCTTCTGGGCCGCCTCCGACATCGGCTGGGTGGTGGGCCACTCCTACATCGTGTACGCGCCGCTGCTCAAGGGCTGCACGACGATCCTCTACGAGGGCAAGCCGGTCGGCACGCCGGATCCGGGCGCGTTCTGGCGGGTCTGCGCCCAGCACGGGGTGAGCGCGCTGTTCACCGCGCCCACCGCGTTCCGGGCGATCAAGAAGGAAGATCCGCAGGGCGAGCACATGGCCCGGTACGATCTCTCGCGCTTCCGCACCCTCTTCCTCGCCGGCGAGCGCTGCGATCCCGACACGCTGATCTGGGCGCGCGAGCGGCTCGCGGTGCCGGTGGTCGACCACTGGTGGCAGACCGAGACCGGCTGGCCGATGGCCGCGAACTGCGTGGGGCTCGGCATGCTCCCGGTGAAGCCGGGCTCGCCGACCAAGATCGTGCCCGGCTACGACATCCGCGTGCTGGGGGAAGACAACCAGGAGATGCCGGCGGGCCAGATCGGGTCGATCGCGGTGAAGCTGCCGATGCCGCCCGGGAGCCTGCCCACCCTGTGGAACAACGACGCGGGGTACGAGCGCTCCTACCTCACGCGGCATCCCGGCTTCTACCTCACCGGGGACGCGGGCTACAAGGACGAGGACGACTACATCTACATCATGAGCCGCGTCGACGACATCATCAACGTGGCCGGGCATCGGCTCTCCACCGGGGCCATGGAGGAGGTGCTCTCCTCGCACCCCGACGTGGCGGAGTGCGCGGTGATGGGCGTGGCCGACGAGATCAAGGGCGAGGTCCCGGTGGGTCTCGTGGTCACCAAGGCCGGCGTCGCGCGCACCGACGCGGAGCTGTGCCGCGAGCTGGTCGAGCTGGTGCGCGAGCGGATCGGGCCGGTGGCCGCGTTCAAGACCGTCGCGGTCGTGAAGCGGCTGCCCAAGACGCGCTCGGGCAAGATCCTCCGCGGGACCATGAAGAAGATCGCCGACGGCGTCGAGCACGGCGTGCCCGCCACCATCGACGACCCCGCCGTCCTCGGCGAGATCGGCGACTCCCTCAAGTCCCTCGGCTATCCCCGCTAGGGGTCAGTAGGTACTACTTACCGTGTAAGCGATACCAGTCAGACCCGCACGACGGTGACCCCATTGGCGGCGAGCCACTCCGAGACCTTCTCCCAACCCGCCGGATCTCGCTCCTCCCATGCCTTGAGGGCGGTCGTTGCGACGACCACCCACGGCTGCTTGTTCTGACGCACTCGGTCGACCAGGCAGGCCAGATCGGGGCTCAGATGAGGATCGCCGAGCAACATACGAGCGTCTGAAGTCGCAGGCATCGCAGGAAGCCTCCCAGCACGAGGCTACACGGGGTAGGACGTTCTCAGAAACTTTTAGGAGGCCTTGGGGGGAGTAAACGCAACACGAGCGCCGAGAAAGGCCCGACGCTCGTGGGCGGCCCGGTCTGGGCGGTGCTTACGCGAGGCGGCCTCCCCGCCGCCTCCACGCCAGTCCCATCCCCGTCAGCGTGCTGCCGAGCAGCAACAGCGTGGCGGGTTCCGGGACGGTGGAAATGTCGTGGCTGTTGCTGAAATCGCTGATGAAGCCTTTGGGTGACCCGGATCTCGAAAGCACGGAGCGTCACCGCCGGGAGCTTGCCGAATACGTTCAAGCTCGGGGACTGAGCCTCATTGTCGGGTCTAGTACGCGCGGCTGGAGCGGCATCGTCAGCGTTTTTCCGGCCGCGGGTCGTCCGCGTCGAGGATGTATTCAATACTGTAGGGACCGAGTATCTTCACCTCCATTACTGTTTCTTCTCTGACTGCAGAGAAATGGACCACGCCTGGTGGCACCACGACGTTTTCCCCTGCGCGGACCGCCTTGAACTTCGTGGGATCCCACACTTCGCCCCAGCCGATAAGGAGTGTCCCCGATAGCACGGTTACATCCTCCCCGCTGATGTGCCTGTGCGGGCCGACGGTGTGTCCCGCTGGATAACGGACGTGAAGCGTGTGCGGATGCCGGTTAACGACTAACATCGAGACGCCCGGCCCAAGGCCCTTAGGCCCAGGCGGCCATTCCGACGACCCTATGCCCACCTGTTGTGCCGCGGCGGCAATCGGTGCGGCGAGCACGCTGCCAGCCAGGGTCCCGAGGAGGAACGCGCGTCGGTCCATAGCGACCCTCCGTCTGGCCGTATCGTCTAGGAGGGACGGAGCGGGGCGGCCAGCGGGTCGACCTTACACCAGGGCGGCGGCGCCAGGGGCGAGGATTTGGTCGTGGGCTCCCACCCGCGCTCGCCCGAGCGGGCACCACGCTTGACGGCGTCGCGGTCAGGGCGCTAGGCTTCGCCGCATGAGACCGGCGCGCGCGTTGGCCCTGCTGCTCTTGGCTTGCCTGATCAGCGTCACGCCGCTGGCCTACGCCAGCCCGCCCGACCCGACCTGGACCGTAGGACTCTACGACGACGCCGACGGTGATGACATTGTGGTCTCCCTCACCGGCGCCGCGTGGGTCGTCGAGCTGACGCCGCCGGTATCGCTCATCCCTCTGTTCGTCGCGGTCCCCTTCGCCCCGCCGGACCGTCCGCAGCTCGTCCGCAGAGACATACGGCCCACCCCGCCGGGCCGCGCCCCGCCGCTCACCTAGCGTCCTCTTTTCTCGATCGCCGCCAGCGCCGCCCGCCATCGAGGCGGTCTGGCCCTTGCTCGTCGCGATTCGGGGGCCCGCGTGCGGGACAAACGTGTCCTCCCGGGCCCGGAGGACCGCTCAGCATGACGAAGCCGAACGTCAAGTCGCAGGGGTTCGCGGATCGAACCCCTGGGCGGAGGCCATCCGCGAGGTCCCGTCCGCCTGGTTGGAAGACGAAACGAAGAAGTCGCCTTCCCCGTATTCTCTGCTGTCCTCGTGGAAGGGCGGCCGCGGCGGAGTGCCGGCGCACGTGATCGTGTTCTGGCTCATCGCCCTTGCGCAGTTGCTTCGCATCATCCTCCGCGTGCGAGTAACGGCAGGCAGCCACGAGATACCATTCTGGCTCAGTGCCGTGGCCTTCGTCGTCCTCGGAGCTTTGGGAATGTGGCTGTGGCGCGAACGCCGAGAGGAGCGCGAT
>DATGBR010000168.1:0-55528 GCA_035312605.1 Candidatus Methylomirabilota bacterium
ACCGCCTCGAACGTCTCGCGGCCGGTTCCGTACAGGAGATCGCGCACGCCCTTCTCGTACATGGACTCGAAGCCCTGCCGCGCGCCCGGACGCCCGGCCATGGCCGCGCCCTCCTTGACGTCGAAATCGCCCACGCTGCTCATCGCGACCGCGCCCACGTCGCCGCGCAGGATGCGCGGGAGCGCGGCGCCGAGCGAGACCGCGCGGAAGGGCGAAGCCGGCTCGCGGGCCGGCATCGCGGCGATCCCGCGGGCCAGCCAGCCGTCGGGCGTGCTCTTCACCCCCGGCGTCCCCGACTCCATGTAGTCCTGCGCGTCGAAGTGGGAGCGGGTGGTGTCGGTCGAGCCGCACGCGTGCACCACCGCGAGCCGCCGGTCGTCCCACAGCGGCTTGAGCGGGGCCAGCGAGGGATGGAGGCCGAAGAAGCCGTCGAGGTCGACGGTGGTATCGGCGACCCCCGGGGCCGGTCGCGCGATCGCGATGCTGCCGCGCACTCCGTAGTAGTCGGGATCACCGTGCGGCACCACCATGCTGAGACCGTCGACCGCGCCGCGCTGGAAGATCGCGATGAGCACCTTGGGCCGCCCGGCCCGCTCCTGGGCGAGCGCGGTGCGTACCAGGAACCGCGGAGCCGCGCCGAGCGCGACCAGCGCGAGCGCCCCGCCCTTCACGAACGACCGCCGCGTGCACTCGGACATGATCTACCTCCGCTGGAATTCGGGCGAGCCCAGGACGAGCGCGGCCAGCTTCTCCACGTCGGTGTCCTTGGCCACCCGGTCGTAGGGGGTGACGCGGGTGATCTCGGGGCTCTCGAGCTCGGCCGCGAGCACCGCGCGGGTCGCCGGCGAGGCTTCCCCGTGCAGCACCGCCGCGAGCAGGCGGTCCAGCACCTGGGCGGGCTGGCCGCGGTCGGCACCCGCGACGGCGCCGGCCAGGTCGACCCGGGCCCCGCGCAGACGATTGTGGGCGAGCCCGAGCGCGAAGTTCATCCTCCCGAGCAGCGCGCCGGTGTTGACCCACGACTCCGCGCGGTCCGGATAGCCGGTGGGCGGCTGCGCTTCGTAGAGGGGCTCGCCGAGTCGCGCCACCTCGCGGGCCAGCACCATGCCGCCGTCGCCGAGCCCCTCGCGGCCGTCCGCGACCGTCACGAGCCGGCCGTCGAGCGTGCGCACCGCGCTCGCCACCACCTCGAGCGGGGTCTTGATCTTGGCCCGGTAGGCCTCGGCCGACCAGAACTCGGGCGACGTGAAGATCGTCACCAGCACCTCCCGGATGCTCCCGTCGGTGCGCTGGAAGGTGGCCGCCGCGCGCTCCACCAGCGCGGGCGGCGGATCGTCGCTCACGAAGCGCCGCGCGAGCTTGGTCGCGATGAAGCGCGCGGTCGCGGGATGGCGTACCAGGATGTCGATCACCCGCTCGCCGTCCTCCCGACCGCCCCCGGCCGGGATCACCTGGCCGAGCACGCGCTTCTCGCCGCGATCGTGGGTCGCGGTGCGGAAGACGAAGCCCCCGCCCTGCTGCGGCCGGTCGATGGTCCAGCCGGTGAAGCAGCGCGCCACCTCCACCACGTCCTGCTGGGTGTAGCCGCCGTCCACGCCGAGGGCGTGCAGCTCCATCAGCTCGCGCGCATAGTTCTCGTTGAGACCGGCGCGCCGGCCCGCGTTGGGCCCCCGGGGCACCACCAGGTCGGCGCGGGTGCTGAGCCAGTTGTCGAGGTAGAACAGCATCGCGGGGTGCCGCGCGGTGGCGAGCACCAGCTCGCGGAAGCGCCCGAGGACGTGGGGACGGATCGCCTCCCGCTCGTAGGCGGGCAGCATCCACCGCACCGCGCCCTTCTGGGCGTACACGTTGAAGTGGTTGAACCAGAAGTCGACGAGCACTTCCTCGAGCTGGCGCTCGCTCAGCACCGCCCGCGTGACCCGCGCGGCCTGCATCTGGGCGGTGATCACCGCGGGCCGGCGCTCCGGCGGGTACATCTCCGCCGCGGCCTGACGGCTCATCTGTCCGGAGGCCAGCTGCTGGCGCACCTGAGGCGTCGGCTGCGGGTACTCGCGCACGAGATCCGCCGCGCTCCGCGCCAGCACCGGATAGGCTGGCAGGGCCTGCTCGACCGCGGAATCGGCGAGGGCGCTCGGGCTGAGCTGCTCGTCCACATAGGCGGCGAGCCCGATGCGCCGTACCCGCTCCACGTCACCCGGCCGAGGGCCGTACCCGAGCCGACTCAGCGCGTGGAGGATCTGCTGATCGGGGGTGAGCGGCGAAGCCGGCAGCGTCATGCGGGTCCCGGCGCGGAGCGGGGCGACGACCGGGGCCGGGTGGCCCGCCGTGGTCGGTGCCGCAGCCGGAGGCGACGCCGAGGAGCAAGCGGCGGTCGGAAGGGCTACCAGGATCGCCAGCACACCCCGTCTCCAATGCCCCATGCCGCCCTCCTGAGGAGCAGACGTCGCCCTGTATCTTAACGTTTACAGGGAGTGACAAGGCGCTCGACCGGCCCGACCGGCCTACCCTGCTCCGTTTACGGGATCACCGCCACCTTGATCGAATCCGGTGAGCGGTGCGCCTCGAAGGCCTCGTCGATGCGGGCCAGCGGGAAGGTCTGCGAGAGCAGGCGCTCCACCCGCACCGCGCCGGTCGCGAGGAGCCGGATCGCCTCGGGGAACTCGTCCTGGTAGATCATCGAGCCGATGATGCGCAGCTCGCGCCGCACCACCCAGAAGAAGTTGAGCGAGGTCGGCTCGTGGGGCAGGCCGGTCAGGACCACCCGGCCCCCGGGACGGCAGAGGTTGGTCGCCTGCTCCACCGCGAGCGCGGTCCCGGCGGTCTCGATGACGAGATCGACGCCTTCGCGGCCCGAGAAGGCCCGCGCGGCCGCGGTGTCGTCGTCGGCGCCCGAGAGCGCCACCGCCTCGGCCCCCAGCTCGCGGGCGAGCCCGAGGCGTCGCGTCGAGCGCGCCACCGCGAGCACCCGGACGCCGCGCGCGCGCAGCGTCTGCACCGCGAGCAGGCCGAGCGAGCCGAGGCCGAGCACCGCCGCGGTCTCGCCCGCCTCGGGCGCGGCGCGGCTGACCGCGCGCACCACCACCGCCAGCGGCTCGGCCAGGAGCAGGCGCTCGTCGGCCAGGCCGGCGGGCGCGGGCCAGCAGCAGCGCGCGGGCACGGTCGCCTGCTCGGCGAATCCGCCGTCCACGTCGATCCCCACCGCGACGCGCGACAGGCACAGGTTCCGGTTGCCCTCGCGGCAGAGCGGGCAGGTGCCGCAGGAGTAGTTCGGCTCCACCGCCACCGCCTGGCCGACCCCGAGATGCCGCACGTCGGCCCCGACCGCGGCGACCGTGCCGACGAACTCGTGCCCCATGACGCGCGGATATTGCACGGGCCGCTCGCCGGTCCAGATCCGGTAGTCGGTGCCGCAGAGGCCGGCCACCTTGACCCGCACCACCGCGTCGAGGGGCCCCGGGGAGGGTGTCGGAACGGTGGTGAGCGCCAGCGCGCGAGGGCCCCGCAGGACCGCGGCGATCATGCCCGCTATCGTAGCGGACCCGGCGCTGCCGAGGCAAGGCAGCGCGAAGCCGTGCTAGCATGGCCGCACATGGCAACGGTGCCGTCGCCCTCCTTCGCGCCGGATCAGCGGCCGGCCTCCGTGCCGATCTGGCGCGAGGGCCTGGCCGGCCTCGACTGGCTCGCGCTCCGGACGTCCGCCGTCTTCTATGGCTGCGGTATCCCCCGCGGCGACGGCGCGGGCGTGGTGCTGGTGCCGGGCTTTCTCGGCACCGACTGGTACCTGCTCGAGCTCCACGGCTGGCTCGGCCGCCTGGGCTACCGGTCCCATCTCTCGCGCATCGGGCGGAACGCGGAGTGCCTCGATCTGCTCTCGGGGCGCCTGCTCGAGACCGTCGAGCGCGCGAGGGAAGCCACCGGACGGCCCGTGCACCTGATCGGCCACAGCCTGGGCGGCATGCTCACCCGCTCGCTGGCGGCCCGCCGGCCCGACCTGGTCGCGTCGGTGGTGACGCTCGGCTCCCCGTTCCGCGGGGTCCGCTCGCACCCCCTGGTGCTGCTGATCTCCGAGCGGGTGCGGGCGCGGGTGCGCCGCGACGACCGACCGGACTGCTACACCGGCTACTGCCGCTGCGAGGCGGTCACCGGCCTCGAGGGGGCGTTCCCCGCCTCCATGCCCCAGCTCGCGGTGTACACGCGGACCGACGGCATCGTGGACTGGCGCATGTGCCTGGGCGACGACCCGGCGAGCAACGTCGAGGTGACGGGCACGCACGTGGGCCTGGTCGCCAATCCGGCCGTCTACCGGGCGATCGCGCACCACCTGGCCGGGGCGTCTCGGCCGGCCCCGGCTGCCACCGCTCCGTAGCCTGGCCGAGTGAGCGCCGCCAGAGCATGACGCCGCCGGCGCTCAACCATCGGCTCACGACCCTCGACGCGACCTTCCTCTACACCGAGAAGCCCGTCCAGCCGATGCACGTGGGCGGCTCCATGCTGTACGAGGGGCATCTGTCGCTGGACGTGCTGGTGCGCGCGCTCGAGTGCCGGCTCCACCTGCTCCCACGTTATCGCCAGAAGGTCGTCTTCCCGCCGTTCGCGACGGCGCATCCCACCTGGGAGGACGATCCGGCCTTCGACATCCGCCACCACGTGGCTCAGGTCACCCTGCCCCCGCCGGGCGACGATCGGGCCCTATCCGAAGTGGGCGGCGCGGCCTTCGCGGGCATGCTCGACCGCGATCACCCGCTGTGGAAGCTGATCGTGGTGCACGGCCGCGCCGACGGCAACACCGCGGTGATCTGGAAGGTCCATCACGCGATGATCGACGGCGTCTCCGGCGTCGATCTCACGATGGTGCTCCATGATCTCAAGCCCGACGCGGCGCCACCCGAGCCCCCGGCCACGCCCTGGCAGCCGCAGCCGCTACCGGACCCGCTGACCCTCCTGCAGAACGCGGTCCGCGATCGCGTGACCGAGGTGGCCCAGGCGGTCACCGACGACATCTTCCGCCTGCTCCGGCCGACCGACCTCGAGGGGCGGATCCGGCAGCTCGCCGGAGCGGTCGGGACCACCGCTCCGAATCTGCTGCAACCGGCGCCCCGTACGCCCTGGAACGCCCCGCTCTCGCCGGAGCGGCGCTTCGGGTGGGCCGAGTTCCCGTTCGGCGAGTTCCGGCGGGCGAAGTCGGTGCTCGGGGGCACGGTCAACGACGCGGTCCTCACCGTGATCGCGGGTGGCATGGGCCGCTACCTGCGCGCCCTGGGCCAGCCCACCGAGGGCGTGGAGATCCGCGCGATGTGCCCGGTCAGCATGCGGCGCCCGGACGAGCGCGGGGCGCTGGGGAACCTCGTGTCGATGATCTTCGCGCCGCTCTATGTGGGCGTGCTGGCCCCGGTGGAGCGGCTCGCGGCCGAGCGGGCCGCGATGACGCGACTCAAGGACCAGGACCAGGCGGGCGGGCTCTACGAGATGACCCATCTGATGGACCGGATGGCTCCCGCGGTCCAGGCGGTGGCGGGCCAGCTGACGATGCCGAACACTCTGCTGAACACCGTGTCGACCAACGTGCCGGGACCGCAGATCCCGCTCTATCTGTCGGGGCATCGTCTCGTCGGCTGGTGCCCGCTCATCCCGCTCGCCAACGAGGTCGGCCTCGTCAACGCCATCCTCACCTATGACCAGCGGCTCACCATCGGGGTCACGGTGGATCCGAAGCTGGTGCCGGACGTGTGGCTCTACGTGGAATGCCTCAAGGCCTCGTTCGCCGAGCTGCTCCAGGCGGCCGACGTCGCCGAGACGGCGGGAGCCGGATCCCCGGCCCCCGCCGCCGCGACCCGCTAGGCGCGGGTGTAGATGTCCTTCATCCGGCTCGCGTAGCCGCTCGCCGCCTGCTCGATCTCCTTCGCGGAGGCCGCCGTGGAGGCCTGCAGCCGCTCCGCGTTGCGGGCCACGATCTGCGCGTTGGTCTCGATCAGCTTGGCCGCTCGCTGGGTCGACTCCGCGACCGCCTGAAATCCCTTCCGGTACCACGCGAACGGGTCGCGCCGCAGGTCCTCCAGGGTCTCGGTCGGCGCGCTCGGCATCGGGATCGCGCGGGCCGCGTCCATCGCCGCCGTCTGCAGCTCGCCCATCGCGCGCAGGCCCTCGCGCGCCGCGGTCGAGGACAGCTCGACGAGCTGGCCCACCACCCGCTCGTTGGCCTGGGTGAACGCCGCCACCGCCTCCAGCACCTTGCCCTGCATACCCTCGAACTGACAGTTGGTCGCCATCGCGCTGCTCCTTCCTTGTCCGATCGTTTGAGGAATTCGTGACTGCCCCATGACGTCGATCAGGCTAACACGATGCGTCATGGAGTCAAGGTAAATTTGCTGCGCAGCGTTATCAAGGATGGCCGACCGCGTCATACTCCAGCATCTAATATCTCATCGTCAGATATCCAAACATCTATCATAACTGAGTAAATACAACATCTCATGTCGCTCTTTGCCGAGTTCGTCTTCCCATAGTAGGCTCCGTGGCGTGGACCCCGGCCGCGTATCCGCAGCAAGGCGGCCCCGCCAGCGACGCCTCGCCCTGCTCGTGCTGCTGGCGGCGGTGGGGCTGGCAGTGGCGGCGATACCCTTCCGCGCCACGTGGTGGGGCGGGTGGATCCTGGCCATCGCCGAGGCCGGCATCGTGGGTGGCCTCGCCGACTGGTTCGCGGTGACCGCCCTCTTCCGGCGTCCCCTCGGGCTTCCCATCCCTCACACCGCGATCATCCCTGCGAACTGGGAGCTGATGGCCGAGCGCGTGGGCGCGATGGTGGGCAACCGTGTGCTGACCAAGGACTACGTCCGCGGGGAGATCGAGAGCTTCGACCTCGCCGATCTGCTCGCGCGGGCCGCCGGGCGCCTTCGCCCCGACGATCTCGCCTCCGCGGTGCGCGCGGTCTCCCAGTGGATCGTCCTGGAAGTCTCGCCGTCGGCGACCAGCGACCTGGCCGCGTGGCTCGGCCGTCTGGCGCGGGCGCACCCGATCGCTCCGGTGCTGGCGACCGCGATCGAGATCGCGCGCAAGCAGGGCTGGGACCAGCGCCTGATCGAGGCGATGGCGGAGGCGCTGGTCGAGGCCCTCGACCGCCCGGATTTCCGCACCGCGGTCGGAGACCTCGTCGATGAGGTGCTGGCTGGGTACCGGGCCCAGATGAGCCTCTACCCGCGCTTTCTCATCGGCCTCGCCAACGCCTTCGGCCTCATCGACCGGGAGCGCCTGGTGTCGGCGCTGCACGACGCGCTCCGGAAGATCGCCTCCGATCCGGGCGATCCGCTGCGGGTACGGCTCAGCGAGACGCTGGCCGCGCTGCCGGCCCGCCTGCGCACCGACCCGGACCTGACCGCCCGGCTCGAGGCCGCGAAGGAAGAGCTGCTGGCGAGCCCGGCCCTCACCCGGCTGGTCGAGGACGTCGCGACCGGGCTGCGTCGAGCGATCGTGGCGGACCTCGAAGGTCCTTCCTCCGAGGTGGTGAACTGGATCACGGCCCGGCTCGACCGGGCGCGCCTCACCCTCGCCGAGGACGCGGCGCTACGGCAGGACCTCGACGGCTGGCTCAAGGAGCGGGTCACCGAGGCGGTGGACCGCTATCACGATCGGATCGCGCGATTCATCGAGCGCGGCGTGCACGCCCTCGGCCCGGAGGGCGCGGTGCGGCTGATCGAGGAGCACGCGGGGGACGACCTGCAGTACATCCGCGTCAACGGTACCGTGGTGGGCGGCCTCGCGGGGGGAGGGCTCTACGCCATCCACCTCCTGCTGGGCCTGCTCGGCTGACCGGTCCCGGGTCAGCCCGTGGCCCACACGTCGACCAGGTAGCGGCCCTCGGCGGTGAGCCCGTCGAGCCAGGCAAGGGCGGTCCGCTCGTCGGAGCCGGTCTCCTCGCGATGGATCGCCGCGAAGGCGCGCCGCACGTCGGGCGCCATGCGGGTGGCGTCGCCGCAGACGTAGACGATCGCGCCCTGCTGGAGCAGCTTCCACACCTCCGCCCGCTGCTCCCGGAGCTGATCCTGCACGTAGGTCTTCTGCGCGCCCGGAGCGCGAGAGAAGCACGCGAAGAGGCGTGCCACGCCCTGGTCCGCGAAGGCCCGCAGCTCGTCCTCGTAGATGAAGTCCTGCCGAGGGTGGCGGCAGCCGAAGAAGAGCAGCGCGGGACCGACCGCCTGCCCGCGCTCGCGGAGGGCGGCGCGCTCCTGCAGGAAGCCACGGAAGGGCGCCAGCCCGGTGCCGGGCCCGATCATGACGATCGGCGTCGCCGCATTCTCCGGCAGGCGGAAGGCGGAGCGGGTGTCCTTGACGAAGGCGTGGACCGGCTCGCCCTCCTTCTGGTGGAGGAGGTAGCCGGAGCACACCCCGTGAAAGGTCCCGCGGCCCGAGCGCGCTTCGCCCTCCACGATCGCCACCGTGATGCTGCAGCGACGCTCGTGCCGGAGCGGCGAGGACGAGATCGAGTAGTAGCGCGGCCGGAGCGGCGGCAGCATCTCGAGATAGCGATTGAACGGGAGCTGGCAGGCCGGGAACTCGTCCAGGAGGTCGATCACCGACTTGCGCCGCGCCAGGACCTCCTCGCGGTAGCGCGCCTCGTCCTCGGCGAGGGCCCGCAGGCGCGGCCCCGTCCACGGGCACTCGGTGTGCCCGGCGAGCCCCTGGATCTGCTTCCGGGTCGCGGGATCCTGCAGCTCGACGTAGTCGCCGAGCAGGCGGCTCACGCGGACCGGCTGATCCACCGGGAGAAAGGTCTTGCGGCTCCCGGGCAGCCGGAGCCGGATGGACGCGGCGGGGTCGAGACCGAAGCGGGCGGCCACCCGCGCGACGAGCGCGTCCGCGTTGCGAGGGATCACCCCCAGGTGATCGCCCGCGCGATAGGCCACGCCGTCGGGCAGCTCGAGCTCCACGTGTCGGGTCGAGCGCGGCGAGGGATCGGCGCCGGTCCGCGTGTGCAGCTCGCGGTTGACCGCCACCCGCATCGCGCGGGCCCCGAGCGAGTCGACGAACGGGCTCGCCTCCCCGCCCTCGACCTCCTCGACCGTCAGGTGCGCGGTCTCCACCGCCTCCGGGGGCGCCAGCTCGACCCCGAGCGCCGTGGCCAGGGTCCCCAGCAGCGGATCCTGCCAGGCCTGGAACTGCCCGTCGAAGTCCTCCCGCGCATCGCCTTCGCCGCGCGGGTAGAGCCGCTCGGCCCCGAGCGCGGCGAGCCGCTCGTCGATGAGCCGGGGCACCGCCTGGAACGTGGAGGCCCAGTCCCGGTTGCCGCAGCCCCACACCGTGTAGCGCACGCCCGCGAGCGAGACGGTATCCGGCTCGGCCGCGCGCAGCCATTCGCAGAAGCGGACCGCGTTGTCGGGCGGCGTGCCGTTGTAGGACGCCGACGCGATGACCACCGCGCCCTCGCCGGGCAGCCGACCGACATAGTCGTCGAGCGGAGCCACCGTGACCGCGAAACCGCCCGCCTCGCCCGATTCCGCTACCCGGCGCGCGACCTCCTCGGCGGTGCCCAGGTTGGAGCCGTAGAGCACGAGGAGAGGCGTGCCGTGCCGCGGACCCGTCGATGCGAGGATCGGCCCCGCCGCGGCGGCCGTCGCGCGGACCGCCGGACGCCCGGGCGGGTGGCTCCGGTCGCGATCGGGTCGCCGCCGCACCCGGATGCGGAAGCCGTCCGGCTTGACGGTCAGCGTTTCCTTGAGGGCCAGCCGGTAGCGGGTGTGGTCGACCAGCTGGAAGCGCTGCAGGATCATGCCGAGCACGAGCGTCGCCTCGACGAGGGCGAACTGGCGGCCGATGCAGGCCCGCTGGCCGTTGCCGAAGGGCTTGTAGGCGTTGGCCGGACGCCCCGACTCGGCCTCGCGCGAGAAGTTGTCCGGATCGAAGACCTCGGCGCGCTCCCCCCACACCGCGGGATCGCGGTGGAGCATGGGCGTGAGCACCACGATCTGGTACGGCTTCTTCATCCGGTACGTCCCGCCGATCGTGGTGTCCTCGTAGGGCGAGAGGGCGAAGACCGGCGCGGTGGGCCAGAGGCGCAGCGACTCCTTCAGCACCTGGCCGAGGTAGGTCAGCTGGTTGACCTGGGCGTAGGTCGGCGGCACCGAGGGGTCGGAGCCGAGGACCCGGTCCACCTCCTCGTGGGCACGGGCGAGCACCTCCGGATTCTGGAGCAGGAAGTAAGTGGCGAAGGACAGGAGGCCGCTCGTCGTCTCGTGCCCCGCGATCAGGAAGGTGATCACCTGGTAGCGGATGTTGAGATCCTCGAGCCGCTCGCCGCTCTTCCGATCCACGCCGGAGAGCATGCAGCTCAGGAGATCCGGCTTCGAGGCGTCATCCCGGCGTTCCTGCCGGCGCTCCTGGATGATCCGGTCCACCATCTCGTTCATGTAGCGGATGTCGGCCTTGAGCTGGCGCTCCCGATCCTTCTTGATCAGGCTCTCGAGCGGCAGGCCCCGCGTCTCCATCGAGGCCCCGAGGGCCCCGATCATCGCCCCCACGAACGGGTGGTTGGCGTCGCGGTAGAACGAGTTGAAGCGGTAGCCGAACCCGCAGAGCCCGATGGTGTCGAGGGTGAGCGACGTCATGTCGTGGGTGACGTCGATCTCGTCGTCGACGTTGAGCCGCTCCCACTTGAGCACCAGCTGCTGGGCGATGTCGACCATCATCGGGTGATAGCCCTGCATGGCGCGCGACCCGAAGTTGGGCAGGAGGATGTTGTGGGCCCGCGACCAGTTCGGCTCCTGGGTGTAGGCGGTGAAGAGGCCGTCGCCCGCGAAGGCACGGAGCCGGCGCAGGGCGCCCTTGACGCTCTTGTCGAAGCGCGTCTCGTCGCACAGCTCGTCGACCAGGGAGAAGCCCGAGACCACCACGAGCGGCTTGCCCATCATGTCGAGCCAGTAGATGGGCCCGTACTGGCGCGCGAGCGTGATCATGTCCTGGATCGGGGTGCTGATCCCGAGCGAGAGCAGGTTGCCCAGGACGAGCGTGCGCGGGGGATGCGGGATCGGGTCGAGGAGGTTCTTCTGGGCCATCGACGCTAGTCGTCGTGATCGGTCAGGCCGGTGACGTCGTATCCCATCACCACCAGGTCGCGGGTGCGGCCCGTGTGATCGACCACGAAGTCCTGCAGCAGCGCCTCCGGCCGGAAGCCGAGCCGCTCGAAGGTGACCATGGCCCCCTTCTGGTCCGGCGTCATCTGGGCCACGATCTTGCGGAGGCCACGACCGCGGGCCAGCCCGAAGATCTCGCCGGCGAGGGCCCGGCCCAAGCCCTGGGAGCGGAAGCGCAGCGCGACCTGGGTCCGGATCTCGCCCAGGTGCCGCTGCCAGGCGACCCGGTTCTGCACCAGGGCCGCGTAGCCCGCGATCTCCCCGCCCGCCTCCGCGAGGACAGTGGTGGTGAGCCCGGCCTCGAGGTTGCGCATCCAGTGCGCGACCGCGTCGGGATCGGTGATGTCCATGCGCAGGAAGAGCAGGTCGTCCTCCGGCAGGCTGCGCGCGAACGCGGCGATCGGTGCGGCGTCCGCCGGGATCATCAGGCGCAGCACGATCGGCGTGCCGTCCTTGAGCTGGACGGTGCGCGGGAGGGCTCGAGCGGGAGACGTCGGTGCGTCACTCATGGGGAGACGTAGTATAGAGGCCATGGACGTCCTGGTCGAGACCCGCCGGGGCCGTGTGCGCGGCCTGGCCGAGGAAGGCCTCGCGGTATTCCGCGGGATCCCCTACGCCCGCCCGCCGGTCGGGCCGCGGCGCTTCGGGCCACCCGAGCCGCCCGAGGCGTGGACCGGCACGCACGACGCCACGCGCTTCGGGCCGTCGGCCCCGCAGAACGGCGCGCTCATCGGGCCCATCATGAGCCTCGGCATCGGCCGTACCAGCGAGGACTGCCTCTATCTGAACGTCTGGACGCCCGCGGCCGACCGCCGGCGACGGCCGGTCCTGGTGTGGATCCACGGCGGAGCCTTCCTGCTGGGCTCGGGCTCCCAGATGCTCTATGACGGCGCGACCCTGGCCCGGCGGGGGGACGTGGTGGTCGTCACCATCAACTACCGGCTCGGTGCCTTCGGCTTCCTTCGCCTGCGCGACCGCTTCGGCCAGCGGCTCCCCGCCACCGGCAACGAGGGCCTCCTCGACCAGGTGGCCGCGCTCACCTGGGTACGCGACGAGATCGAGGCCTTCGGCGGCGACCCCGACCAGGTCACGATCTTCGGCGAGTCGGCCGGCGCCATGAGCTGCGCCACCCTCCTTGGCCTCGCGCGCGCCCACGGGCTCTTCCACCGCGCGATCCTCCAGTCCGGCGGCGCCAACTTCGTGTGGCCCCGCGAGATCGCCACCGAGCTCTCCGACCATGTGCTCGACGAGCTGGGAGTCGCCTCGCCGGAGGCCCTGCAGAGTCTGGGCGCCGATCGGATCCTCGAGGTCCAGCGCCGGTTCTTCGGGGACCTGCTCCTCGGCGAGGACCACGTGCTGGGCGGCCTCTCCGCCACCGGGCAGCGCGTGGCGGGCGCGATGTTCCTCGGCCTGTCCCTCGCGCAGCGACGGTTCGGCCGCCTCACCGCACCCCTCGCCCGCGGGCTCGTCGATGTCCTCAAGCGCCGGGGCCGTCGTCTCCCTGCGGGACGGTCGGACGCGATGGCGCCGCTGCGACGGCTGCGCACCCAGGGCCTCCCCTTCCAGCCGGTGGTGGACGGCGAGGTGCTCCCCGGCCACCCGCTCGCCGCCATCGGGGCGGGCGCGGCCCGCCACGTCCCGCTGCTGATCGGCACCAACCTCGACGAGTCGAAGCTCTTCGCGCCGCTCGATCCGGAGGCCGCGACCCTCGACGAGGCGGGCCTGGTGGCCCGCTGCGAGGAGGCCATCGCGGCTGGGCAGGTCGGCGTCCGGGGAGCCGGGAGGCGCGCGGTCGAGGTCTACCGCGCGGCGCGGGCGGCGCGCGGCGAGCGCGTCGAGCCGGGAGAGCTGTGGTTTGCGATCGAGACCGACCGGACCATGCGCCATCCCGCGATGAGCCTGGCCGCGCGGCAGGCCGCGCATCAGCCGCAGACCTACGCCTACCTGTTTACCTGGCCCTCGCCGGTGCTGGGCGGCATGCTCGGCTCCTGCCACGCCCTGGATCTGCCCTTCGTCTTCGGCACCCTCGAGCATCGGCTGCTCCGCCCGCTCGTCGGCCGGGGCCCGGAGGCGCTGGCTCTCGCCGCGCGCGTCCAGGACTCCTGGATCGCCTTCGCGCGCACCGGACGGCCCGAGCATGGAGGCGTCCCCGACTGGCCGTCCTACGACGGCGCGCACCGCCGCACCATGATCCTGGATCGGCAATGCCGGGTGGAGAATGCGCCGCGCGAGGCGGAGCGCGCCTTCTGGGAGTCGGTGGATCGGGCCGTGGGGCGTCATCCGGGCTAGCGCCCGGATCGCCGCTCAGGCCGCGGACTGGCCGCCGTCGAGGAAGAGGGTCTGCCCGGTCATGAAGTCGGAGGCGGCGGAGGCCAGGTAGACCACCAGCGGCCCGATCTCCTCGAGCCGTCCGGTACGGCGCGCCGGCACGTCGCGGAGGAGCCGCTCGCTGACGCGCGGATCGCCGAAGGCCTCCGCATTCATGTCGGTGACGAACCAGCCGGGCGCGACCGCGTTGACCTGGATGGAGTGACGGGCCCACTCCGCGGCCAGGGCCCGCGTGAACCCCATCACCCCGCTCTTGGACGCGGCGTAGGCGCTGTAGCCGGGCAGCCCCACCTGTCCCAGCACCGAGGCCACGTTGACGATCTTGCCGGACTTCTGGGCGATGAGGTGGGCGGCGGCGGCGCGGCAGCCGTTGAACACCCCGACCAGGTTGACGTCGAGGGTGGCGCGGAAGTCCTCGGGCGACATCTGCGCGACGGGGGCCACGCGCGCAATCCCCGAGTTGTTCACCACGACGTGGAGGCCGCCCAGCTCGCCGACCGTGCGCGCCACCAGCCCCGCCACCTGCGCGTAGACGCTCACGTCGGTGGTGATCGCGAGGGCGCGGCGGCCGGTGGCCCGGACGAGGCGCGCGGTCTCATCGAGGTCGGGCTGGGAGCGCGCGGCGAGCGCCACGTCGGCACCCGCCTCCGCGAGCGCCACCGCCATCGCGCGCCCGAGGCCGCGGCTGGCGCCGGTGACGATGGCGACGCGGCCGTCGAGGCGCATCGCCGCGAGGGCCCCGCTATCGGTAGAGGGAATCGAGCAGCTCCCGGTGCTTGTCGGTGATGACCCGGCGCTTGACCTTCAGCGTCGGGGTCAGGAGCCCGTTCTCGACCGTGAAGTCGCCGGGCAGGATCATGAACTTCTTGACCTTCGCGTAGGACTGCAGCTCCCCGTTCCGCTCCTCCACGATGCGCGACACGCGCGCCACCACCTTCGGGTTCTTGGCGAGCGAGGAGGGTTCGGTATCGAGGATGCCTTGCTCCCGGGCATACTTGGCGAGCTCCTCCGGGTTCAGGGTGATGAGAGCCACCGGGTAGGGCCGCTTGTCCCCGTAGACCATCGCCTGACTGATGAACGGATCGCCCTTGAGCAGGTTCTCGACGTTCTGGGGCGCGATGTTCATCCCGCCCGCGGTGACGATGAGGTCCTTCTTGCGGTCGGTGATGAAGAGGAACCCGTCCTCGTCGATCCGCCCGATGTCTCCGGTCGCGAACCAGCCGTCGGCCAGGAAGACCTCCGCGGTCGCCTCCGGCTTCTTGAAGTAGCCCTTGGCGATGTTGGGCCCGCGCCCCATGATCTCCCCGTCGGGCGCGATCTTGACCTCGATGCCTGGCTGCGCCTGCCCGACCGATCCGAACTTGAAGTGCTCCATCCGGTTGAACGTGAGAGAGGGACAGGTCTCGGTGAGACCGTAGCCTTCCAGGATGAGGATGCCCGCCGCGTGGAAGAACTCGGCGATCTCCTTGGAAAGCGGGGCGCCGCCCGAGACCGCGAAGCGCAGACGCCCGCCGAGGGCCTCGTGCAGCTTGCCGAACACGAGCGCGTGGGCGATGCGGTGCTTGAAGCCCAGCCGGGCCGGGACGGGCCGGCGGGCCTGCTGGAGCTTCGACACCTCCCGCCCCACCCCGACCGCCCAGTTGAAGATCTTGCGCTTGACCGGCGAGCCCGCCTCCGCCTTGGCGAGGACGCCCGCATAGACCTTCTCGAACACGCGGGGCACGCTGCAGATGAAGTGCGGCTTCACCTCGGGCAGGTTCTCGCGGAGCTTGTCGATGCTCTCGGCGAACGCGGTGGTGAGGCCCCGGTGCACGCCGATGAACGACTCGAGCCGCGCGAAGGAGTGCGCGAGCGGCAGGAAGAGCAGGTGGGTGTCGCCGTCCTGGATCCCCGACATCTTGGCCGCGGACCCGAGCGTGCCCAGGTGGTTGCCGTGGGTCTGGACCACGCCCTTAGGCGGGCCGGTGGTGCCCGACGTGTACACGATGGTGGCGATGTCTTCCGGCCCGACCGCGGCCACCCGGCTCGCCAGCTCCCCGCGGAGCCGCTCGAGGTTGTCCCGTCCGAGGCGCCGCAGCCCATCCCAGGTCATGACCCGGGCCGAGGACTCGCCCTGGTGGCCCTGCATCACCACGATCTGCTCGAGCCCTTCCATCTTGCCCTGCACCTCGAGGACCTTGGCGAGCTGCGCCGGATCCTCGACGAACAGGGTCTTCACCCCCGCGTCGTTGACGATGTACTGGATGAGGTCCGGGGGGTAGCTCGGATAGATCGGAATGGTGCGACAGCCCGCGGAGAAGGCCGCGAAGTCGGCCTGCACCCATTCGGCGCGACTCGCGGACAGGATGCCGATCGCCTCGTCCTTGCGGCGGCCGAGGGCGAGCAGGCCGGTGGCCAGCTCGCGCACGATCTCCCCGACCTCGCGCCAGGGACGGGTGCGCCACGCGCCGCCCTCCTTCCACTGTTGGGCCGGCCGGTCGCCGTCGGTTTCGACCCGATGCCAGAACATGCTCGCCAGCGTCACGTGGGCCATGGTTCCCTCCTCACGCCTGTGTGCGGAGCTCTTTGCGCAGGATCTTGCCGATCGGGCTCTTGGGCAGCGAGTCCACGAAACGGATCTCCTTCGGCCACTTGAAGCGGGCCAGGCGGCCCTCGCAGAACGCGCCGATGTCCGCGGCGGTCGCCCGCTCGCCGCTCCGGAGCACGACGAACGCGAGCACGCCCTCCCCCATCAGCTCATCCTTCATGCCGACCACCGCGGCCTCGGCCACCTTGGGGTGGGCGTAGAGGACCTCTTCGACCTCGTGCGGGTAGATGTTGAATCCGCCGCGGATGATCAGGTCCTTCTTGCGCTCGACGATGAAGAGGAAGCCGTCCTCGTCGAGCCGGCCCATGTCCCCGGTATGCAGCCACCCGGCCCTCACCGTCCGCGCCGTCTCCTCCGGGTTGCGGTAGTAGCCGACCATGACGCTCCGCCCGCGGACGCAGACCTCGCCCACCTCGCCCGCGGGGAGCCCGCGGTCAAGATCGTCCAGGATCGAGACCTCGACCCCGGGAATCGCGCGACCCACCGAGCCCACCTTGCGCGGGCCGCTCAGACGGTGCGCCGACACCACCGGGGAGGCCTCGGTCAGGCCGTAGCCCTCCAGGATCTTGCCCCCGAACTTCCGCTCGAAGGGCTCCACGATCTCGGTTGGCAGCGGGGCCGCGCCCGAGCCCCACGCCCGCATCGAGCGGGTGTCGAAGCGGTCGGCCTCCGGGTAGTTCAGCAGGTAGATCAGCATGGTGGGCACCGCCGACATCGAGACCGCCCGGAACTCCTGGATGGTCTGCAGCACCGCCTCCGGGTGGAACCAGCGGAGCAGCGCTGCCCGCGAGCCCAGGATGTGGCCGGCGTTCATCACGGTGAGGCCATAGGAGTGCGAGAGCGGCAGGACCGCCACCGCCCAGTCGTCCCGTCCGAGCTCGTTCAGCGAGGCGGCCGAGCGCGCGTTGGACTCGAGGTTGTCGTGGGAGAGGGCCACGCCCTTGGGGAGTCCGGTGGTTCCCGAGGTGTAGAGGATCACCGCCAGGTCTTCGGGGCGCCGCTCCACGGTCGGGAAAGTGTCCGGCTCCCCCGCGGCTTCCGCCGTCAGCGAGCGCGTCGTGCCGTCGCCACCGCCGTCCACCAGCAGGACGTGGTGCAGCGTGGGCAGGACGCCGATCTGCGCCTCGACCTTCCCGAGCATGTCGGCAGACGTGATCACCACGTTCGCCTCGGAGTCGGCCACGATGTGGGCGACTTCCCGCTCGCCCAGCAGGAAGATCACCGGAACGATGACGCCGCCACACTTGAGGATGCCGCCGTAGCTCTGGATCACCTCGGGGCAATTCGGAAGCATCACGACCACGCGATCCCCGGGGCCCACGCCCAGGCGCCGCATGGCGTGGGCCAGCCGAGCGGCCGCCCGCGCCTGCTCGAGATTGGTGTACCGGCGGCCCTCGAACGCCAGCGCGACATACTCGCCGTACTTGTCGAGGCTCTCGTCCGCGAGGCGAGTGAGGGACATGGATCGGGTCACCAGTTCGTGATGAGTTTCAAGAGGTTACCCGTATAGCACGGTCGTCGTAACGCGACGCGATAAAACGCTTGACGCTCATAGCGCACCGCGTTATCCTCGACGGTGCGCGGTCGAAACAACACCAAGGAGCGAAACGAGATGACCAATCCCCATCCCCTGCAGGTGAACGAGCTGATGGCCGAGCTGACCGGACGCACCGTCGAGGCATTCTCGCTGTGGGCCGACGCAAACCAGAAGGTTCTCCAGGAGCTCGTGGATCTTTCCGCCGGCACGGCACGGGAGGGGGCGCGCCTCTACGCCGAGATCCAGTCCTCCGCGCTCGAGGCGGTCAAGGAGGGGCAGGCCTACCTGCTCCGCCGGCAGCACGCGATGCAGGATGCGCCACGCGATCCGCTCGGGGCCTACCGGAAGGGTGCGCTGGAATCGGCGGAAAGCGCGCAGAAGACGTTCCGGCTCCTCGAGGGTACCGCACAGGCCATGACCCGGTCCGCGGAGCGGCTGCAGGTCACCGCCGAGCACGCCGGTCAGGAGATCCAAGCCACGGTCACGCAGCTCGCCGGCAAGGTGCAGTCGCTCTACACCCCGCTCGCCTGAATGATCTGACGGGGGCGGACGCAGGACCGACGCGGGCCGGGTCGCACGACCCGACTCGCGTCGCTACTTCTCGCGCTTCTTCTCGAGCCGCTCTTCGAGCGCGCGCAGCTGCTCGCGTAGCACCGAGACCTCCTCGCGGAGGACGTCGGCCTCGGCGGTGTCGGCGCGCTTCTCCGGCTTGACCGGTTCGGCGCCGGGCGATGCGACGCTCGGCCACCCGGCGCGGGAAGCCCAGTCCCGCAGCACGCGGTCGGCCTCGCGCTGACTCGTCATGAGCCCCTCGAGACTGGAGCGGAGCGACTTCTGCACGAAGTCCTGCCAGGCCTCTCCATGCTTGATGAGCTGGTGCAGGAACCCGGTGGGCAGCGTCGCGCGGTGGTTCCGTTCGTTCTCGAGGATGATCTGCGCGAGGGTGACCGACGTGAGATCCTCGCCCGTCGAGACGTCCACGACCGAGATCTCGCGCCCGGCCCGGATCAGCTCCTCGAGCTCCTCCAGCGTGACGTAGCGGCTCTCCTGCGTATCGTAGAGCTTGCGATTGGAGTAGCGCTTGATGACGTACGCCATGATCGGTGTCAGTCTAGCACCGCGGTCCAGCCCCGACAAGGTGAGCCGGCCGCGGCGACGGGCCGCGACGCCCGACGACGCTCGCTATTTCGTCCGCGGGCGCGCGGACGCGGCGGAGAGCGCGGAGAGACCCAGCATGCCCACGATGGTGGCGCCCTGGGCCATCCACGCGAGCGGCTGAAGCGTCCAGAGCGCGAGCGCACCCATGGGCGCGGTCGATCGCGCGTAGTCGATCGGCGTCCGCGACGGCATCACCACCGCCTCGCCGGTCAGCACGTCCTCGGCCCGCTGGTTGGTGCACACGGTGCGCAGGCGAATCCGGTTTCTCTCCCGGTCGACGTCGATCACCTCGACGCGGGCCGAGATCGAATCGCCCGCCTTCACCGGCTTGAGGAACTTGAGGTCCTGGGAGAGGTAGATGGCGCCGGGCCCCGGCAGCCGCGTGCCGATCACCGCCGAGACGAGTCCGGCGGTCCAGATCCCGGGCGCGATCGGCTCCTTGAACACCGTCTCCGCCGCGTACGCCCGGTCCGAGTGCACCGGGTTGTAGTCGCCGACCGCGTCCACGAACGAGGCGATGTCGCCGTCGGTGACGCGGCGGGTGATCCGGGCGCTGTCGCCCACCGCGATGGCGTCGATCGTCATGCCGATCATGCGCGCTCCGGTCGCCCGGCGGCGTCGGTGGGCCGGCGGAGCGCGCGGTCCAGCTTGTCCTCGAGGGCGTCGATCTTCTCCTCGACCTGGGCCAGGTGGCGGGCCAGCGCCACGACCTGGGCGCGTGACGGCAGGCCGAGCCCGGCGAGCGAGGCGTCGATCTGCTGCTCGGCCGCCTTCTTGGCGGGGCCGGAGACATTGAGGAAGCCCTCGAGCTGCTTGCCCATCATCTGCGCGAAGGTGTCGGTGCCCATCGCCTGCTCCAGGACCCGGGACCACGCCGCGATCCACTGGTCGAGGAACTGCTTCCACTGCGCCATCAGATCGGGCGACGGTGCGGTCCCCTGGGTCATCACCTTCGACCACGCGGCCATGCCCTGGTCCATGAAGGGCCGCCAGAAGGCCTGCGGATCCATCGGGGGTGTCCCGGCCGCCGGCCCCTGCCCCATCATCCGGAGCCAGGCCTGCGTGCCGTCCTCGACCTGGCGCTTCCACATGTCGAGCAGCTGCTGGCTGGTGTTGTCGGCCATGACGTCCTTCCCCGGCCCGCGGCTAGGACCGCGCGGCCAGCCAGGACGCCACCTTCGGCCAGCAATGCACCGAGGCGCTGCGTCCGGCGATCAGCGAGATGTGTCCTCCCGGCAGCTCCACGTACTCCTTGTCGCGCGTGCTCACGACGTCGATGAGCGGCTTCACGCAGGCGGGGGGCGCGATGTTGTCTTCCTTGGCCCCCATCGCGAGCACCGGGCAGCGGATCTCGCGCAGGTCCACCCGGCGACCCGCCATCATGAGCTGGCCCTTGATGAGCTGGTTCTGCTGGTAGAAATCCTTGACCCAGTGACGGAAGAACTCCCCCGGGAACGGCAGGTACTCGTTGGCCCACTTGTTGAGCGCGTTGAAACCGGCCACGTAGTCGGGGTTCCAGAGGTTCCACCAGAGGTTCAGATTGGTGTTGAGGTCCATGGTGGGCTTGAGGAGCTTGAAGCCCATCTTGACCATCTCGGCCGGGATGCTCCCCAGGGTGTCGACGTACTTGTCCACGTCGAAGACCCGCGGGTCGAGCCACTTGCCGAACAGCCCCACGTGGGCGAAGTCGATGGGGCCCGCCATGTCGACGTAGTTCTTGAGCGGGAACTCCGGATGGGTCGCCACGAAGCTCGCGGAGAGCGGGGCGCCCATGCAGTAGCCCAGCACCGACATCTCGGAGGCCCCGGAGGCCTCGAGGGCCTTGGCGGCGAGCCGCGGGAGGATCTTGGTGACCGCGTCCTCGACGGTGAGGCCGTTGTCTTCCTCGCCGAACACGCCCCAGTCCACCAGGAAGAAGTCGAAGCCCTGCCCGGTCATGTACTCGATGAACGAGCCCTTGGGCATGAGATCGAAGATGTAGGGCCGGCTGATCCCGAGATTGGGCACGAAGAGGAGGGGGGTGCGCACCGTGCGCTTCGACTCGTACCGCCAGAGGCGCGACTTGTTGGTGCGGTAGATCAGCTGCCGCGGGGTGGGCCCAACCTCGGGCTCCTTGGGGTTCATCACCATCTCGCTCCAGTGCTTCATGCGGAGGAGATTACGGCTGGCCTCCTCCCGCATCCGCGCCAGCACCTCCGGCGACATCGCCGGCATCTCTCCCATCATCGTGAAGAGCTCGTCTTTCATGGCTCCTATCCTACACCCGGCGTGACGCTTCGCGTCAGTCATCTCCGCCGCGCCCCGACCCCGCCCTCGCGGGGCAGCGGGGCCGGGCGGACGCGGCCACGAGACGGGCTAGACCTGGAAGAGGCTCCCCACCTTCATGGCGAGGCCCATGTCGCCCTTCAGCTTGAGCTTGCCCGACATGAAGGCCATCTGCCCGGAGAGCTTGCCGCCGGTCATGTCGAGCCAGTCCTGCGACGACATGGTGAGGGTGAGGTTCGGGCTGGTCGCGGCGCCCTGGGTCACGTTGCAGGCGCCGTCCTTGATGACCGCGTTCCAGGTCCCGCCCTGATCCCCCGTGATGTCGTACTGGATGGTGGCGTTCACCCCCGCGGCCTTGTCGGCGCGGAACCGGGATGCCATGTTGTCGAAGGTCTCCTTCACTGTCGGCATGACCGATGCTCCTTTCCGGTGTCGATCGTGTCCTAGAACGTGAAGAGGTCCATGCCCCCGGTGACGGTGAGCACGGCCCCCGTGATGTAGCGCGCGCGCTCCGAGCAGAGAAACGCGATCGCGCTCGCGATGTCTTCGGGCTGTCCTTCCCGCTGCATGGCCACCCGCTTGACCATGCGCTCGTACAGTGGCGACATGTTCGCATTCGGCCCCACGATGCCGGGAGCGATCACGTTCGAGGTCACATTGTACCGCGCCCCCTCGAGCGCCACCGACTTGGCAAAGCCGATCACCCCCATCTTGCTCGTCGAGTACGCGGTCTGCCCGAAGCCGCCCATCAGCCCGGCGATCGAGGCCATGCAGATCACGCGTCCCCAGCGGCGCTCGCGCATGCCCGGGAACACCAGCTTCGTGACGTTGTAGGTGCCGGTCAGGTTGATGCGCAGGTTCAGGTCCCAGTCGTCGTCCGCGGTGTCCTTGAGCTGACCCATCGTGTAGATCCACCCCGCGTTGTTGACGCAGATGTCGACGGGCCCGACTTCCTGCTCGGCGCGCCTGATCACCTCGGCCAGGACCGCGCGGTCGGTGATGTCGGCCGCGTAGCCCCGCGCGGTGCCGCCCCCGTCGGCGATCTCCTTCGCGGTCTCCTCCGCGCCCTCCGCGTTGAGATCCAGCACGATCACCCGACAGCCTTCCGCCGCGAGGGTGAGGGCGTCCTGCTTGCCGAGGCTCCGGGCGCCGCCGGTCACCAGCGCGGTCTTGCCCGTAAGGCCCAGGTCCACTTAGGAATCCACCTAGCGGCCCTTGAAATCGGCGGGCCGCTTCTGGAAGAAGGCCTGGATGCCCTCGCCCGCGTCCTCGGTGCGGAGCGACTGGAGAAAGGCCCGCACCTCGACCTCGATGGCCTGGTCGATGGGAGCGTGGATGCCATCGTCCACCGCCTCGATGATGAGGCGCGTGGCGATCGGCGGGCGCTTGGCCAGCTCGCGGGCGAGCGCGCGCGCGTCGTTGAGGGTCTCGCCCTCCTTCGACAGCCGGTTGACGAGCCCGGTGCGGTAGCACTCCTGCGCGGGCACCTGGGTCCCGAGGATCAGGTGCTCGAGGGCGCGCCCCCGCCCCATGAGGCGCGGGTAGCGCTGGGTGCCGCCGAAGCCCGGGATGATGCCGAGGTTGGACTCGGTCTGCCCCATCCGCGCGCCCTCCTTCAGGATGCGGATGTGGCAGCCCATCGCGATCTCGCACCCGCCCCCCAGCGCGTGCCCGTTGATCGCGGCTACCACCGGCTTGGGGAAACGCTCGATGCGCCGCACCACGCCGTTGCCGAAGCGGATGAAGGTGGCCACGTCCGATCCCTGGAAAGCCGAGCCGAGATCGGCGCCCGCGCAGAAGATCTTGTCGCCCGCGCCGGTGATGATCACCGCGCGCACCGCGTCGTCCGACTCGAGCTCGGAGAGCGCCGCGTTCAGCTCCCGCATGAGCGTCTCGCTGATGGCGTTCGCGGGCGGCCGGTTGAGGGTGACGATCGCGAAGCGCTCCTCGCGGGTCAGGATGAGGGTCTCGTAGGCCATCGGGTAACTCCTCCGTGCGTGAAGGCTAGGGGCGGGCGGCCACGCCCTGCAGGAACAGGTCCGCCACCGCCGGCGCGGTATCCACGAGCCGGTAGCCGCGCTTGCCCAGGACCCACGACGTCGCCATCTGGTCCATCGCGCCGAAGAGCACCTTGGTGGCCACCTTCACCGGCAGGTCGGCCTTGAAGTGCCCCTGGCCGACGCCCTCCTCGAGGACGGAGCCGATCAGGGCGAAGTACGCCGCGACCTCCTGGCTCGACGCGCCCCGGAAGAACTTCTGACCCTGGCGCAGCTCGACCTGCACGACCTCGGCCAGGTCGGGATCCTTCTCCAGCATCTGGAAGTGAAGCTGGACGAGCCGGCGCACCTTGGCCACCGCGTCCGGCTCGCCGCTGATGGCCCGCCGCAGAGACGCCTCGAACGCGGCCATCTTCTCGCGGAACAGCGTGATGAGGATGTCTTCCTTCGTCTTGAAGTAGAGGTAGATCGTGCCGGCGGCGATGCCCGCCTCGCGCGCGATGTCCGACACCCGCGAGTTGAAGTAGCCCTGCCGCGCGAAGACCCGAACCGCGGCCTCGATGATCTGCTGGGGCTTGTCTGGATCGCGCATGGGAAGAGATGAACCGCGGTTCATTCTATGCGGCGCTCCCGGGGGCTGTCAAACGGAAGTCGGTCGCGAGCCGCGTGACTGGCAGCTCGCGATGTACTCCTGCAGCCGCGTGAATTCTCGGGAATCGAGGTTGGCGAAGACGAGCACCGCGCCGCCCTCGTACGCCTCCCATACCACCGCGGGCAGCCGCAGGCGATCGAGCCCCGGCCGGGCCGGCAGCTCGATCACCACCACGTCGCCATCTACCAGGGGCTGATCGGTCCGCACGCGGCCGCCCGAGGCGCTCAGGTCGACGGTGTGCCCGCTCGCGGTTCCCGCGGATCCGCCCTCGACCCGGATCGGCAGGCTCACCGGCACCCGCGGGAAGCGCCGCCGCATGTCGCTGCGCGAGACGAACGGGGTCACCCGCCCCGCCGGCGAGTCCGACATCTTGAGGAACGCGACGCCGATGCTCTCGCGGTCGCGACGCACCACCGTGCCGACCATCTCGAGCCGTCCCGCGTCGCCGGGCAGCGTGACCCGCACCGTCACGATGCTGTTCGCCGCCGCCTCGGTGTCCGACCGCACCTTCATCCCGGAGAGACTCAGGTTCACGACCTCGCCGGACACCACGCGCCCGTCGCTCGATTCCACCGTGGCCGGCCACGCCGCCGCCGCCCTCGGGAACGACCGCCGATCGTGACCGCTCATCACTCGACCCTGACGTGTCGGAGGCCTTCCTGTCAACTCCTGCGGTCGAGCGGCTCGCCTTGACGCCTCGGAGCCCCGCGCGTACGATGCCGCACCATGACCGTCAAGTACCGCATCGGCATCATGCCGGGCCCGTGGCCGCCCGGCCGCGACGGCGCGGGCTTCCTGTGGACCCTCTGCGACATGCTCGAGCGGAGCGACGTGGACTCGATCTGGCTCTCCGATCGCCTCTCCTCCCCCGCCCCGGTCCCCGAGGTCATGACCACGCTCGCCGCGATCGCCGCGCGCACCACCCGGCTCAAGTTCGGGCCCAGCGTGGTCGTGCTCCCGTACCGCACGCCGGTGGTGGCGGCCAAGGAGATGGCCACGGTGGACTGGCTCTCGCAGGGGCGGCTCTTCCCCGCGGTGGGGGTGGGAGTCGAGCTGCCGCGCGAGTTCGACGCCTCCGGCGTGCCCTTCGCCGAGCGCGGGCGCCGCACCGATGAAGCCATCCGGGTGATGCGCCTGCTCTGGACGCAGGACGAGGTGACCTTCCAGGGCGACTTCTACAAGCTGGACCGGGTGTCGATCTTCCCCAAGCCGTGGCAGACGCCTCCGCCGATCTGGATCGGGGGCAAGAGCCTAGCCGCCATGCGGCGGACCGCGCGGCTCGGCGACGGCTGGATCCCGTCCTTCATCACGCCGGACGAGATGCGGGCCGGGATCCAGCAGGTGCACGACCTGGCCGCCGCGGCGGGACGCCAGGTGCCGGAGGATCACTTCGGCACCCTCATCAACTACGCGCTCGCCGACTCGGAGGCGGCCGCACTGGCGATGGCCCAGCCCTACATCCCGCGCGGACGGGTGGACGAGTCCACCATGCGTCAGTGCACCGCCTTCGGACCGGCCGGGCGCCTGCTCGAGAAGGTGGAGGAGTACGTGAAGGCGGGCGCCTCGAAGTTCATCCTGCGGCCCCTCTGCCCGCCCGATCGCATGCTCGAGCAGCTCGCCCTCGTGGCCGAGCACGTCTGCCCGGAGTATCACCCCCGCTGAGATTAGGCCCGCCTCGCGCGGCCTCGTATACTGCAGGCATGCACCGACTCGAACGTCTGGCTCTCGCGCTCCTCGTCGCCCTCGCCCTGCCGTCCCTGGGCGGGTGCTCGCTGGTCACCCTCGACTTCCAGCCCAAGATCCGGCCGCTCGAGGAAGAGACGGTGGAGGGCAAGGGGTCGAGCAAGATCCTGATGCTCGACCTCTCGGGGATGCTCTCCGAGGACCTCCCGAGCTTCTCCCTGGGCGCGCCGCCCCCGCGCGTCCCGCTCCTGGCCCGCGTGCGGGAGGAGCTCGCCAAGGCGGAGAAGGACGACCACGTGCGCGGCCTGATCGTGCGCATCAACAGTCCGGGCGGCACCATCACGGCGTCCGACGTGCTGTACCACGAGATCCTCACCTTCAAGCAGCGGAAGAAGGTCCCGGTCGTCGCCGCGATCATGGACGTGGGCGCCTCCGGAGGCTACTACGCGGCCCTCGCCGCCGACACCATCGTGGTCAACCCCACCACCATCACCGGCAGCATCGGGGTGGTGATGGTAACCCTCAACGCCCAGGGGCTGATGCAGAAGATCGGGGTCGCGCCGCTCGCGATCAAATCGGGCCCCATGAAGGACGCGGGCTCGCCGTTCCGCTCCCTCACCGCGCCCGAGCTGGCCGTGTTCCAGACCATGATCGACGAGATGTACGGCCGCTTCGTGAGCCTGATCGTGCAGTCGCGCAAGCTGCCCGAGGACCGGGTCCGCGCGCTCGCCGACGGTCGCATCTACACCGCGGATCAGGCCCTCCGCCTCGGCCTGGTCGACCGCATCGGGTACCTCGAGGACGTGGTCGAGCTGACCCGGGAGGCCGCGAAGCTCGACGAGGCGCGGGTGGTGATGTACCACCGCCCCAAGGAGTACCGCGCCAACATCTACTCGAGCAGCCAGGCGCCGGCCACCGCGGAGAGCACCCTGGGCCAGTTCGCGACCGCGCTCGGGGTCAGCGGGCCGCGCTTCCTGTACCTCTGGTGGCCCTAGGCGGGCGGCCCGGTGGTGGCCCTAGGCGGGCGGCCCGGCTGAGCCGAGCCGGGGCCGGTCCCGGTCGAGCGCGTCGCGGACCTTGTGTCCGAGCGCGGCGGGCGTGAAGGGCTTCTGGATGAACATGGTGTCCGGCTCGAGGACCCCGTGGCGCACGATCGCCTCATTCGTGTAGCCGGACATGTAGAGCACCTGCAGCTCGGGCCGGAGCGGGCGCAGTCGCTCGGCGAGGGCCCGCCCGCTCTGCCGCGGCATGATGACGTCGGTCAGCAGCAGGCGGATGGGCCCCGCGTGGCGCTCCGCGATCAGCACCGCGTCCTGGGGATCGCACGCCTGGAGCACGGTGTAGCCGCTCGCCTCCAGGATCTCGCGCGCGAGATCTCGCACCTCCGGCTCGTCCTCCACCAGCAACACGGTCTCGTCACCGGGCGGCACCGGGGCGGCCGCCGACCTCGTCGGGCCGGGCTCACTCGCCTGCTCCGCCACGCGCGGCAGGTAGATCTTGAAGCTGGTGCCGCGCCCCCGCTCGCTCGAGAGCTGGATGTCGCCGCCGCTCTGCTTGACGATGCCGTACACGGTGGCCAGGCCCAGGCCGGTGCCCTTCCCGGGACCCTTCGTGGTGAAGAAGGGCTCGAACACCCGCGAGCGTGTCTGCTCGTCCATTCCCTCTCCGGTGTCGGTCACCTCCAGCATGACGTAGGGCCCGGCCGGCACCGTGAGGTGCCGGCTCGCGTAGGCCGCGTCGAGCTCCACCTCGGCGGTCTCGATCGTGAGGCGGCCCCCCTCGGGCATCGCGTCGCGGGCGTTGACGACCAGGTTGACGATGACCTGCTCGAGCTGGCCGGGGTCGGCCCTGACGCGTCCGAGTCCCTCGGCGGGAATCACCGAGAGGTCGATGTCCTCTCCGATGAGCCGGCCCAGCATCGGCTCCATGCCGGTCACCACCGCGTTGAGGTTCAGCACCTGGGGCTGGAGCACCTGCTTGCGGCTGAAGGCGAGGAGCTGATGGGTGAGCGCCGCGGCGCGGTCCGCGGTGCTGCGAACCAGGGTGGCGTCCCGGTGGATCGGCTCCTCGGGGCGAATGCGCGAGAGGATCAGCTGCGCGCGGCCCGCGATCACGGTGAGCAAGTTGTTGAAGTCGTGGGCGATCCCCCCGGCGAGGCGCCCGATCGCGTCCATCTTCTGGGACTGGCGGAGCTGCTCCTCCAGATGGCGCCGCTCCCCGATGTCCTTGAGGACGCCGAGGGTGCCGACCTCCGCGCCGGCCGGGTCGCGAAGCATTGCGATCGACGCGCTGACCTCGACGCGTCGGCCGTCCTTGGCGAGGAAGCCGGTCTCGTAGTTCCGCAGCGGACCCTCGAGGACGAGACGCTGCCGTACCACCCGCGCCTCCTCGATCCCGCCCGGATAGAGGTTGGCCACCGCCTCTCCGATCATCTCGTCGGCGCGGCAGCCGAACATCGCCTCGGCTCCCCGGCTGAAGTAGGTCACCCGCCCCTGCCCGTCGGTGGTGACGATCGCGTCCGGGGAGTGGTCGGTGATGGACTGGAGGAAGTCCCGCGCGTCCCGGATCTCGCGGTAGAGAGCCGAGTTCTCGAGGGCCACCGCGCCCTGGCCCACGAACGCGGCGAGCAGGGCCAGCTCGTCCTCGGTGTAGGTACGGCCCGCCACGTCGCCCAGGCCCAGCACCCCGATGACCCGGTCCCCCGCCTTGAGCGGCATCGCGAGCACCGAGCGGAACCCGGCCGCGCGCACCTGCTCCGGGGCCCAGGCCGGCAGCGAGATCTTCGGGTCGTCGAGCACGTCGGGGGTCCAGACGCACCGCTCCTCCGCCACCGCGCGGCCCGCGACGCCCTCGCCCACCATCATGGTCCGGCCGCGCCACGTCTCCGCGTCGCCGATGCCCGCGGCCGCGATGCAGAGGAGCTGCCCGGTCTCCCGCTGCAAGCGGTAGAGCGTCGAATGCCGGGCGTCGAACACCCGAACCACCGAGGTCGCGATCTGGCGGGCCACGTCCGCGGGCTCGAGTCCTCCGGCCAGCTCGCGCCCGGTCTCGATGAGGGCGGCGGCCGACATCTCGGTGCGGCGGCGCTCGGTGATGTCCGAGTGGGCGATGACCGCGGCGCCCCCTTCGAGCGGGGTCACCGTCAACATGAACCACCGCGGGTCGTCGGAGCTGTGGCTGGCGTAGTCGAGGGTGAAGATCGGCAGCTCGCGCCGGAGCACGCGGGCGACGCCCGCCTGCGCCCGGGGACTCCGCGGGCAGCCCGCCAGCGTCCCGTCGCGGCAGATCGCGAAGTAGTCCAGGCCCACGCCCTCCGCGACCGCGGGGCCGGCGCCGTTCTCCCGGCCGAAGCGCCGCCACGCCTCGTTCGCGGCCGCGATGACGCCGTGGTCGTCGACGATCACGGTCATCGCGGGGAGCGCGTCGAGCAGGACCCGGCCCAGTCCTCCGGCCCATGCGCCCGGCGTCGCCGGGCCCGAAACGGCACCGGCCGACGTCCCACGCACCGATCCTCGACCGCCACCCATGGTCACGCGCTGGTCCGCCAGAGCTCGATCTCCCGCGCTACACCGAGCGCTGGAACTCCCGCGCGGAGATCCCGTACCGCTTCATCTTTCCGTGCAGCGTGGTGTAGTTCGTGCGCAGTAGCCGCGCCGCGTGGCTCTTGTTGCCGAGCGTGCTGGCCAGCGCGCGGCGGATCGCCTCCACCTCCGCCCGGGTCACCGCCGAATCGACGATCTGCCGGAGCGAGAAGAGTCCGACGCGCATCGGGGCGCGGCTCGCCGCCGGCGATTCGGCCAGCGGCGGTCGCAGAGCCTCGACGGCGGGCTGGGACGGGGCCCCGAGATCGGGGACGGAGAACCACCGCGGGGCGGCCTCGAGAGTGCTCATGTCTTGCTCTCCTTCAGTGGTGGTGACGTGGTACGAAGCCACACTGATAGCCGGGCAAGGGCAGTGCCAAGGCGCGCGACCCCGAGTCGAGAGCCGGGCCCGAGCGATTCTCGCTACTTACGTGATCGACCGGGTGGGGCGCGGCCGGTGGAAAGCGCGGACAATAGCGGAGCGGCACCAGAGCTATGGCGGGGGCGCCATAGGAAGACGGCCAGGGACGGACGCCGGTCTAGCGGGGCGTGAAATCCCGGGCGGAGATGCCGTAACGCTTCATCTTCGCGTGGAGCGTGGTGTAGTCGGTCCGGAGCAGGCGCGCGGCCTGGCTCTTGTTGCCCTTGGTCGACTCGAGCGCGTGGCGGATGACCTCCCGCTCGGCCTGTCCCGCGGCCAGCTCGGCGACCTCGCGCAGCGAGAGGTCCTCGCCCATCGGCTCGGCGGCCGCGCGCGACGGCGCGGGGACCGACGCGCTGAGCGCGGGAACATGCTCGGGCGTCACCACGTCGGTCGCGAGCAGGGCGGCCTTGCGCACCACGTTGCGCAGCTCGCGGACATTGCCGGGCCAGTCGTGGTGCAGCAGCACCTGCATGGCCTCGTCCGCGATCCGCCGCACCGGCCGCCGCAGCTCCATGCTCACCTCGTCGAGGAAGCGCTGCGAGAGGTGCATGATGTCCTCCCGTCGGCTCCGCAGCGGGGGCAGCGCGATCGTGAACTCGCTGAGGCGGTAGTACAGGTCGGCGCGGAACCGCCCGGCCTTCACGCTCTCCTCGAGCTCCGAGTTGGTCGCCGCGATGATGCGCGCGTCCACCGCCACCGCCCGCGTGGCGCCGAGCGGGTTGACCTCGCGCTGCTCGAGCGCCCGCAGGAGCTTCGCCTGGGTGGCGAGCGGCACGTTGCCGATCTCGTCGAGGAACAGGGTCCCGCCCTTGGCCAGCTGGAAGTGGCCCTCGCGGCGGGCCTGCGCCCCGGTGAAGGCGCCCCGCTCGTGCCCGAACAGCTCCGACTCCACGAGCGTCTCCGGGATCGCGCCGCAGTCGACCGCCACGAACGGCGCCGGCCGGCGCGGGCTCTGCTGGTGGATGGCGCGCGCCACCAGCTCCTTGCCGGTCCCGGTCTCGCCCTGGACGAGCACCGTGAAGTTCGACTCCGCCACCTGGGTCACCTGCTGGATCACCTGCGCGATCGCCGGGCTGCCGCCCATGCGCTCGGCCAGCGAGCTGCCCTGCCCCTGCCGCTTCAGCTCCTCGATGCGCGAGTGAAGCCGGTGGCGCTCCACCGCGCGCTCGAGGGTGAGGATCAGCAGCTCCACGTCGAAGGGTTTGGTCAGGTAGTCGTAGGCTCCCAGCTTCATCGCCCGCACCGCGGTGGCCAGGTCCGCGTGCGCGGTGCAGATGATGACCGGGACCTCCCCGTCGAGGCGCTTGATCTCGGGAAGCGCGTCCATGCCGTTCATGCGCGGCATGCTCAGGTCCATCAGGATCACCGCGGGGCGCTCGCGCGGCACCGCCTGGAGCGCGGCGGCCCCGTCCTCGGCGGTGACCACCTCGTAGCCCTTGTTCTGGAGGACCGCCGCGAGGAGCGATCGAATCTCGGCCTCGTCGTCGACCACCAGGATCTTGATCACCGGATCATCCCGTGGCCCGGAGCTGGTAGATGGCGACGTGACGGATCGACGCCACCGGCCGCGTCCCCTCCGCCACCAGGAGCAGGTCCAGCTCCACGAACTCGTGCCCCTTGCCCCGGAAGAGGTTCTTCACCTTGGCGCGCGTGGCCAGACGCTCCCCCAGCCGGGGCACGGTGAGATGCTGGCCGTGGCTCTCCACGTGGATCCACGGGCTCACCCGCACGTTGCGGTCCAGCGCCCGGTTGGCCTGATCGAGGTAGAGCCCGGGGTGCGCGGGGGCGTCGGCGTCCCGGTAGACCGGCAGCGTGTCGCTCACGCGCGTGAGGAACGCGTCGATCACCGACCGCTCGAGCAGCAGCTCGGGCGAGCCCAGGATCGTGTGCCCCGCGAGGTGGGCCCGGGTCGCCACCGGTCGCTCGGCGGGGAGCGGAGCGGCGGGATAGGCGGCCAGCTCCGGCAGCGCCAGCAGCGGACCGAGCGGCAGCCCCATCGTCGCGGTGGCGCACACCTCGTCCTCGTCGTTCACCACCCGCGCCTGGATCGTGACCTCGTCCTTGGAGTGCGCGGCGACGCTCGTGCGCACCGTGACCGGCTGGCCGAAATAGACCGGCTTGGCGAAGCGCACCGAGAACCGCCCGTGATCGAGCCACGCGCCGCCGAGCGCGGCCACCACCGGGCGCGTCATCCACGCGTAGACCGTCACCCCGGGCACCAGCCCGCCGCGAAACCCGAACTCGCGGGCGAGCCCGTCCTCGTGGATCTTGTTCTCCCACGCGTCGTGCGTCGGGGTGGCGCTCACCCGGTATTCCGGGAGCTCGGTCCCCACGACGAGGGCGTCGAGGCTCATCCCGTCCTCAGGGCTTAGGAACGGTGCCGCCGTAGCCTCCGGCGAGATCCTGCTCCGCGTTCCATCGGACCCAGGTCGTCTCGAGCGGATCCACCGCAATCGCGACCGGCTGAGCGGGAACGCCCGACGCGGGAACGACGAGCTGCTGCGGGCCCGTCAGCGTCCGCTCCCACTGCCGGTCCGGCCCCGCGCATACCGCGCTCCCGTGATGGACCTGCACGAGCAGGGCGCCGTCCGCGCTGCGTCGAAGCCCCGCCCCGGCGCCGCGAACCGTGACCACCGCCGGCCCGGCCCGCACCTCGATCTGCGTCGGCGCGGGGCTGCCCGGCATCACCGCGACCCAGAGCCATCCGCTGTCGAGCCGGATGCGGGTCGGGCCCGGCGTGGTCGCGGCTCCGTCGGAGGCCATCACCGCAATCTGCGAGTGCGAGCCGAGCCGCAACGCCTGACCGCTGGCGGTCCGGATGGTGACTCGCCCGCCCAGCTGGGTGCGGAGGCTGTCGCCTTCTCCCAATTCGGCCCGCAGGGTCGCCGGCGCCCACGCGGGCGTGTCCTTCCGGTGCAGCTCGGCGACACCGCCGAGCGTCACGAGCTGGGCGGGCAGCTCGCGCGGCTGCGCCCACGCTCCGGGGGCGACGGCACCGACGAGAACGACCCCACCCAGGACGGCCGCCCGCAAGATCTTGGGCACGCTCAGACCTCCGTGGACTTCGGTTGGTGTCCCGGACAGCGTAGCACGGGCAGGCGTGGATACTTCGCAAACGCCGGGTCCCGACTCGCGAGCGCGCAGAGCCAGAACGCAGATCCGCGTCCCGACACGATGCAGCGACCGTGGAGGCAGCCGGCGCAGAGCCCGGGGTCTTCGGTCGACGCGCGCGCTCCCTCCGGCGGCCGGGAAATGGCTAGCGGCCGGTGAAGCGCGGGGGCCGCTTCTCGAAGAAGGCGGCGATTCCCTCGCGCGCGTCGTCGGACAGTGCCACCAGCGTGATCAGCTCCCGGAGATAGCGCAGCGCCGCGCCGGCGCCATCACGATCAGCGGGAGCAGGCCGACCTTGCTCTCGGGCAGGCCGAAGACCGCGTCGTCCGCCGCCACCACGATGTCGGCCCCGGCGGCGAGCCCGCAGCCGCCCGCCAGCGCGTAGCCGTGGACCTGCGCGATGACCGGCGTGCGCATCCGGGCCATGTGCTCCAGGATGCGGCCGAGCCCGCCGAAAGACTCGCGGGCCTGGAGCGTGGTGCCGCGGTCGGCCACGCGGTTGAGGTCCGCGCCCGCGCAGAACGCTCGCTCCCCGGCCCCGCGCAGCACGATGACCCGCGCATCCGGATCGTCCTCGAGGCGGCGCAGGGTCGCCTCCAGCTCGCGCAGGAGGGCCTCGTTGAGGGCGTTGCGCACCTCGGGGCTGTTGAGGGTCACGCGGGCCACGCCGTCGGCCACCTCCACGAGCGGGACCGGCTCGCTCACTCCGCCTCCTCGTCGAGCAACGCGAGGAACTGACTCAGGATGCGCGCGGTGGCCCCCCAGACCAGGTCCTCGGCCGAGACCTGGTAGAAGAGGACCGGGTGCGGCTCGCCGTCTCGCTCCCACAGCTCGGTGCGGAAGATCGCGGGGTCGCGCAGGGTGGCGAGGGGCACCTCGATGACGCGCTCGATCTCGCGCCCGTCCGGCTTGAACACGACCGGGGCCCGCACGATGCCCACCACCGGGGTGATCACGAAGTTGGTGGCCCGCGTGGGGGTGTCGTCGAGCAGGCCCAGCACCTCCACCGCCTCGGCGGGCAGCCGGATCTCCTCCCACGCTTCGCGCAGCGCGGTCTCGACACGCGAGCCGTCGCCGGTCTCCACGACCCCGCCCGGGAACGAGAACTGCCCCTTGTGGTGGGGCACGCCGGACGTCTTCTTGGTGAAGACCAAGTGGGGACCGTCGCGATCCGTGACCGGCACCAGCACCGCCGCCGAGACCAGATCGCTGCGGTCGAGGGCCACGCGCGGGCGGCGCCTCAGCGCCGCGTCGAGGCGTCTCCGCAGGGCCTCCAGGTCCATCCGGCGGTCAGACGAACCGGCACGACACGCTGCCGAGGCGGGTGAAGGAGGCGCGCGCGGACTGGCCCGCGACGGGACGCAGCACCTTCGAGATGGAGCCGGTCAGCACGATGTCCCCCGCGCGGAGGCCGCGCCCCATTCGGCCGAGCGTGTTGGCGGCCCACGCGAGCGACACCAGTGGGTTGCCCAGTACCTCGGCCGCGGTCTGGGTCGCGACGATCTGGCCGTCCTGCTCGAACACCACGCCCTCGAGGGCCAGGTCGAGGCCTGCGAGCGGCGTGAGCGGCCGGCCCAGCACGATAGCGTTGGTATACACGCCGTCCGCGATCACGTCGACCCCGCGCGGGGTGCCGCTCAGGCGGAAGTCGATCAGCTCGAACGACGGCATGGCTCCCTCGACCGCGAGCAGCGCGGAGGCGGCGGTCACCCCCGGTCCGGCCAGGTCCGCCTTGAGGAGGAACGCGACCTCGACCTCGACGCCGGGCGCGATGAAGCGCGCGACGGGTACCGCGTCCCCGCTCCCGAAGACGCCGGAGCCGAGCAGGAAGCCCAGCACCGGCTCGGTCACTCCGTGCCGCTCTTGGAGCGCGGCGGTGGTGAAGCCCACCTTCCATCCGATCACGCGCTCGCCGCGCCCGATCAGGGCCTGCTCGAGCTCGCGCTGGAGGGCATACGCGCGCTCGAGCGTGAGATCGGGCGTGGATTCGCTCAGCGGGCTCGCCGGGCGGCGCCCCAGGCGACCCGCGAGGAGATGCTCGACGAGAGAGGCGGTCACGGCGCGGCCCGACTCAGCGGGCCACGGGCCGCGGTTGCAGCCGATCGACGACCGCGGCCAGGACCCCTGCGGCGCTCCCGCGCACCAGCAGGTCGGCCTGGGCGTCGTGCGGGGTCTCGGTCAGGTTCACGATCGCGAGGGTGGCGCCCGCATCCTTAGCGTGCAGCGGCATGTAGGCGGCCGGGTAGACGACGAGGGACGAGCCCACCACCACGAACAGATCGCTGGCCCGGGCCCGGCGCTCCGCCTCCTCCAGCTCCACCCGCGGCATCGCCTCGCCGAACATGACCGTGCGCGGCTTGATGATGCCCCCGCAGGGCGGGTCGCACATCGGAATCGCCACACCGGCGTCGAGCCACTCCTGGACCCGCTCCCGCTCGTACGCCGTCTCGCAGGTGAGGCAGCGCGCGCGGGTGGCGTTGCCGTGCAGCTCGATGACCCGATCGGCCGGAAGTCCCGCCCGCTGGTGGAGGTTGTCGATGTTCTGGGTGATGACGCAGTCGAGCTTGCCGAGCCGCCACAGGGTCACCAGGGCGTGGTGCCCAGGATTCGGCTCGGCCCGCCGGATCACCGGGAAGGTGGTGCGGCCAAGCTCCCAGTAGCGGCGGCGGCCGGCCTCGCTGCCCATGAAGTTCTGGAAGGTGAACTCGTTGGGATCGAAGCGGTCCCAGACCCCACCCGGGCTGCGGAAGTCGGGGATGCCCGACTCGGTGCTGACGCCGGCGCCGGTGAACGCGACGATGCGGCCCGCTCTCGAGACGAGATCGGCCAGCCGCTCGACCTCGGATGGCATCACGAGCGGCGCTTCTTCTTCGCTTTCGGGGGTTTCCTGGCCGGCCGCTTCTTGGCCGCTTTAGACTTGGCCTTGGGTCGGGCCGTGGCCGGACGGGCCTTCGGTCGGCCGGCCAGGTGCGCCTCGTTCCGGGCCCCGACACCGCCCCGCATCCGGGGTCCGCCCGCGATCGCCTTGATCCACGCGGCGAGATCGGCGGCCAGCTCGGGGTAGGCGTGGTCGCGGTAGGTCTCGAGCGCCCGGAGGGCGGCCGGGTCCTTCCACGGCTTCAGCACGAACGGCGCCTCCGGATCCTGCGTGTCGAAGGGCGCTTCGGTGGCCATGGTCATCACGATGTAGCGCCGGGTCAGCTCTGGCATCTCGATCGCCTCGCGTCGCTCAAGGGGGGCCGCGGTGCGCCCGCCCGTCGCGCGCTCAGGGCTGGGAGAGAATCGCGACCTCGGAAACCGATCCGGGGCCGCCCAGGTTGCGCGTCAGTCCGATATCGCGGATCATCGCCAGCTTCTCCTTCGTGCCCATCGCCCGCTCGAGCCGTCCAAGCGTACTCTGGGGTCGGCCGGACCTGCAAGCCTCCCGCCCGGTCAGCCGAGCCCGAGCAGCCGCGGGACCACCAGGGTGACCCACGGCACCAGGATCACGATCAGGAGTCCCACGCACATCATGTAGACGTAGGGCATCATCGCGCGGGTCGCGCGGTCGCCCGGGATGTTGGCGATCCCGCAGGCGATGAAGAAGCCGACGCCGATCGGAGGCAGAAACAGCCCGATGCCGGTGGCCGCGACCACCACCGTGCTGTAGTGGATCACGTCGATGCCGAGCCGGCTCACCACCGGCATGAAGGTCGGCAGCAGGATCACCACCGCGGGCAGCCCCTCCAGCACCGCGCCGAGCACGATGAAGAGCAGCGCGGTCAGGGCGAGGAACACGAGGTTGCCGCCGGGCACCGCGAGCATCGCCTTCAGCAGGAGCTGCGGGATCTGCTGCACCGCCAACACCCACGCCACCACCGCGGCGGTGCCGAGGAGGAAGCACACCGCGGCGGTCACCACCGCGCTGTGGACCAGGATCCGGGGCAGGTCGGCCCAGGCGATCTCGCGATACACGAAGACCCCGACGATGAACGCGTAGATCACCGCGAGCACCGCGGCCTCGGTCGGGGTCACCACCCCGCCCAGGATGCCGCCGAAGATGATGGCGGGCAGGCCGAGCGGGATCACCGCGTCGGCGAAAGCTCGCCCGATGTCGCCCCAGGAGGCCCGCGCCCGCGCCTCGATGCCGCTCCGGCCCGCGTCGTACCAGATATAGGCCATGATCGCAAGGGCCAGGACCACCGCGGGCAGGAAGCCGGCCGCGAACAGGGCGGCCACCGAGACGTTGGCCACCGAGCCGATCACGATCATGAGGATGCAGGGCGGGACGAGGATGCCCATCGCGGAGGCGGCCGAGACCACCGCCACCGCCTGCTCGGGCCGGTAGCCCGCCCGCAGCATCGGCGGGATCATGGTGGAGCCGATGGCGGACACGTCGGCCACCGTGGAGCCGGAGATGCCGGAGAAGATGTACTCCGCGACCACCACCGCCATCGAGAGACCGCCCCGGATCCACCCCACCAGCACCTGGGCGAGCCGGACCAGCCGCACCGCGATGCCGCCGGTCTCCATGAAGGCGCCGGCCAGGATGAAGAGCGGGATCGCGAGCAGCACGAACGAGTCCACGCCCTCGAAGATCTGCTTCACGATCACGGTGAGCGGGTACTCCCCGCTCCACCAGAGGCCGATGAAGCCGGCCACCCCGATGACGAAGGCCACCGGGATCCCCAGCAGGAGAAGGACCGCGAAGGAGACCGCGATGATCGGGATCATGCCGCGGCCGCTCCCGGCACCCCGCGGAGGGCGCGCCAGAGGTGCGGCAGGCTGTAGAGGACGATCAGGGCGCCGCCCGCCGGCACCGACAGGTAGACGTACTGCTTGGAGAGGCCCATCACCGGCGTGCGCTGGAACTGGCCCAGCTCCACGAGCTTCCAGCCCTGCTGGATCAGGAGCAGGCCGAAGCCCATCACGACCAGCACTCCGACCACGTGGGCCACGCGGCGGAGCCCGGGCGGAAAGCGGTCGACCAGGAGGTGCAGGCGGAAGTGGGCGCTGCGCCGCACCCCCACCGCCGCGCCCAGGAACACGATCCACACGAAGAGGAGGCGGGCGATCTCGTCGTACCAGGTGAACGTGCGGGCCATCACGTAGCGGGAGAAGACCCCGAGAAACACGTCCGCGCACAGCACCACCATCATCACCAGCAGCAGGCCCTCGACGACCTGGGACAGCGCCCGGGCCACCACGGACTACTTCGACGCCGCCTGGACCGCCGCCCGGAGCCGGGTCATGAACTCCTTGCCCACCTGGCCTTCGACGTAGTCGTAGGCCGGCTTCATGAGGGCCTGGAACGCCCGGATGTCCTTCACGTCGTTGATCTGCACTCCCGCCTTCTTCATGACGTCGAAGTCGTTCTTCTCCTTCTCGACCTCGAGCCGGCGGTGAAGCTGACAGGCGTCCTTCATCGAGTCGTCCACCACCTTCTGGACGTCGCCGGGAAGAGCCTGGTACTTCTTGAGGTTCATGAACCAGGCGATCGGCGGATACGAATGCCGGGTCAGCGAGTAGTACTTGGTCACTTCCTGAAACTTGTCCGAGGTGAACGTGAACGACGGCAGCTCCATCCCGTCGATCGTCCCCTGCTTCATCGCGAGGTACACCTCGACGTAGGCCATCGGCACCGGGTTCGCGCCCATCGCCTTCATCATGGCCACGTAGGTCGGCGACTCCTGGACGCGGATGGTCTGCCCCTTCATGTCGTCGGGAGTGACCACCGGGCGCTTGTTGGACATCATGTTGCGAAAGCCCCACCCGCCGCCGAAGCAGAAGGCCTTCAGGTTCTTGCTCTCCATCTTCTTGAGCAGCTCCTGCCCGAGCGGGCCGTCCATGACCTTCCACACCTGCTCCCGCGTCGACCAGAGGAAGGGAAGGTCGAGGGCCTGGTAGAGCGGCTCGAACATGCCGCCCACCGGCGCGCTGCCGATCGCGACCACGTCGATGGTGCCGAGCTGCACGCCCTCGAGATGCGCGCCCTCCCCCTTGGCCAGCGCGTTGGCGATGTGGACGTCGACCTTGATCCGGCCCCGGCTCTTTTCCGCGAGCTGCTTGGCGAAGTGTTCCATCGTGTCGTTCAGCGGGTTGCCGCCCGCGGTCACCGTGCCCGCCTTCCACGCGTACTGCGGCGCGGTCTGGGCCGGCGCGACGGAGGCCGCGCCCACGACCGCGATCGAGCACAGGATCAACACGAGAGCCAGGCGACGGGGCATGGTCAGTTCTCCTCGGAATCGAGTGCGAGCGGAACGGGGCCGGGTCGCGTCATCGGGAGCCGCCCCTGTGTAGCACGCGGGCTCCCGGAGGGTCAAGGCGGGGAGCCCCTGGACTTCGGCCCCGGGCCGGGGCAGGCTGGGGTCGCGGCCGCCGCCGCGGCCCACACTCGCCCCACCACGGAGGAGCACGATGACGGAGCCGACTCTCGATGGGCTGCACGGACGCCTGGAGCGCCTCGAGCGCGAGGTCACGTGGTGGCGTCGCGCGGGCATCGCGGCGCTGGCCTGCGTGGGACTGCTCGGCGCGGTGGCGGCCACCGTCAGCACGAACCCGGACGAGGTGAAGACGCGCCGGCTGGTGATCACGGACGGCGACGGCCGCGCGCGCGCCCTCTTCACGGTTGACGACAGCGACCGCACGCGCCTGTCGCTCACCGATCGCGACAACGGCACCACCGCCGATCTCACCGTGGTTCCGGGGCAGTCCGCCGCGCTCTCCCTCGCCCGCGCGGGGGCGCAGGCGCAGCTCGCCACCACCGGCGACAACGGCCAGCTCTCGGTCAGCACCCGCGGCCAGCGAGGATGGCTGGTCGCGGCCCCGAGCGGGTCGAGCCTCGGGCTCGGCAACGAATCGGGCAAGCCGCAGATCTCGCTCGCCACCAGCCCCACGCTCGCCCCCAGCCTGCTGCTCTCGGATCGCGACGGCAACGCGGTGTGGAAGGCTCCGTAGACGAAAATCGTCGCTTTTCTCGACAATTTGTAAGCGCGGGGGCGCAGGCGGCCCCGTCTTATCAGCCGGTTAGATCCCCTGCCCCGTGGCACTTCTCTTGCTCGATCGGTCACCCCTTGGAGCCTCTTCATGCCCCAGGGACCGATCAATCGTGAGGTGGCGTTCGCCGGCCAGCAGGTCCGGCGCAAGGTCATCTTCGCCCTCACCCTCTGCTCGGTCCTCCCGCTGCTGCTCCTCACTTATGCCTTCAGCACGCCGGTCCGTGAGCTGCTGGGCCCGCTCGCCGGCCTGGCCGACGCGATCAGCATCCCGGCGCTCCTGGTCTTCACCGCGATCCTGATGGCGGGCGGCGCCTTCGTGGTGTGGGACATCGCGACCGCGCTGTCGCGCGCGGCGCACATCAGCAACGAGGAGAACCCGGCGCTGCCCGTCGAGCCCGGCCGCAAGGACGAGATCGGTACCCTCATGAGCTCCTTCGCGCGCATGCTCGCGACCATCGAGCAGCAGTCGCACGAGATCAACGAGTTTCCCCGGCGGCTCGACCAGCTCATCCGCGAGGCCTTCCGCGACTCCCTGACCAGCCTGCCGAACCGGGCGCTCTTCATGGACCGTCTCGCCCACGCCCTCACGCGCGCCGAGCGAGCGGGCACGAACCTGGCCGTGCTCTTCCTCGACCTGGACCGCTTCAAGATCCTGAACGAGACCCTCGGGCACGAGGTCGGCGACCGCCTGCTGGTGGAGGTCGGGCATCGCGTCGCCGCGTGCCTGCGGCCCGAGGACACGGTGGCCCGCCTGGGCGGCGACGAGTTCGGCCTGCTGCTCGAGGACACCGCCGACCTGGCTGGCGCCACCGCGGTGGCGGAGCGGGTCTCCACCGAGATCCAGCGTCCCTTCGTGGTCGAGGGTCGCGACGTGCTGATCTCGGCCAGCATCGGGATCGCCCTGACCGCGGGCGGCTCCATGCAGCCCGACGAGGTGCTCCACAACGCGGATCTCGCGATGTACCAGGCCAAGGCCGAGGGGCGCGGGCGCTACGAGCTCTACCAGCCGGGACTCAGCGTCTCCACCCGCGAGAGGCTCGACCTGCAATCGGACCTCCGCACCGCGGGCGCCCGCCAGGAGCTGACCCTGCGCTATCAGCCGGTGGTGACCCTCGCGACCCTCCGGCCGGTCGAGGTCGAGGCCCTCATCCGGTGGGATCACCGGCGTCGCGGCGCCCTCCTGCCCGCCGATTTCATCGCGCTCTCCGAGGAGACCGGCTTGATGGTGCCGATGGGCCAGTGGGTCCTGCGCGAGGCCTGCCGTCAGACCCGGGCCTGGCAGGGGGACGGCTCGGCGACGCCCCCGCTGGTGGTGGGCGTCAACCTCTCGGCGAGCCAGTTCGAGCGCGACGCGCTGCCCGAGGAGATCGCCACCATCCTGCGCGAGACCGGCCTGCAGCCGAGCCGGCTCCAGCTGGAGGTCAGCGAGGCGGTCCTGATGCGCGACGACCCGCGCATGCTCCACCGCCTGGAGGCCCTCAAGGGCATCGGGGTGCGGCTCGCCATCGATGACTTCGGCACCGGCTACGCCTCCCTCTCCTACCTCAAGCGCCTGCCGGTGGACGGCCTGAAGATCGACCGCTCGCTCGTCAAGGGCGTGGGCAGCGACACCGAGGACACCGCCATCGTCCGCGCGGTGGTGGCCCTCGCCCGCAGCCTCGGCATCGTGGTGACCGCGGAGGGCGTGGAGACCGCCGAGCAGCTCTTCCAGCTGCGCGCCCTCGGCTGCGAGCAGGGCCAGGGATACTACTTCGCTCGGCCGGTCTCCGCCGACCGCTTGCCCGAGCTGCTGTCGAGCCTCGACGCCGACGACCGGCACGGGAGTCCCTCATGTCTTGGGTAGCGCTCCGGGCGTTGCTGCGCACCATCCTCATCCGCCTGGCCGGGATCGCGATCTTCACCGGCGCCCTCGGCATCGGGCTGGGCTGGCTCCTCGACGTGGTGGCCTCCGAGCCCGAGTGGACCGAGACCGCCGCGATCGCCCAGCGAGCGGTGGATCGCAGCGGCCTGCCGGAGCTGCTGGCCGGCCAGAGCGCGCGCAGCCCCAAGCGCTGGGCCGACGAGAGCGCCCGATTCGTGCGCGACCTTCCGGGCGTCGTTCAGATCAAGGTGTGGGATCCCCAGGGCAACGTGGTGTGGGCGGTGCAGTCCGGGGCGATCGGGCAGCACTCCGAGGGCCAGGAGCTGCGGGACGCCCTCGCGGGCCGGGTGGCGGTGCGGTTCACCGCGCTGGCGCCGCCCACCGCCGCCGCCGAGAACTTCGTCGCGCCCAACGTCGCCGACCTGTACGTGCCGGTCTACACCCCGGGCGCAGCGCGCGTGGTCGGCGTGGTGGAGCTGTCGCAGGTGCCGTTGCGCATGGATGCGGCTCACGAGCGCTGGAGCCAGGTCGCGTGGATCATCGCGCTGGCCACCGGCGGCGGCCTCTGCCTGATCCTGCTCCCCGCGGCGTGGCGGAGCCATCGACGGGTCCGCGCGCAGGCCAGCTCGACGGCCCAGCGCTCGGCCCACCGCACCCAGGAGCTGCAGCGCACGACCGAGCAGCTCCGGGAGGCCCTGAAGGCGGTCAAGCAGCGCGCGCAGGAGACCGACCGGATGCTCGAGGTGACGGAGGCCATCGGCTCCGCGCTCGAGCAGAAGCAGCTCTTCGAGGTCATCGCCCACGGAGCCGCGCGCGCCTGCCGCGTCGACCGCGGCTCGATCTTCCTGCGCGACAAGTCGGGCCAGCTCATGGTGCCGGTCAGCTCGCAGCTCGCCGACCAGTCCACCGCGGAGACGAGCGGCGACGGCGCCGAGTCCCTGCGCGCCCTGGCGCTCGAGGAGATGCCGCCCTTCCTGCTGGAGGCGGTGCGCCGCCAGGAGCCGGTCGTCATCTCCGACCCCGGGAGCGACCCCCGGGTGCCGGAGGGCTGGGTCGGTCTCTTCCAGGCCAAGTCCGCGCTGGTGGTGCCGCTCATCCACCAGGGCCGCACCGCGGGTGTCCTCATCCTGGACCACCTGAAGACCCTCCACGTCTTCACCGAGGAAGAGATCCGGCTCGCCACCACCTTGGCCGCCCAAGCCGCGGTCGCGCTCGAGAAGGCGCGCCTGTACGACGAGATCCAGCAGCGGCTGCAGCAGACCGAGACGCTGCTCGCGGTCAGCCAGGCGATCGGCTCGGCCCCGGACCTCACCGAGGCCATCCGCCGCACGACCCGCGAGATGGTGCGCATCCTCGGCGCCGACGCCGGCGTCGCGTGGTGCGTGACCCGCGGCGGGGACCGCTTCATCCCGCTCGCCGGCTACCACGTGCCGCGGGAGCTGCGCGAGCCGCTCTCCGGCCTGCCCCTGGCCCCCGACGATCCGCTCATCGACCTGGTCAAGCGCCTCCGCACCGCGCTGCAGTCGAGCAACAGCAAGACGGATCCGCGCTTCAACCAGCCGGCCCTGAACCTGATGCCCCACACCTCGCTCCTGGTCCAGCCGGTCCAGGTCAGCGACGAGCTGCTCGGCATCTTCGCCATCGCCTGGGTCCGCGAGGCCCACGCCTTCACGATGGACGACATGCGCCTGGCCGACGGCATCGCCAAGCAGGCGGCGGTGGCCATCGAGCTGCACCGCACCCAGCGGCACATCATCGAGCAGGAGCGCCTCAACGCGGTCGGCAAGATGGCGAGCGGCCTCGCCCACGACTTCAACAACGCGCTGGTGCCGATCTCCGGCTACGCGGAGATGCTGCTCGAGCACCAGGAGATCCTCCAGGAGCCCGGCAAGGCCACCAAGTACCTGCAGCTGATCATGACCGGCGTGGAGGACGCGGCCAGCGTGGTGAGCCGCCTGCGGGAGTTCTACCGCAAACGCGAGGAGGGCGAGACCTACCGCCCGCTCTCCCTCAACCAGATGGTCGAGCAGGCGGTGGCCCTCACCCGACCGCGGTGGCGCGACGAGGCCCTCGGCAGCGGCCGCACGATCCTGGTCGAAGCCGACATGCGCCCGATTCCCAAGATCCTCGGCAGCGAGTCCGAGCTGCGCGAGCTGCTGACCAACCTCATCTTCAACGCGGTCGACGCGATGCCGGAGGGCGGGAACATCCGGATCCGGACCGGCATGCGCGAGGCGCCCGCCGGCGAGGAGCCGCGCACGACCCCGCCGGTGCCCCACGTGTTCCTCGAGGTGAGCGACACCGGAACCGGGATGACCGAGGAGGTGCGCCGGCGCTGCCTCGAGCCGTTCTTCTCCACCAAGGGCGAGCGCGGAACCGGCCTGGGCCTGCCGATGGTGTTCGGCATCGTCAAGCGCCACCGGGGCACGCTCGACATCGAGAGCGCGGTCGGGAAGGGCACCACCTTCATCCTCCACCTGCCCGCCGACGCGGTCCAGACCCGCGAGGTGCAGCAGCGCACCCAGGCGCCGAGCGGCCCGCTCCACGTGCTGGTGGTCGACGACGAGCCGATCGCCCGCGACGTGCTCACCGAGTACCTCACCGGCGACGGCCACACCGTGCAGACCGCGGTCAACGGGCGGGACGGCTTCGAGAAGTTCAAGGCGGGCCGGTTCTCGGTGGTCATCACCGACCGGGCGATGCCGGAGGTCGGCGGCGATCAGCTCGCGGCCATGGTCAAGGAAGCGTCTCCCGCCACCCCGGTCGTCCTCCTCACCGGCTTCGGCGACCTGATGAACGCGGCGGGCGAGAAGCCGGACGGGGTGGACCTGGTCGTGAAGAAGCCGATCCGACTCGGCACCCTCCGCGAGGTCCTGGTCAAGATGACGGACCCGCAGGCCGCCGCCGCGGCGGCCCCGGCCGCCCGCTGAACGGGCGCCCGGCCCCGGACTCCGCTAGCCCACCATCGACTCCGGCCGGACCTCCCGGTCGAACTCCTCCGCGGTCAGGTACCCGAGCTCCACCGCGGCCTCCTTGAGGGTGAGCCCCTCGGCGTGCGCCTTCTTGGCGATCGCGGCGGCCCGATCGTAGCCGAGCCGGGGCGCCAGCGCGGTGACCAGCATGAGCGAGCGCTCGACCAGCGCCCGGATCCGCTCGCGATCGGGCTCGATGCCCTGCGCGCAGTGGGTATCGAACGAGGCGCAGGCGTCGGCGAGGAGCCGCACCGAGTTCAGCACGTTGTGGATGATGAGCGGCTTGTAGACGTTCAGCTCGAAGTGGCCGGACGCGCCGCCGAAGCCGACCGCGACGTCGTTGCCCAGCACCTGGGCGCAGACCATCGTGAGCGCCTCGCACTGGGTCGGGTTGACTTTGCCGGGCATGATCGAGCTTCCCGGCTCGTTCTCGGGGATCCGCAGCTCGCCGATCCCGCAGCGGGGCCCCGAGGCGAGCCAGCGCACGTCGTTGGCGATCTTGGTGAGGGCCGCGGCCAGGGTCCGGAGCGCGCCGTGCGCCCCCACGAGCGCGTCGTGGGCGGCCAGCGCCTCGAACTTGTTGGGCGCCGACACGAACGGGCGCCCGGTCAGGTCTGCGATCGCGCGCCCCGCGCGCTCGCCGAACCCGCGCGGGGCGTTGAGTCCGGTGCCCACCGCGGTGCCGCCGAGGGCCAGCTCCAGAATCCCCGGCATCGCGGCCCGGATCTGGCCGAGGGCGCGGTCGAGCTGACTCGTCCAGCCGGAGATCTCCTGGCCGAGGGTCAGCGGCACCGCGTCCTGGAGGTGGGTGCGGCCGATCTTGACGATGTCGGCGAAGGCCCGCGACTTGGCCCGCAGCGTGTCGCGCAGGCTCGTCACCGCGGGGACGAGCCGCCCTTCGATCTGCTCCACCGCCGCGATGTGCATGGCGGTCGGAAAGGTGTCGTTGGAGGACTGGCTCCGGTTGACGTCGTCGTTGGGGTGCACCGGCTGCTGCGAGCCGAGCCGCCCGCCCAGGATCTCGATGGCCCGGTTGGCGATCACCTCGTTGGCGTTCATGTTGGTCTGGGTGCCGCTGCCGGTCTGCCAGACCGACAGGGGGAAGTGCGCGTCCAGGCGCCCCTCGATGACCTCGTCGGCGGCGGCCCCGATGGCCCGCGCCTTGTCCTCCGGCAGCAGGCCCAGCTCGCGGTTCACGAGCGCGCACGCCTTCTTGAGCACGCCGAGGGCCCGGATGATCTCGCGCGGGAAGCGGTCGTCGCCGATGCGGAAGTGCTCGAGCGACCGCTGGGTCTGGGCGCCCCAGTAGCGGTCGGCGGGCACCTCGATCGTTCCCATCGTGTCCTTCTCGGTCCGGGTCGTGGCCATGAATCCCTCCTCGGGTTGCTTGAGCGCGTCGTCGCCATCGCATAGTATCGGGCGCAGGGAGAGCACACAAATGGACTGCTGCGCTCACGAAGGACCCGCCGCGGGCGACGCGCGCTTCGACCTCCAGCGGGTGGCCGACGGCGTCCACGTCGCGGTGGCCGCCCCCGCCTACAAGGTCAACTCCAACACCGCGATCATCGAGAGCGACGACGGGGTCGTGATCGTCGACACCCATTCCAAGCCCTCCGCCGCGCGCGTGATCGTGGATCGCGTGCGGGAGCTCACCGCCAAGCCGGTCCGCTTCGTTGTCAACACTCATTTCCACTGGGACCACTGGCACGGCAACGAGGTCTATCCGGCCGCCTACCCCGGCGCGGAGATCATCACCAACCAGCTCACCCGCGAGGCGATGGTCAAGAAGGGCCTCAAGCGCATCCAGGACCACGTGCGGCAGGCGCCCGCCGAGGTGGCGCGGGTCCGGAGCGAGCTGGCCGCGGCCACCAGCACCGAGCAGCGGGCGAAGCTCCAGGCCGATCTCCGGCTCGCCGAGTCGTACCTCGCCGAGGTGCGCGCGCTCAAGCCGGCCCTGCCCACCATGGCGTTCGAGCGCACGATGAAGCTCTACCGCCGCGACCGCGAGATCCACCTGCTCTACCTGGGCCGCGCCCACACCGAGGGCGACGTCTTCGTCTACCTGCCGAAGGAGCGGACGGTCATCACCGGCGACGCGGTCATCGGCTGGACGCCCTACATGGGCGACGGCTACCCGGAGGACTGGGTCACCACCATCGACCGGCTGGCCGAGCTCGACTTCGACACGATCGTCATGGGCCACGGCAACCCGGCGGGGCGGGACTGGCTGCGCACCTTCCGCGGGTACATCCACGACATGGTGGAGGCGGTGCGCGAGGAGGTCGCCACCGGCGCGAGCCTGGACGAGGTCAAGCAGCGGGTGCCCGCGCGCCTGGCCCCCACCTACGAGAAGGCCTTCGCGACCTACGAGCACTACCGGCCGTGGCGCGCCGGGCTCCACGCCAACATCGAGCGGACCTACGCGATGGTGAGCTGAGCCGCATGGCGGAGACCGACCTCTTCAATCCGCTCTCGCCCGCCTTCCACGCCGACCCCTACCCGTTCTACCGGCACCTGCGCGAGACCGATCCCGTCCACCTGAGCGCGCTCGGTCTCTGGATCCTCACCCGCTACGAGGACTGCGTCACGTCCCTGCGCGACCCGCGCTTCGGGCGCGACGGCTTCGAGGCCATCCTCTCGGCCCAGTACGGCGAGGAGTCCGAGACCGGCCGCCTCCCGCGCTCCATGCTCTTTCGCGACCCGCCCGATCACACCCGCCTGCGGGCGCTCGTGAACCGGGCGTTCACGCCGCGGGTCATCGAGGGCATGCGCGGGCAGATCCAGGGCGTGGTGGACCTCCTGCTCGATCGGGTGGAGCGCCAGGGGCGGATGGACGTCATCGGCGATCTCGCCTACCCGCTGCCGGTGACCGTCATCTGCGACATGCTCGGCGTGCCGGCCGGCGACCACGAGCAGATCAAGGAGTGGTCGTCGGACATCATCCGGAGCCTGGATGCCATCGGCATCCCGTCCGACGAGTCGATCGTGGAGCGCGGGCGCATCGGACGCCGCGGGATCGCGGACTACTTCCGCGCCCTGCTCCCCGAGCGCCGCCGCCACCCGCGCGCGGACCTGCTCTCCTCGCTCATCGCGGTCGAGGAGCAGGGCGACCGGCTCACCGAGGGCGAGCTGCTCGCGACCTGCGTGCTGCTCTTCATCGCGGGCCACGAGACCACCGTGAACCTGATCGGCAACGGCCTCCTCGCCCTGCTCCGGCACCCGGCGGAGGTCGAGCGCCTCCGGCGGGAGCCGGCCCTCATCGGCAGCGCGGTGGAGGAGCTGCTGCGCTACGACAGCCCGGTGCAGCGGACGGCGCGGATCACGAGCGCCGACGTGGAGCTGGGCGGCAAGACGATCCCGAAAGGCGCCTTCGTGGTCACCGCGATCGGCGCCGCCAACCGCGATCCCGCCCACTTCCCGGACCCGGATCGACTGGACGTCGCCCGCCCCGATAATCGCCACATCGCGTTCGGCTTCGGCATTCACTTCTGCCTGGGCGCCCCGCTCGCGCGGGTGGAGGGCCAGCTGGCGCTGGGGACGCTGCTGCGACGGATGCCGCGGCTCCTACTCGCCGATGAGGCCCTCGCCTGGCGCGAGTCGTCGACGCTCCGCGGCCTGAAAGCCCTCCCCGTCGAATTCTGACCCCCACCCTCTCCCCTCTGGGGGAGAGGGCAGGGTGAGGGGCGTGCGCTACTTCAGACCGTCGACGCTCGCCTTCGCCGCCTGACCGTCCTGGGGCGCGGTACCGCCGGAGACGCCGATAGCCCCGATGATCTTGCCGTCCGCTATGAGGGGGATCCCGCCCTCGATCGGGCTCGCCCCGGTCAAGCGCAGCAAGCGGAGGTTGGCGCCGCCAGTTCCCGACGCGGGCCGGCAGGCTAGAGCAGCGTACCCCGCAGCACCAGGTACGCGACCGAGAAGTAGATGACGAGGCCGGTGACGTCGACCAGGGTCGCCACGAAGGGAGCCGACGCGCTCGCGGGGTCGAAGCCCACCCGGCGGAGGACGAACGGGAGCATCGAGCCAGCGAGGGAGCCGAACATCACCACCCCCACGAGGGCTCCCCCCACCGTGGTCGCGATCAGCGGCCAGTGCGGCCCGTAATCGTAGAAACCGAGAACCTGCCACGCGGAGATCCGCACGACGCCGATGGCGCCCAGGATGGCGCCCAGGGCCACGCCCGCGGGGACCTCCCGCATCGCGATCCGCCACCAGTCGCCCAGCGTGACCTCCCGGAGCGCCAGCGCGCGGATGATCAGCGAGGTGGCCTGCGAGCCGGAGTTGCCGCCCGAGCTCATCACGAGCGGGATGAAGAGGGTGAGCACGATGGCCCGGCTCAGCTCGCCCTCGAAGTACTGCATCGCGGTGGCGGTGAGCATCTCGCTCAGGAAGAGGGCGCAGAGCCAGCCGGCCCGCTTCCGGATCATGGTGCCGAAGCCGATCTTGGTGTACGGCTCGTCGAGCGCCTCGACGCCGCCCAGCTTGTGCAGGTCCTCGGTCTGCTCCTTCACCATCGCGTCGATCATGTCGTCCACCGTCACGATGCCGAGGAGGTGCCCGCCCTCGTCGACCACCGGCACCGCCAGCAGGTCGTACTTGGCGATCAGGCGCGCGGTCTCCTCCCGGTGGGTCCACGGGCCGACCGTCACCGGCGGCTGCCGCTCGCCCACCTCGAGCAGCGTGCGCGCGGGATCGGCCATCACCAGCTCGCGGAGCGTGACCACGTGCACGAGGCGCCGGTCCACCGGATCGAGCACGTACACCGCGTAGACCGGCCGGTGCGGGTGCCCGCCGCCGCGGATCTGAGCGAGAGCGCGCTCGACCGTCCAGGTCGCGGGCGCCTCCACGTGCTCGGTGGTCATGATGCCGCCCGAGGTGGTCGGAGCGTAGCTCAGGAGCGAGCGGAGCGAGGCGCGCGTGGCCTCGTCGATCGTGGGCATCAGCCGCGCCCGGGCCCGGTCGGAGAGGCCGCGGAAGACCTCCACGCGCTGATCGGCCGACATCGCGGTCATCAGGGCCACCGCCTTGTCGGTGGGGAGGTGCTCGAAGAGGTGAGCCCGGTGATCGAGCTCGGGCTGGTTGACCGCGCGCACCGCCAGGTCGAACGGCAGCGCGGCCAGCACCCGCGCGGCCGCCGCGTGGTCGATGGCGTTCAGCGCTTCCGCCACGTCGGCGTCGTGCGCGGTCTCCAGGGTCCGCGCGATCTGCCCGGCCTCGTGCTGCTCCGCTTGACGCTCCATGATCGGGTCTCCCCTAGGGACTCGGCTCTCGCGGGGCCGCCGCGAAGCGGCGCAGGTTGCCGTGGGCGCGACGCCCGTCGGGCTCGATGTCGAAGCCGCTCGCCTCGACCGCACGCTCGGTGTCGCGGTTGGGATGGCATCCGCCGCTCACGCGCGTCCAGGCCGGCTGCAGCCAATCTTGGAGGTGGGCCTTCCACGGCTCGGTCGAGCGCACGTGCTCCAGCATCCGGAGCCGGCCGCGCGGCCCGAGCACGCGCCGGGCCTCGAGCAGGCCCCGCCGGGCATCCGGCACGCAGCAGAAGACGAGGCCGCTCAGCACCGTGTCGAAGCACGCGTCGCGGAACGGGAGGGCCTCGGCGCTCCCCGCGACCAGGGGCACCCCGGGCGCACGGCGCCGGGCCCGCTGCAGCGACGACCAGGACGGGTCGAGGCCGATCGCGGCCGACCCCGGCAACAGGAGCGGCAGGTTCCGACCGGTGCCGCAGCCCAGGTCGAGCACCCGCCCGCGTGCCCCGGCAACCAGCCAGCGCCGCCAGCGCGCGAGACCGAAGGCCTCGAACGCCGCACAGACGGCGTCGTACAGCCACGGAATCTGCTCCACCCCTCGCATGACGGCCGGCCCATTGTAGCCCGGCCTTCCGTCCGGGCTGGCCTCGAAGCGCGGAAAGCCGTAGATTGCTGGGGGCCGCGGATCCCGGACGAGGACCCGCGGCCGGGGAGCGGACCATGGCCATTCGGATGGAGCGCAGTGACACGGTGGCGACGATCGTGATCGATCGCCCGGAGGCGCGCAACGCGGTGGACGGCCCCGCCGCCCGCGCGCTGACCGAAACCTTCCGCGAGTTCGAGGCCGACGACTCGCTGCGCGTGGCGGTGCTCTGGGGCGCGGGCGGCGTCTTCTGCGCCGGCGCGGATCTCAAGGCGCGCGGGACCGAGCGCGGGCTCACCCTGTCCGCCGAGGGCGACGGGCCGATGGGTCCGACCCGCATGGCCTTCAGCAAGCCCACCATCGCGGCGGTCGAGGGCTACGCGGTGGCGGGCGGCCTCGAGCTCTCGCTCATGTGCGACCTGCGGGTCGCGGGAGACACCGCGATCTTCGGCGTCTTCTGCCGCCGCTGGGGCGTGCCCCTGATCGACGGGGGCACCGTCCGCCTGCCGCAGCTGATCGGCCTCTCCCGGGCCCTCGACCTGATCCTCACCGGCCGTGCGGTCGACGCGCGCGAGGCCCTCGCGTTCGGGCTCGCCAACCGGGTGGTCCCCGACGGCCGCGCCCGCGAGGAGGCGGAGGCGCTCGCGCGCTCCATCGCGGCGTTTCCGCCCCGCTGCGTACGAAGCGACCGCCGCTCCGCCTGGGAGGGCGTCGGGCTCCCCCTGCGCCAGGCGATGGCCAACGAGTTCGCGCTCGGCAAGGCCACCGCGGATACCGGCGAGAGCCAGGCGGGCGCGCGGCGCTTCGCGGCCGGCGCGGGCCGGCACGGGCAGTTCTGATCTCGAACTCATTCCTCCAAGGAGACCGCAGTGCCTGACAAGACTCCCCCCGACAAGACTCCAAGGGTCTACGTCATCCAGGGCCGTGGCCAGCGCGACTACGCCGATTGCCAGACCGCGCTCGACCGGGTGCCCGCGCGCATGGAGTCCGTGCCGTTCATCGGCGACGCGGCGGAGGTGATCGAGCGCACCCGGGACGCGGACGCCCTGATCGTGTCGTCGTCGCCGGTCACCCGACGGGTCATGGAATCGCTCGAGGGCCTCAAGGTCGTGGTGCGCACCGGGGTGGGCTACGACGTGATCGACGTTCCCGCCGCCACCGAGCTGGGCGTGGTCGTGGTCAACGTGCCCGACGTCTGGATCCGCGAGGTGGCCAACCACGCGCTCGCGCTGCTGCTCGCGTGGAACCGCAAGATCGTGGTCCTCGATCGCGAGATCCGCGCCGGGGTGTGGAGCGGACGGGTCCCCGGCCCGGTCACCGGGTCGCTGCACGGCGAGACGGTCGGCATCGTCGGCCTGGGCAACATCGGCAGCGCGTTCGCCCGTCGCATCGCGGCGCTGGAGACGCGGGTCATCGCCTGCGATCCGTACGTCGACGACGCCCGCTTCACGTCGCTCGGCGTCGAGCGCGCGGACCTGGCCACGGTGGCGGCACAGGCCGACTACGTCTCGGTCCACACGCTCCTGAACGACGAGACGCGCGGCCTCATCAACGAGGCCTTCCTCCGGCGCATGAAGCCCACCGCGTGCCTGATCAACACCTCCCGCGGCCCCGTCGTCGACGAGGCGGCGCTCGCGCGCGCGCTCGAGCAGGGCTGGCTCGCGGGCGCCGCGCTCGACGTGTTCGAGGAGGAGCCGCTCGGCGCCGACAGCCCGCTGCGCCGCCTCGACAACGTCATCCTCACCCCGCACGCGGCCTACTTCTCGTCGCCGGCGGTGGCCCAGGTGCCGCGCCGCTGCGGCGAGGAGGTCGCCCGGGTCCTGACCAAGGAGCGGCCACTGCACGTCGTCAACCCCGAGGTCTACGCTCCCGGCCGTCGGCGCCGCGGACCCTGAGCGACGGCGCGATGCACCTCGGCCTCTTCAGCTACAACGTGGAGTACGGCGCGCGGCCGGACGAGCTCGCCCGCGCCGCGGAGGAGCGGGGCTTCGAGTCCTTCTGGGTGGGCGAGCACACCCACATCCCGGCCAGCCGCCTCACCCCGTACCCGGGCGGCGAGCCCCTGCCCAAGCCGTACTACCACATGGCCGATCCGTTCGTCTCCCTGATGGCGGCCGCCGCGGCGACCCGCACCATCAGGCTCGGCACCGGCATCTGCCTGGTGGTGGAGCACGACCCCATCGTGCTCGCCAAGAGCGTGGCCACCCTCGACTGGCTCTCGAACGGGCGCGTGCTCTTCGGCATCGGCGGCGGCTGGAACCGCGAGGAGATGGCGGATCACGGCACCCCGTTCGACCGGCGCTGGCAGGTGCTCCGCGAGCGGGTGCTGGCCATGAAGGCGCTCTGGACCCAGGACGAGACGTCGTTCCACGGCGAGTTCGTCAACTTCGACCGCGCGATCTCGTTCCCGAAGCCGGTGCAGCGGCCGCACCCGCCGATTCTCTTCGGAGGCGCCACCGCCCAGGGCCGCGCCCGCGTGGTCGAGTACTGCGACGGGTGGATTCCCATCGACGTCCTGCTCGACGACCTCCCGACCGCCATCGCGGATCTGCGCCAGAAGGCGGAGGCCGCCGGCCGCGGACTCGACACGCTCTCCGTCTCCGTCTTCGCGTTCCAGCCGCCCAGGCCCGACGCGCTCGCCCGCCTGCGAGACCTGGGGGTCGAGCGCGTCATCATGGTGGCCCCAAGGCGCCTCGCCGACGCCCTGCCCTTCCTCGACCGCATGGCGAGCCTCAACCGGTAGCCCGTGCACACCCTCGTGTTTCTCGATCCCGGCCACTTCCACGCCGCGCTCACGCTCGGCGACCGACATCCGCAGATCCGGGACGATCTCGTGGTCCACGCGCCGAAGGGCCCCGAGCTGGACGACTTCCTCGGCCTGGTCGACGCGTTCAACCGGCGCCGCGAGCGCCCCACCGCCTGGCGCGTGGATGTCCACGCCGGCGAGGGGTCGCTCGAGCGCCTGGTGGCCGAGAGGCCCGGCGACGTGGTGGTGCTCGCCGGCCGGAACGACCGCAAGCTCGCGACGATCCGCCGGCTGCACGACGCCGGCTTTCACGTGCTTGCCGACAAGCCCTGGATGGCCGGCCCGGACGGGCTCGACGATCTCCGCCGCGTGCTCGCGGCCGGACCGCTCGCGGTCGAGATGATGACCGGGCGCCACGAGATCACCGCGATCCTCGCCGCCCGGCTCGCGGGAGACGAGCCGGTGTTCGGCCGCTTCGCGGACGGCGGTGCCGACGAGCCGGGCATCGAGATCACCAGCGTCCACCACCTGGAGAAGACGGTCAACGGCCGCCCCCTCCGGCGTCCGCCCTGGTACTTCGACGTCCGCGTCCAGGGCGACGGGATCGCCGACATCCCGACCCACATGGTGGATCAGGCCCAGCGCCTCGTGCGCGCCGCCTCCCCGGGCCCGGCGGACGATGCGCTCGCGCTCGAGCTGCTCGACGCCCGCACCTCGAGCACGCCGGTGCCGCGGGCACTCTTTGCGCGTGTGACCGGCGTGGCCGAGTTCCCGCCCGAGCTCGCCTCCGTGGTCAGCGGGGCGGAGCTGGCCTATCGCGGCAACGCGCAGCTCTCGTTCCGCGCCGGGCCGGTCCGGGTGGCCCTCGACACGCGCTGGGAGCTGTCCACCCCGCCCGGCGGGGGCGACGCCCACCGGTCGATGATCCGCGGCACGCGCAGCGTGATCCGCGTCGAGCAGGGGCCGGCCACCGGGTTCCGCCGTCACCTCTCGGTCGAGCCGCGCGGCGAGCCGGGCCCCGTGCAGGCCGCGCTCGAGCGTGCGCTCGCCGCGTGGTCGGACGCGCATCCCGGCCTCTCGCTCGCGCCCGCCGCCCGCGGGTGGGAGGTCCGCGTGCCGCCTGCGCTCGACACGGGCCACGAGCGACACTTCCCGCTCGTGCTGGCCGAGCTCCTGGCCCTGGTCGCAGAGGGCGGCCGACCCGCGCGCCTCGCCGCGGACACCCTCGCCAAGTACACGCTGCTCGCGCAGGCCTCCAACCTGGCCCGGCGTCGCGACGGTGCCGCGCGGCCATGACCGCCGACGCGGACCGCATCGCGCAGTACTGGGGGCGCGAGCACCTCGCCGAAGCGATCCTCACCGCGCTGACCGCGCGCGGGGTGAGCCTCGACGCCCTCACGGTGGACGCGCTTGCCCCGGTCGACCAGTTCCACGGCGGCGGCAAGCCGGTCACCGGTCGCCTCGCGCGCCTCGCCGCGATCCGGCCCGGAACCCGCGTCCTCGACGTGGGCGGCGGCTTCGGCGGCCCCGCCCGCACGCTCGCGGTCGAGTTCGGCTGCCACGTCACCGGGATCGATCTGACCGATTCCTACGTGCGGGCCGCGAAGGTCCTGACCGCGCGGATGGGGCTCGACGCCCGGGTCACCCACCAGGTCGGCGACGCGCTCGCCCTCCCCTTCCCCGACGGCGCGTTCGATCTGGTGTGGACGCAGAACAGCGGCATGAACATCGCCGACAAGGAGCGCCTGTACGCGGGATTCCATCGCGTCTTGCGGCCGGGCGGGCGGCTGGCCGTGCAGGAGCCGATGGCCGGGCCGGTGCAGCCGGTCGTCTACCCCGTGATGTGGGCGCGCGATCCATCGACGAGCTTCCTCCGCACGCCGGACGCGATGCGCGCGGTGATCGAGGCCGCCGGTTTCCGGGCGCGCGCGTGGGAGGACATGACCGGCGAGACCACCGGGCCGGCCACCGGGGCCGCGGTGCCCGCCCACAGCATCCAGCGCCTGGTGATGGGCGACGCGATCGACGCGATCATCGCGGCGGGTCACCGCAACCGCTCCGAGGGCCGCGTCGTGTCGATCCAGGCCGTCTTCGAGCGCCCGTGAGCGCCCTCGACAACGCGCGGCGCGCTGGCTAGGATACCGACCCATGAGCGACGCCCTGACCGGCCAGACCGTGGAGCTGCTGCAGCAGATGATCCGCAACCAGTGCGTGAACGACGGCACCGTGCAGTCCGGCCAGGAAGTCCGCACCAGCGATCTCCTGCGCACCTACCTCGGGGGCAGTGGCCTCGACGTCGAGGTCTACGAGCCGGTGGCGGCCCCGGGTCGTACGAGCCTGGTCGCCCGCATCGAGGGCAACGATCCGGAGGCGCCCACGCTGTGCCTGATGGGCCACACCGACGTGGTGCCGGTGACACCCAAGAACTGGACGCGCGATCCCTTCGGGGGCGAGCTGGTGAACGGCGAGGTCTGGGGGCGCGGCGCGCTCGACATGCTGAACATCACCGCCTCCCAGGCGGTGGCCTTCAAGACCCTGGCGCGCCGCGGCTGGCGGCCGCGGGGCACGCTGGTCTACCTGGCCTGCGCGGACGAGGAGGCCGGGGGCACCCTCGGGGCCGGGCACGTGTGCGCGCAGCAC
>DATGBR010000169.1:0-5169 GCA_035312605.1 Candidatus Methylomirabilota bacterium
AACAAGATCGAGCGCGTGCGGGCGACCCTGGCCGGCCGGCCCGTGGACCGGCCCCCCTTCACCGTGTGGTATCACTTCGGCAACCAGCACGCTCCCGCCGAGCGCACCGCGCAGGTGCACCTCGAGTTCTTCGACCACTACGATCTCGACCTGCTCAAGCTCATGAACGACTACGACTACCCGATGCCGGCCGGCCTGGAGGTGGTCGCCACCGCCGAGGACCTGGGGCGGCTCCAGCCGTTCGATCCGACCAAGACCCCGTTCGGCACCCAGCTCCAGACGGTGGAGCTGGTCGCCCGCGCCCTCCGCGACCGGGCGCTCTTCGTGGACACCGTATTCAACGCCTGGAACACGCTGAAGCGGAACCTGATGCGCGAGGCGATGCCCGGCCTGATGGCCGAGCAGCCGCAGGCCCTCGAGGCCGCGCTCCGGATCGTCAACGACAACCTGATCCGTTACGCCCAGGCCAGCCTGGAGCGCGGCGCCGCCGGCATCTTCCTCTCGGTCCCGGCCACCGCGGAGAGCGTGACCCCCGAGCAGTACGAGCGGTTCATGCGGCCCTTCGACCTGGCCTTCCTCGAGGCCATCCGCGGGCGTGGCGAGTGCCACGTGCTCCACGCCCACGGCGAGCGGCTCTACTTCGATCGCCTCGTCGACTATCCGGTCCACGCGCTCTCCTGGGCCGATCTCAACGGCGGGCCCTCGATCGCAGACGCCCGCCGGCGCACCCCGCTCACGCTCATGACCGGCCTCGACCACGCGCGCTTCGTCGAGAGCTCCGCCCGGCGGGCCCGTGAGGGCGTCCGCGCCGCGCTGGCGGCCGGCGGCGACACCCGCTTCATCCTGGCCCCCGGCTGCTCGCTGCCCACCTACGCCTACCCGCCCCTGATCCGCGCGGCCCGAGAGGAGTCGGCGAAAAGCCGCTAGGCCCACGAGGAAGCTGCCCGGCAGGCCTGGGAGAAACCCTGCCGACAAGGGGTAAATCCCTGCCTCTATCCTGCGTTGCATACTCGTAACTGTCCGGAAAACATGCGGGATTCTCCTGGAATGGCGTTTGCTCTGAGAGCCAGCCAGGAGGGCGTCGATGACCCCGAGACGAATGGCCCTGGCAGCCGTGCTGGTCCTGACCGTGGTGTTCCTGAGCCCGATCGCCTACCTCGCGGGACAGCGGGCGGGAGTCTGGCTCAGCATGCCCGCTGCCGAGCGAAGCGGTTCGTGGCCGAGCGTGGACGAGGGCGAGCGCGAGTCCGCGGCGCCCGCCGAGCGCGCGAAGCTCCAGGCGCGTCCGGGCTTCGGCGAGATCTAGCCGGCGAGCGAGCTCTACAGGGTCACCACCAGCCCGTCGTACGCGCACTCCTCCGGGACCGAGGCCGCGTGCGCGAGCATCTCGCGGCTCATGTGGGTCAGGATCAGCCGCTTCGCCCCGACCCGGCCGGCCCGCGCCGTGATGTCCGGATAGTTCAGGTGCCACTTCACCGCCTTGTCGTGGAAGTAGCACTCCGCGATCAATAGATCCGCGTCCCGCGCGGCGCGCGCCACGTCGTCGGTCCACTCGGTGTCGCCGGTATAGGTCACCACCCGGCCGCCCACCTGCACGCGGAGCGCGGTGGGATTGGTCTCTCCGGTGTGCCGGGCGTGCTCCGGAGTGACCACGAGGTCGAGCACCGGCTGCGGCCGGCCCGGCTCCATCGCGATCCACTCGATCGGGAACTTCGGCGTCATCATCCCCGAGCCGGGGAAGAGCGCCTCGCGAAGGGCGTCCAGGCGCGGGCGCAGGTCGCGCGGGCCCGCGATGACGAGCGGGCGGGTGCGCCGGGCCGCGAGCATCGCGTCCATCAGCAGGAATGGCACCCCGCCGCAGTGGTCACCGTGCAGGTGGGTGAGCAGGATCGCGTCGAGCGAGTTGTGCTCGATCCCCTGCTGGGCGAGCGCGATCAGCGACGAGGCGCCGAAGTCGATGGCGAAGCGGGAGCGCGGGCCGTCCACCACGATGCAGGTCTGGAAGCGCCCACCGCTGCCGAACGAATCGCCCGAGCCCACGAAGCGAACCGTCAGGGACATGGCGACCTGATGGTACCCGAAATAGCTCGCGGGGCGGACCCGGCTCCTGAGAGGATGCCCATGTGCGCGCGTTCGATCGGACGTTCGGCGCGGATTTCCTGGCCGGAGTTCCGACCGCGCCTGGCGTCTACCGCTTCCACGACGCGGCGGGCGGACTGCTCTACGTCGGGAAGGCCGCGAACCTCCGCCGGCGCCTCGCGCAATACCGCCTGGCCGGCCGCCGCAAGAAGGAGCGCAAGCGCCGGACGCTGGTGCGCGCCACCGCCCGCATCACCTGGGAGGTGTGCGGGTCCCCGCTCGCCGCGGCGCTCGCGGAGATCCGGCTCATCCAGACGCTGCGCCCGCCCCGGAACGTGGCGAGCGCGTACCCGTTCCTCTACCCGTTCGTCGGCCTCCACGTGGAGGGCGACGAGACCTACTTCTGCCTGACCACGTCGCCGGAGGCCTTCCCCGCGATCGCGTTCCACGGAGCCTTCCGCTCCCGCGAGATCACCCGCGAGGCGTTCTACCGCCTGGTGGAGCTGCTCCGCTACGTGGGTCACCCGGTGCCGCGCCACCGGTGCCGGCGGCTCGGCGCGGCCCGCCACTCGGTGGTGCGCGGCTTCCGCCGCCTCCCCGCGGGCAGCGCGGCGGCGTGGGCCGGGCTCCTGCGCGGCGAGTCGCGCGCGGCGCTCGAGGCCCTGGCGCTGCGCCTGGTCGACCATGCGGGCGCGCGGGCCCGGCGCGGCGAGATCCACGAGGCGCTCCGGTCCATCGCGCGATTCTTCGACGAGGAGGCCTGCGCCCTGGCCCGGGTGCGCACGGCCACCGGGTTCGCCGCCTACCCCGTGCCGCAGCTGGCTCGCGACCTCCTCTTCACCCAGACCCGGCTGCAGCCGCTCGAGACCAAGCCCGCCGCCGACTGACGTGCCTTGTCAGAGATCGGGCTCGTCCGTGTAACACGGTAAGTTCGCCATCACCGTAAGGTCCCGTCGTAGCGATCAAAACGGACTGGCACTCGCGGTGCATACCTACTGGGCATGCCAGAAGATCGCGCGGCCCGCCGTATCCTCGTCGTCGACGACGACGACGCCCTCCGGGAGGTCCTCACCGTCGCCCTGACCCGCGACGGGCACACCGTCGACGGCGCCTGCGACGGCACGGAGGCCCTGGCCCTGCTGGACCGCCAGCCCTACGATCTCGTCCTCAGCGATCTCCGGATGCCCCGTGTGGACGGGCCGTCCCTCTACGAGACGCTCCGCAATCGGCATCACTTCCCGGTCCGCTTCGCCACCAAGCTGCCTCGGGTGATCTTCATGACCGGCAACGCCGCCGAGCACGTCGACTTCCTCCGCGGCACCACCGATCCCATCCTCGAGAAGCCGTTCCCGCTGCGTGTCGTACGGCAGATGGTGAGCGTGCTGCTCAACGCGAGCGCGTAGGTCCCCGCGGCCCGGCCGCCGGTTTCCGCCCATGCGACTCGGCCCCAAGATCTTCCTCGTCTCCGCCCTCGCCATCGTCGCGCTCTCGAGCTCGGCCGGGTGGAGCCTGCTCACGGTCAAGCGTCTCGTCTCGGTCAACCAGGACATCGCCACCCGGTCGGTGCCGGCGCTGCGCCTACAGGGCGCGCTGCGGGAGACGCTGCACGGCCTAGTGCGCCTCGAGACGCGCGCCCTGGTGCTCGCGGACCGGGACTACGCGCGGGCGTGGAGCGAGCGGGCCGCCCGCATGACCGGCGAGCTCGACGAGGTCGCCCGGTACCTCGAGACGCCGGAGGAGCGGGCCGCCCATGCGGCGGTCCGGGCGGCCTTCGACGACTATCGCGCCCACGTCGAGGAGGAGCGGCGACTCGTGGCCTCCGCCCGGTCGGCCGCCGCGCTGCGCCTCGCAGAAGGTCCCGCGCGGGACGCCACCCAGCGGGTGGAGGCCGCGCTCGCGTCGATGACCTCGGCCACCGAGACCGCGCTCGCGCACTCGCAGGCCCGGGCCCGTGAGCTCGAGGCGTGGACGTGGCACACGGTGGCCGCCGCGCTCCTGACCAGCCTGGCGCTGGCGCTCGCGGCCAGCGCGTGGCTCACGTTCCGGTTGACGCGCTCGCTGAGGCGCCTGTCCGCCGCCACCGCCGCGCTCGCGAGCGGGACGTGGACCGGTCCCCTGGCCATGCCCGACCGCGACGAGATCGGCGAGGTGAGCCGGTCCTTCGATCTGATGGCGGAGCGCCTCCGCCAGGTCGACCGGCTCAAGGAGGAATTCTTCTCGCACGTCTCCCACGACCTGCGCAATCCCCTCTCCGCGATCCGCCTCGCCTCCGAGACCCTGGAGGAGCGGGCCCGGAAAGCGGCCGACCCCCGGGGCCTGAGGCTCGCCCAGCTCATCGACGCGAGCGCGGCGCGGATGCTCGGGATGGTCAACCAGATCCTCGACTTCACGCGGCTGCGGGCGCTCGCGATGCCGCTCGACACCCGGCCGGTCGACGCGCTCGGCGCGGTCACCCGCGCGATGGACGAGCTGCGACCCGTCGCGGAGGCCAAGCGAATCCGGCTGACCCTGGCCGCGGAAGGCAGCGACTTCACCGTGCTCGGGGAGGAAGGCAGCCTGGTGCGCGTGGTCATCAACCTGCTGGGCAACGCGGTCAACTTCACCGCCCCGGACGGGTCGGTGACGCTGCGCCTCGCCGAGGCCGGGGACCACCTGGAGCTGCAGGTGCGCGACACCGGCGTCGGCATCCCCGCGGAGGCCCTGGCGTCGATCTTCGAGCCGTACCGGCAGGTCCACGGACGGCGCCAGGGCAGCGGCCTCGGCCTCGCGGTGGTCAAGGGCCTGGTCGAGGCCCACCACGGCACGGTGAGCGTCGACTCGGCGCCGGGCCGGGGCAGCTGCTTCACGATCGAGCTGCCGAAGGCGAAGGCCGCGGCATGACCCGCGGTCTGCGCGCGCTGCCCATTCTCCTGCTGCTCGTCGCCTGCAGCACCGCGCAGCCCACCCCGTGGACCGGCGGCCCTCCCGGCCGCGGCGGGTCCGGAGCCGCGACGCGGATGGTCGGTTACGCGGACGACCTCGTCGAGCGGGGCGAGGTGCAGGAGGCCTTCCGCGTCTACGAGCGCGTGCTGCACGACTACCCGGCGGATC
>DATGBR010000170.1:0-23606 GCA_035312605.1 Candidatus Methylomirabilota bacterium
CCGCGGACGTGTGATGTGGAAGGGGCGTGACGTCGCCGGCCGCCCCGCCTACGAGATCGCGCGGGCCGGCATCGGGTTCATCCCGGAAGACCGGCGCATCTTCGCGGATCTGACGGTGTGGGAGAACCTCGACGTGGCCACGCGCCGAACCCGCGACGGGGGCTTCACGGTGGAGCGGGTCTTCGATCTCTTCCCGAAGCTGCGGGAGCTGATGGGGCGGCAGGGCGGGTTCCTCTCCGGCGGCGAGCAGCAGATGCTCACCATCGCCCGCACCCTCATGGGCAACCCGGAGCTGCTGCTGCTGGACGAGCCCTCGGAGGGCCTCGCCCCGCTCGTGGTCCAGCACATGAAGGAGCAGATCGCCCGGCTCAAGCAGGACGGCCTGACCATCCTGCTCGCCGAGCAGAACGTCGACTTCTCGCTCGACCTGGCCGACCGCGTGTACGTGCTGGAGAAGGGCCACATCCGCTTCCACGGCACCGCCCGCGAGTTCCGCGCGAACGACGCGATCCGCCACCAGTACCTGGCGCTCTAGGCCCGGAAGAGCCGGCGGCGCCCGGAGGCGCCGCCGCTCCCGAGAGACTCGCTCTAGCGGCGGGCCTCCGTCTCGGAGTTCCGGAGGAAGCGGTCGTACTCCTCCTGCGCCTTCTCCTTGCTATAGCCGTAGCGCTGCTGGAGCAGTCCGACCAGCTGCTCCGCCTTGCCCTCGGCGCGATCGAGCTCGTCGTCGGTGATCTTGCCCCACTGCTCCTTGACGCGCCCCTTCATCTCCTTCCACTTGCCGGCGAGGATGTCCTGGTTCATCGCGACTCCTTTGGGGTTCGGGTTTCGTGCTCGCGTGCTTCGTGGGCAGACAACGCAAGGCGCGTGCCGCGGCGGCGGCGCCGCGATCCGGCTTCGCTTCCGCCGATTCGCGCCCGGCGGGGCGCCGCGCTTCCCGACCGGTCGCTCTTACCGGGTAGGCCGGGCCCCGCGCGGGGGGTCAGAGCGCGGCGTCTTGCCGGCGCAGCTCGCCCTGCACGTCGCCCACCGGCACGTCGCGCACCGCCTTGCCGGCGCGCGCGGCCAGCGCCGCGCAGACCCCGGCCGCCTGGCCGGTGGCCATCGCGATCGGCATCACGCGATACGAGGAGTGCGCCTCGTGGGTGCCGGAGATGCAGCGGCCCGCCACCGTGAGCCGGTCCAGCCGCTGCGGCACCAGACAGCGGAGGGGGATGTCGTAGGACTCGCCGGGCGGCAGGCGCATGAGCAGCGTGCCCTTGCCCTGGGGATTGTGGATGTCGAGGGGATACGTCCCGCGCGCGATCACGTCGTCCCACTTGCGCGCGCCGAGGATGTCGTCGGCGGTGAGCCGGTACTCGCCGGTGATGCGCCGCGTCTCACGCACCCCGATGGTGACCCCGCTCTGGACCACGTAGGAGCGATCGAAGCCCGGCACGTACTTGCGGAGGAAGGCCCCGAGCTGGCGCATCTGCCGACGGGCCTGCCACTCCGCTCGCGTGAGGTCCCAGACGCTCGTCCCGAGCGCGCCGGTGACCCGGGTGCTGTTGACGGACAGCTCGTGCTCGTGGGGGGTGCCGAAGAAGAGGATGTCCTCGCGGGCCAGGGCCAGCTCCCCGGCGAGGGTCGCCTCGCGGACCAGGTCCCAGAGACCGTGCACGCCCCGCCACTGGTCCGGGTGGGCCTGGCGATAGGCCGCGAAGGCGGTCCGCTCGAACTCCACCATGCGGAACATGAGGGTCATCGGCTGCACCAGGCCGTCACCCTCCCGCCCGACCTCGAAGGGCGCGCCGGCGAGAGCGGCCACGTCACCGTCGCCGGTCGCGTCCACCACCGCGCGGGCCATGATGACGATCGGACCCGACTTCGTCTCGAACACCACCCCGTCGGGGCGCGGCGCGCCGATCACCCCGGTCGCGAAGGCGTGCAGGAGCACGTGCACGCCGGCCTCGTCCAGCAGGTCGAGCGCGACCAGCTTGAGCACCTCCGGGTCGAACGGGACGACGAACCCGGTCTGCTGCGATGGGTGCAGCGCGCCACCCTCCGCCTCGAGCCGCTCGAGCAGCCGGCGCAGCACCCCCTGGACCACCGGATCGCCCGGGCCGTGATCGTGCGGCATCAGGTCGGCGGTGGCCCCGGCGGGGGCCGCCCCGCGCTGGGTGTGGAACGACATGAGCGGCATCACCAGCGCGGCGGTGGCGTTGCCGCCGAGGAACGCGTGGCGCTCCACCAGGATGACGTCGGCGCCCGCGTCGGCGGCCCCGATGGCCGCCCCGAGCCCGGCCGGGCCGCCGCCCACCACCAGCACGTCGCACTCGGCCGCCACCGTGGCGGTGCGCGGGGCGAGGGTGATGGTGGTGGGCTCGCGCGGACGCAGCAGCGGCGGCATCGCCTCAGCCTCCCGCTGCGCGTCCGGCCTCCACCTCCCGACGCGTCCGGTGGTCCTGCAGGATCTGGAGCGCGATCTCGTTGGTGCGCCGGGCGCGCGCCTGGATCTCGGGCACCGTCTTCTCGAGCCGGGCCTGCAGGTTGCGCCGCAGGTCCCACCAGCGATCGATGTAGGCGATGAGCTGCCCGGCGTTGACCTGCTTGAGCGGCGGCATGGCGATCTCGAGATCCTCGAGGAAGCCCGCCACCTTGCTCGAGTACGGTAGGGCCACGAACGGCACCCGACTGAGCGCGGCGAAGATCAGGAAGTGCAGGCGCATGCCGACCGCGAAGTCGAAGTGGCTCATGAGGGAGAGGAGCTGGCCGGAGGTGTACTCGCCCTTCAGCACGGTGGCCCGATGGGCGTGCGCCATCCGCGAGACGACCGCGTGGCAGTGCTGGGTGTCCTTCTGGCGCGGCTCCATCGGCACGAAGACCAGGTCCGCCTCGAGCCGGTCCACCATGTAGTCGGCCGCGTTGGCCAGCAGCGCGTGGTAGTGCGTCTCGTCGATGTCGGGGGCGGCGGAGCCGGGCTCGCGGACCGAGAGCCCGATCAGGCGCCGGTTCTCGTTGAGGCCTTCCCGCTGGAGCGCCTCCGCGGGCAACGGGTCGGGCTCGAGGAGGAACGCGGGATCCGCGGTGACCTCGATCTCGCGCACCCCGACCTCCTCCAGGAGCTGGCGGGCCCGGCGCTCGCGCACGGTCACCGCGTCGACCCGGCTCAGGGTGTCGCGCACCAGGGTGCGGGCGGCCTCGTTGTGGAGCGGCCCCGCGCTCACCGCGTAGACCAGCACCGGGACGTGCTGCTCCTGGGCGAGCGCGACTTCCCGGAGGTACACCGGCGCGGCGTCGTCGTAGAGGATGCCGCCCCCGCCCAGGATGAACAGGTCGAGCTCGGCGATCTCCGGCAGCACCTCGTCGCGCGACAGGTCGCGCACCGCCACCGTCCGCTCCACCTTGTGGCGCGCCGCGGTGTCCTTGGCGTCGCGGGAGAAGACCGTGATCTCGCAGGGCACCGCGGCCCGGAGCTGCGCGACGATGGACTGTAGAATTGCCTCGTCGCCCAGGTTGAGTCCGCCGTACGAGCCGGAGATCCCGATCTTGTAGACGCGATCCGACGCCGGCGTGGTCCCTGGCTTGGTCATGGGCCAAGAGGTTTCAACTCTCGTGCCACCGGGAGCGGCTCGCGGCATGCGGATCAAACCGCTCGCGGCGTCCAGATGCTCCGGCAGGTCCTACGCGCGCGGGTCAGAACTTCCCGGTCGCGGGCGGAAGGATCTTCCCGGCGCCCGGCTCGGCTCGCGACAATCCGCCGGGCCGCGCACGGGCACGCGCCTTGCTTGGCGCTCTCGTCATGAAGTGGACCGGCTGGAGATCCCGCATGACCACGCGCCGCTGGCTCCTCGCGGCGGGCGCGCTCGTGGTGCTGCTGCTGGTGGCCTCGGTGGTCGCGCTGTTCTTCATCGACGAGCCGCTGCGCCGCTACACCGAGGTCAAGATGAACGCGAGCCTCGAGGGCTACACGGTCCGCATCCGGACGCTGCATTTCAGCCCGATCAATTTCTCCGTGGACCTCCGCGACACCGTGATCGTCCAGGACCAGCAGCCCGATCCCCCGGTGGCCAGCATCGAGCGCCTCCACGCGAGCGTTCACTGGCGCGCCCTCCTCTCGGCCCACGTGGTCGGCGACGTCCTCATCGATCACCCGGTCGTGGTCCTGAATCGCCGCCAGGCGCGGGCCGAGATCAACGATCCGACCCCGGTGAAGGACAAGGGATGGCAGCACGCCCTCCAGGCGATCTACCCGCTCAAGATCAACGAGCTGCGCATCCGCCGGGGGGACGTCACCTACCAGGACGACGGGCCGTTCAAGCCGCTCCAGGTCCACGACCTGGAGGTCACCGCCTCCAACATCCGCAACGTCCACTCCGAGCGGGGCGTCTACCCCTCGCCGATGACCCTGCGGGCGCGGGTCTTCGACGCGGGGGCGGTGACCGCGAACGGGTGGGCCGACTTCCTGGCCGAGCCCTACGCCGCGTTCATGGCTGACATCACGCTCGACACCATCGCGCTCGACTACTTCAAGCCGATCACCAATCGCTACAACCTGGCGGTGGACCACGGAACCCTGTCCGCCAGCGGGGAGGTCGAGATCGCGCCGCAGTTCAAGTCGGTGAAGCTCTGGTCGGCCACCGTGGACGGGATCCGCGTGGACTACATCCACACCCCCGCGATGGCCGGCGTGGCCAGGGAGGCGACCCGCGAGACCATCAAGGCGGCCGACCGGGCCCAGGACCCGGGCCTGCAGTTCCGGGTCGACCGTCTCGACATCGTCAAGAGCAACGTCGGCTTCGTCAACAAGACCACCACGCCGCCGTACCGGGTCTCCATCACCGACGCGACCGCGACCCTCACGAGCCTGAGCAGCCTCCCGAGCGGGGAGACCGCGGTGGCCACGCTGCGCGGCAAGTTCATGGGCTCGGGACCGGCCAGCGCGGACTTCAAGCTCCGGCCCACGCGACCCGGCCCCGACTTCGACCTCGCGGTGCAGATCGACGAGACCGCTCTGACCACCATGAACGACCTGCTGCGCGCCCACGGCAAGTTCGACGTGGTGGCCGGAAACTTCTCGCTGTACACCGAGCTACGAGCGCGGGATCGGCAGATCGCGGGCTACGTGAAGCCGCTCTTCCAGGACATGGAGGTCTACGACGCGAAGCAGGACCGGAACAAGAACCTGGCCCGCAAGGCGTACGAGGCGATCGTGGGCGGCGTCTCGAAGGTGCTGCAGAACCGGCCCCGCGACGAGGTGGCCACGCGGGTCGAGATCTCCGGCCGTCTCGACAACCCGAACACGAGCCTCGTCGCCACGATCGTGGGCCTGGTGGAGAACGCGTTCTTCAAGGCCATCCTGCCCGGCTTCGACGCCCAGCTCCGCCGCGCGCATCGCTGACGCGCGTTTTCTGATATTCTCGGGGCCATGGCCACCTTCACGGTCACCTGCCCCTGCTGCGACGGCCGCCTCACCATCGACCCGGCGCTCGAGGCGGTCATCGCCCACGAGGCGCCGCCGCGCGCGAAGTCCGGCCTCGGGCTGGACGACGCGCTCCACTCGCTCAAGGGGGCGGCGGCGCGGCGGGCGGAGCGGTTCAAGGAAGAGCTGAAGGCCCAGGAGAAGAAGCCGCAGGTGCTGGACAAGATGTTCCAGGAGGGGATGAAGAAGGCCAAGGACATGCCGGGCCGGCCCCTCAACCCGCTGGACCTCGACTAGGGGCCGTGGCGGGAGCGGATCTCACCACCGCGCTCCTCAGGCGGGTCAGCCGGTCCTTTTACCTCTCGCTCGCGGTCCTGCCCGCCGCGGTGCGTCCCACCATCGGCCTCGCGTATCTCCTGGCGCGGGCCTCCGACACCATCGCGGACACCCGGCTGATCGATCGCGGCTCGCGGATCGCCCACCTCGAGACGGTGCGCACGGCGCTCCGCGACGGCGACGCGGGGCATCTCGCCGCGGTGGCCCACGCGCTGTCCGCCACGCAGGCGCTCGACGCCGAGCGCGCCCTGCTCGAGCGCCTGCCCGAGTGCCTCGCCGCGTTCGGGACCCTGCCCGCGGCGGATCAGGCCCGCGTCCGGGCGGTGCTCGAGACGATCATCGAGGGGCAGGTCCAGGACCTGCGCATCTTCCCCGGCGAGAACGAGGGCAAGCTCGCCGCCCTCGAGACGCGCGAGGATCTCGACCGCTACACCTACCTGGTGGCCGGCTGCGTCGGCGAGTTCTGGACCGAGGTGCACGTGGCCCACCGCCCGCGCCTGCGCCACTGGGACCTCCCGCGCATGCGCGCGCTCGGCGTGCGCCTGGGCAAGGGGCTCCAGCTCACCAATGTCCTGCGCGACCTGCCGCGCGACCTGCGCCAGGGGCGCTGCTACCTGCCCCGGCAGGATCTGGCCCGGCTCGGACTCGAGCCCCGCGACCTGCTCGACCCCGCCCGCGCGCCCGCGGTGCGCCCGCTGCTGATGGAGTGGCTGCTCACCGCGCTCGATCACTACGAGGCCGGCTGGCAGTACACCTTCGCGATCCCCCGGCGGGAGGCGCGCATGCGCCTGGCCTGCGCCTGGCCGCTCCTGATCGGCCTGCGCACGCTCGACCTGCTCGCTGCCTCGCCCAACTGGCTCGATCCCACGGTCACCCTCAAGGTCCCGCGGGTCCGCGTGTACGGGCTCATGGCCCACTCGCTCGGCACCGTGTGGTCCACGCGGGCCCTCGGCCGCCAGGCGCGCCGCCTGCGCGCGCGTATCGGCCCATGACCGGTCCCCTCGCGGTCATCCAGGCGGACGTCTTCACCTCGCGGCCGTTCGCGGGCAACCCCGCCGTCGCGGTGCTGGACGCCGACGGGCTCGACGAGGCCGCGATGCAGCGCATCGCCACGGAGCTGCGCGCCCCCGGGACCGCGTTCGTCTCCGCCTCCACCCGGCCGGACGCGGAGTGGCGCCTGCGGATGTTCACGCCGCGGCGCGAGGTCGGCTACTCCGGCCACACCGCCCTCGGGGGCACCCACGCGCTGATCGAGGCGGGCCGCCTGCCCGGGGCCCAGGTCATCTTCGACACCTCGGCCGGTCTCCTGCGGGTAGACGTCGAGCGGGACAGCGAGGGCACCCTCATGTGGCTCGAGCCGCCGCTGCCCGCGTATCGAGCGCCCGGCCACGACGTGCTGGAGGTGCTCGACACGCTCGGCCTGGCGCGGGCGGGGGTCGGGGGCTGGGCGCGGCCGGCCGTGACACCGGACGACGACCTGCTGCTGCCGGTGGCCGACCTCGCGACGCTGCGGGCTCTCGAGCCGGACATGACGCGGCTCGGCGCCCTGCGCACCACCCAGCGCGCCCGCGGCGTGCTCTGCGTCTCGCGCGAGACGGTGGAGCCCGGCTCGAAGAGCCACAGCCGCTTCTTCGCGCCCCACTTCGGGCTACCCGAGGACATCGTGACCGGATCGGCGCACTCGACGGTGGCGGTGTGGCTGTTTGGCGCGGGCCTCCTGACCCCGGAGGGCGGCCGCGTGACCTTCACCGCCGAGCAGGGGGACGGGCTCGGCCGGCCGGGCCGGCTGCAGATCGAGCTGACCGTGAGCGACGGACGCCCGAGCCGGGTGCGGGTGGGCGGGCGCGCGGTGACCGTGCTGACCGCGAGCCTGCGCGCGGACGCCTGACGCGGGCCGGGGCGACCGGCTCAGTCGCGGACGGGCAGCGCGAAGAGCTCGGGCGGGTTGATGCGCGCGGGGCCGAGCTGGGCCGCGAAGTGCAGGTGGGGGCCGGTGGAGCGGCCGGTGGTGCCGACGGTGCCCACGGTCTGGCCCCGCTCTACGACCTGGCCCTCCGTGACCGACACGCCGTCCAGGTGGAAGTAGAGGGTGTAGAGCCCGAGGCCGTGGTCCAGCGCCACGAGCCGGCCCGCGAAGAAGAACTCCCCGAGCAGCGCCACCCGCCCGCGGTTCGACGCCACCACCGGCGTGCCCCGGTCGGCCGAGTAGTCGATGCCCGAGTGGGGCATGCGCGGCTGCCCGTTGATGATGCGCCGGGACCCGAAGCCCTCGCCGGGCTTGCGGCTGGCCACCGGCCGCGTGAAGGATCCGCGCCAGAGCCGCTCCGGGGTGACGGTGTCGTAGAGCGCGCGCATGCGGACGGCCTCGTTGGCCGCGCGCCGCTCGGCCTCCGGGTCGAGGTCGACCATCTTGCCGGGCAGGGTCAGCCGCTGCACCGGGAATCCCGCCGCCTTGACGGTGAGCGCGCCCGCCGCCTTGCGCGGCGTGCCGGCCGAGTCCACCAGGCCGATCCGCCACGGCAGCTTGCCGGGCTTGGTCTCGAGATCCACGCCGGCCAGGGCAGCGTACTCCGCGCCATAGGGGAAGAAGGCCAGGTGGTGCCCGCCCAGGCTCCCCTCGACGTCGCGCGCACCCCGGGTCCCGGCCACGAAGACCACCACCGTGTCGCCCTGCCGGACGGTCGCGGGGACGAGGCGTACCTGGACCGAGGGGGGCGCGGGAGCCGGAGCGGCGGGCGCCGCGGCCGCAGGCAAGTGCGTCAGCAGGACGCTGGCGAGGGTGACGAGCAGGGCGGACCGACGATCCATCGGGAAGATCTTACGCTTCCCCGCCCTCGAAACACGCACTCCGCTCCCCTCGCGGGAGCGGGCTCAGGAATTGTCGGGACGCTGCTGCTGGCGGAGGAACTGCTCGATCTCGGCCACCAGATCGGCGGAGGGGGGCAGCTCGTCCTTGCCCTCCATGGCCTCGGCGACCTCCGGGACCTCGGCCGCGGCCTCGGGCTCCTCGACGGCCTCGACCGGCTCGCCCTCCTCGTCGGGATTCTTGCGCTCGAGCTTGCGCACGTACTCGGAGATCTTCGCGTTCTGCGCCACGATCGAGCTGAGGTTCTGATCGAACTGCTCGGCCGCTTCGCGCAGATCGGTCAGATCCGCCTCGGTGTTCAGCAGGCTCAGCACCCGCCGGACGAGGGCCAGCGCGGCGCGCGGGTTCTCGATGCCGGAGACGTAGTGCGGCACGTTCGCCCACAGGCTGGCGGTCGGCACGCTCGCCTCGCGGCACAGGATGTTGAGGACCCCCACGATTCCGGTCGGTCCTTCGTAGCGCGAAGGCCGGAGCCCCAGGCGCGCGGACAACTCCTGATCGTAGGAGCTGCCGGACAGCTTGACCGGCCGGGTGTGGGCGACCTCGGCCAGCAGCGCGCCCAGCGTGAGCACCAGTGAAGCGCCGGAGCGCCGGGCCAGCTCGAGAACCGCGCCGCAGTACGTGCGCCACTTGAGATGCGGCTCGATGGCCACCCCGACCACGATGTCGCGCTCGAGCTCGGTCGGCTGGGCCACCGAGAACTCGGTCGCGGGCCAGACCACCTCGCGCTCGGTCCGAGAGCCGGGCTTGAAGCGCACGTAGGGCCGGGACAGGCCGAAGTGGTAAAAATCTTCCGGGTCGATGGTGGCCAGCGGCCGGGACGACCAGACCTGGCTCAGGTAGCGCGCGGCGGTGGTGGCCGATTCGGCCGCGTCGTTCCAGCCCGAGAACGCCAGGATGATGACGGGCCGGCGCAGCTGCCCCGGCTCCTCGTGCAGCGTCAGGTACTGGCTCATCGGTGGCGCTGCCTCCTGCTGGGAGCATGCCTGAGGGCCCCCGTCCAGGCAAATGAAAGTTGACCTCCCCCGAAGCCCTCCGTATGATTACGGTTCGGGCAGCGGAAGCGGGAAACTGAAGTGCCCTCAAGGAGGCAAGTCCCCATGCGCGCATGGCTATCGTTGGCTTCGTTCCTCGGAGGCATCGTGCTGCTGACCTCGGCGTGCGCCACGTCGGAGGAGTGGTCGGAGTGGCGGGGCCACACGACCCACTTCGCCTCGGGCACGCACGGAATGTTCTCGCTGCGCAACAACAAGGACGGCTCGAATCCGCGGGTGGCGCGCACTGACGTGGACGCGGCGCGCTCGGAGAACTGGTGGGGCAAGGCCATCACGGTGAGCCCGGAGCAGATCTTCCAGAACTAGTTCGCTCATGTCCCGATACGACCGCATCGTGCGGGGCGGCCTCGCGGCCGCCCTGCTGCTCTACGGGATCACCCCGACAGCACCGGCCTACGCGGCCCCCGCGGATGCGCTGATGCCGATCGAGAAGTACACGACGGCCAAAGCCAGGGGCTTGGCCAATGCCCACCGTCTCCGGCTGATCGAGTTCTCCGAACAGATCTACAACTGCATGCCGTGGCTCGCCGTCTACCCGGGACGCCTCGGCTTCCCGAAGTACAAGGACAGCGCGGACGACGAGCGCTATCTGTCGATGTGGATCTGGGTCGATCAGCGCGAGGATGCGAGCTTCGCGGCCCTGCCGCAGGAGCGGCGCGTCTCCGCGATGTTCTCCCGCTACGGGGTCGACATGCTGCGACGCATGGCCGCGCTCTCGGACGTCGTCGACGACGGCGACGTGGCCGGGCTCTCGGTGGTGCTGTCGTGGCTCAAGCCGGGCACGACCCGCCCCGGCAAACAGGCGGTGAACGAGACCTTCGCGCTGTTCGTCGACAAGGCCACCGCGGCCGACTTCCTGGCCAAGCGGGTGGGGTCCGAGGAGTTCGTGAACCGGGCCAAGTTCAATCTGTTCGACGGCGAGAGCCTGGTCGGGCGCGTGCCGCTCGAGGTCTGGGAGGACTCGTTCAACACGACCTACAAGATCGGCAACTACGACCCCCCCAAGGGGGCCCAGTGCCAGTAGCTCGTCCGGCCTGACCCCGGTCCGGCCGCTGTCCCCCGCCGAACCGTCGCGACCCGCCGATGCTCCCTCGCGGGCCGGTGGTTTGACACCCCCGGGGGGTTCCGCTAGCATCGAATCCGAGCCCCCGCGATGAAATTGCCCAATCGGCAAAAGACCCAGTTTTCCCTCGTCTATCTCTTCATCGCGCTGATGGTGGTGTTCGCCGTCCAGAGCTGGCTCCGGGCCCCCCGGACGGTCGACATCCCCATGAGCCAGTTCCTGACCCTGGTGCACGAGGGCAAGGTCCTGCGGGTCTCCCTGGGCGAGCGCGAGATCCAGGGCATCCTCAAGCCCGGCGCCCTGCCCGCGCCCCCGGCCGGCCCCGGCGATCGGCTGCGCCAGCTCCTGGGCGCCGAGCAGGGGCCGACCGTCTTCACCACCGCGCGCATCCCGGCCACCGACGACTACGACGTCGTCCGGGAGCTGCAGGCCGCGAAGGTGGAGTTCTCGGGCCGCATCGAGTCCACGTTCTGGCGCGACGTGATCTCCTGGCTCGTGCCGCTGGTCCTGATGGCCGGCCTCTGGCTCTTCCTGATGCGGCGGATGGGGGGCGGGCCCACGCAGGCGCTCTCCTTCGGCCGCTCCAAGGCGAAGATCTACGATCGCAAGGAGCTGAAGACCACCTTCGCGGACGTGGCCGGGGTGGACGAGGCCAAGGCCGAGCTGATGGAAGTGGTCGACTTCCTGAAGAATCCCAAGAAGTACCAGCGCCTCGGTGGCCGCATCCCGAAGGGCGTGCTCCTGGTGGGCCCGCCGGGCACCGGCAAGACCCTGCTGGCCCGGGCGGTGGCGGGCGAGGCCGACGTGCCGTTCTTCTTCCTCTCCGGCTCGGAGTTCGTGGAGATGTTCGTGGGCGTGGGCGCCTCGCGGGTGCGCGATCTCTTCGAGCAGGCCAAGGAGAAGGCGCCCTGCATCGTGTTCATCGACGAGCTGGACGCGATCGGCAAGACGCGGGCCGGCAACACCGGCTTCCTGTCCGGACACGACGAGCGGGAGCAGACCCTCAACCAGCTCCTCGCGGAGATGGACGGCTTCGACTCGTCCAAGGGCGTGATCATCATGGCGGCCACCAACCGGCCGGAGGTGCTCGACGCGGCGCTGCTGCGCGCCGGCCGGTTCGACCGCCAGGTGGTGGTGGACAAGCCCGACGTGCGGGGACGCGAGGCGATCCTGATCGTGCACGCCCGCAACGTGAAGCTCGCCCCGAGCGTGGACCTGCACGTGCTGGCCGCGCGCACCCCTGGGATGGCGGGCGCGGACCTGGCCAACATCATCAACGAGGCCGCGCTCCTGGCCGCGCGCAAGGGCAAGGACGCGGTCGACATGGCCGACCTCGAGGAGGCGGTGGATCGCGTGGTGGGCGGCCTCGAGCGCAAGAGCCGCGTGCTCTCCGAGAAAGAGCGCGACATCGTCGCGCATCACGAGATCGGCCACGCGCTGGTCGCCTCCTCGCTGCCCAACGCGGACCCGGTGCACAAGGTGACCATCATCCCGCGCGGGGTCGCCGCCCTGGGCGCCACCTACCAGCTGCCGCTGGAGGACCGCTACCTCCTCACCCGCAGCGAGCTCGAGGACCGGATCGCGGTCCTGCTCGGCGGCCGGGTGGCCGAGGAGATCATCTACGGCGAGGTCTCCACCGGGGCCCACAACGACCTCGAGCGGGGCACCGAGCTGGCCCGGCTCATGGTGATGCAGTACGGCATGTCCGAGGCGCTCGGGCCCATGACCTTCGGCGGGGGGCAGCAGTCGATGTTCCTCCGCGGCTCGGGCCTGCCGCAGGAGCGTGAATACAGCGAGGAGAGCGCCCGTCGCATCGACTCCGAGACGCGCGCCATCATCGATCGCATCTACGACCGCGTTCGCGATCTCCTCACCGCCCGCAAGCGGGTGCTGGTGGAGGCCGCCACCGAGCTGAAACAGAAAGAGACGCTGGAGGGCGACCGGCTCCGGGAGCTGCTGGCCGGCGAGCCCGTGGGGGCACAGGGATGATCTCTCTCAAGCGCAGCACGTTGGGGTTCGTGGTCCTCGTGACGCTCGTGGTCGGCGCGGGGCTCGGCACCTGGGGGGCCGGCGCGGTGGACCAGATCAAGCCGTCCGTGCCCGGCACCGGCACGCTCGGTCCCCTGCCCTCGGGCACCCAGCCCCGCGTCGTGCCGGCGGCCCTGCCCATCCCGTCGGGCAGCTTCGCCCAGGTGGCGGAGAGCGTGGGGCCGGCGGTGGTCAACATCAACACCGTGACCCGGGTGAGCGGACGCACCCCGGTGGAAGAGTTCTTCGGCGACGAGATGCTCAAGCGGTTCTTCGGCGAGACCCCCGAGCGGCAGCAGGTCCAGCGGAGCCTCGGCTCGGGCGTGATCGTCGACCCCTCCGGCATCGTGCTCACCAACGCCCACGTGGTGGAGCGCGCCACCGAGATCGAGGTCGCCACCGCCGACGGCAAGAAGCACAAGGCCAAGGTGATGGGCGCGGACCGCAAGACCGACTTGGCCGTGCTCAAGCTCCAGGGCGGCGGGCCCTACCCGGCGGCGAATCTGGGCGACTCCGACCGGGTCAAGGTCGGCGACTGGGTCCTCGCCATCGGCTCGCCGTTCGGCCTCCAGCAGACGGTGACCGCGGGCATCATCAGCGCCAAGGGCCGCTCGATCGGCCAGGGCCCCTTCGACGACTTCCTCCAGACCGACGCGGCGATCAATCCGGGGAACTCGGGCGGCCCGCTCGTGAACATGTCGGGCGAGGTGGTCGGCATCAACAGCGCCATCCTCTCGCGCACCGGCGGCAACGTGGGCATCGGCTTCTCGATCCCGGTGAACATGGCCAAGCGGATCTACACCGAGCTGGCCGCCAAGGGCAAGGTCACCCGCGGCTGGCTCGGAGTGTCGATCCAGCCGCTCAATGCCGAGCTCGCCAAGGGCTTCGGGCTCAAGGAGCCCAACGGGGTGCTGATCTCCGACGTGGTCCAGGACAGCCCGGCCGCCCAGGCGGGCGTCGCCTCCGGCGACATCATCATCGAGTTCGATCGGAAGAAGGTCGACTCGCCCCAGGAGCTGCAGAAGGTGGTGGCCGCGACCGCGCCCGGACGCGCGGTGCCGCTCAAGGTCTGGCGCGACAAGGGCGAGAAGATGCTCGAGATCAAGATCGGCGAGACGCCGGACGAGAGCGTGGCCCTCAAGCCCGCCGGCAAGGGCAAGGGCCTCCTCGGGATGGACGTGCGGCCGCTCACGCCCGAGCTCGCGCGCCAGCTCAACCTGCGCACCGCGGAAGGCGTCATCGTCTTCTCGGTGGACGAGGACAGCGCCGCCTCCGAGGCCGGCCTGCAGCGAGGCGACGTGATCCGCGAGGTGAACCGGCAGCGGGTGCGCAGCGTGCAGGACTTCGAGAAGGCGACCAAGGACGTCAAGGACGGCGACCGGGTTACCGTGCTACTCCAGCGGGGGCCGCAGTCGCTCTACGTCGCGTTTACTGTCGCGCGCGGGTAGCGGGCCTCCCACCTGTCACCGGGAGGGAGCGGGCGGGGGCGGGGCGGCGGGGGTAGGCCTCTGACCACGACCCGCTCCGTCCTCACCTCGCGTCAGCAGTTCCCAATCCGTTAGCCGTCCCTGTAGGCGATCCCCGGAGGGAACGGGTCACCCGGCCTACCCCCGCCGCCCCGCCCCCGCCCGCTCCCTCCCTTCCCGCTTGGTTCTCATCCCGGCTCACTCCTTCCAACGAAGCTGAGCCCGCGGGCGGGCGGGCGAGGCTCGGCGGCGTGCGGAGCTTGGCGGGTGGCGCGGGGCTCAGCGGTCGGGGGTGGCGCCGTCGTAGGTTTCGCGGCGGCTCATCTTGCGCTGGAAGGCCAGGTAGCCGGCGCGCGTGAGCGGGGGCTTGGCGGTCGCGACGACCTGGCGGCCGACGGTGGCGTTGTCGGCGAGGAGGTCGATGACCATCGAGGCGAGGGCCTTGGCGTTGGTGAGGTACGTGAGCGCGGGGTCGACGATCTCGTAGTCGGCGCCGTGCGGGGTGCCCTTGGCGCCGCCGACGTAGGGATGGATGATCGGCATGACCTGCCCGAGGTCGCCCATGTCGGTGGAGCCAGTGCGGTGCAGGATGGTGCGCACGTTGTCGGCCCCGACCAGGTCCGCCGCGATGGCCCGGAAGCGCTCCACCATCAGCGGGTCGCAGCGGAGCGGCATGTAGCCGGGCAGGGTCTCGATCTCCACCGAGGCGCCCATCGCGAGGGCCCCCGCCCGCAGGGCGCGATCCACCTTGCGGTCGGCGTCCGCGATGGCTTCGAGCGACTTGCCGCGCACGAAGGTCTCGAGGCGCACCTCGCCCGGGATCACGTTCACCTGCGAGCCGCCGTGGGTGATGATCGGGTGCACCCGGATGGTGTCCTCGTCGCGGAAGGTCTCCCGCAGCGCGTTGATGGCCATGAGCCCGATCTGGGCCGCGTAGAGCGCGTTGATCCCCATGTGCGGCGCGCCGCCCGCGTGCGAGGCGCGGCCCACGTAACGCACCGTCTTCACCACGCAGCCGTTGTTGGACATGGGCACCGCCAGCTTGCCCTCCTCGCGCCGCGGGGTGGCGTGGATCATCATGCCCATGTCGATGTCGTCGAGGTGGCCGAGCCGCAGCATCTCCGGCTTGCCGCCCATGAACTCGAGCCGGCCCGCGTCCCGCTGCGCCACTCGCCACTCGACGTCGCCGTACTCCTCCGCGGGCACGCCCACGAAGGCGACCCGTCCGGCCAGGTGATCGAAGGCGCCCGCCTCGAGCAGGCCCATCGCCGCGCCCAGCATGCCCGCGACCTGCGCGTTGTGCCCGCAGGCGTGCGCGGCACCGGTCTCCGGATCGGCCACCGGATGACCGACCACCACGAGCCCGTCGAGCTCGCCGAAGAGCGCGAGGGTCGGGCCGTCGCCGGCGCGACCCGCCACGTCGGCGCGGACGCCGGTCAGCGCCAAGCCGGTGCGCGGGGTCAGGCCCATGCGCTCGAAGGTCTGCGCGACCAGCTTCGCGGTCTTGAACTCCTTGAACCCGAGCTCGGGCTGGCGCCGGATGGCCTCCCCCAGCGCGATGATCTCCTCCCCGCGACGGTCGATCGTGGCCTGGACCTTCTGCATCAGTTCACTCTTGGTCATCACATGCTCCTCCTGGGAGGCCGCCGAGAAAGGTCCAGCTGCGAGGCGGCGCCCGAAGGCTGCACGCGAGGCGTACTCTCCGTACGTCGAGCGTGCTGCCGAGGGCGCCAACGAAGTAGATGGGCCTTTATCGGCGGCCTCCCCTAGCGCCCGCCGGTGACGGCGAGGGTGTGTCCCGTGATGTAGGTGGCCTCGTCGGAGGCCAGGAACAGGACCGCGTCGGCGACTTCCTCCGGACGGCCGAGACGCCGCAGCGGGGTCATGCGATTGGGGCTGTACTCCACCGTCTCGTTGAGCCGCCGCAGCGCGTCGCCCACCCGCTCGGTGTCGATGGGGCCCGGCGCCACCGCGTTGACGTTGATGCCGTGCTCGGCCAGCTCGAGCGCGACGTCGCGGATGAAGCCGTGCACGCCGGCCTTGGCCGCCGAGTAGGCGGAGCCGCCCTGGTAGTAGGCGGTCCACGGGGTGCCCTCGCGGGCGCCCGACGAGATGCAGACGATGCGGCCGTAGCGCCGCTTCATCATGTGCGGCACCGCGGCGCGGGTGCAGAGAAAGGTCGAGCGCAGGTTGAGCCGCAGGGTGAAGTCCCAGTCCGCCACCGTCATCTCCCAGATGCGCGCGTTGCGGCTGCCGCCGACGTTGTTGACCAGGATGTCGAGGCGCCCGCCGCGCTCGACCGCGGCGGCGATCAGGCGCGCGGCCGGCTCCTCCTCGGTGACGTCGCCCACCACGCCGACCGCCCGACCGCCGTCGCTCACGATCCGGGCGACCGTCTGCTCGAGCGCGGCCGCGTCCACGTCGCCCAGCACCACGGTGGCGCCCTCGCCGGCCAGGCGCTCGGCGATCGCGCGGCCCAGTCCGTGGGCCGCGCCCGTCACCACCGCCACCTTCTCGTCCAGTCGGGCCATGGCGGGCACATTAGCATGGCGCATGAGGTAAAATCCCCCCGCCAGCTCTCGACTCCCAGGAGGATTCGACCCGATGCCGACCCGCCGTGATCTCTTCAGGCAAGCCGGCGCCGCCGCCGCGCTCGCCGCCCTCCACCCGGTGGCCGCGCGCGCCCAGGGCAAGAAGCCCACGCTCACCGTCGGCTACCCGTCGACGCCGGAGACGATCGATCCGCACCAGTTCCGCTCGGTGCTGAGCGGCTCGATCATCGGCCTGATGGGCGAGGGTCTGCTCACGCGCGATCCCCAGACCATGGAGATCAAGCCGCTGCTCGCGGAATCGGTGAAGAACCTCAACCCGAATACCTGGGAAGTGAAGCTCCGCCGGGGCGTCAAGTTCCACAACGGGGAAGACTTCACCGCCGCCTCGGTGAAGTTCACCATCGAGCGCGCCATCAACTCGAAGCTCAACACCCTGGCCAAGCTCACCTGGCCCCCGTCGTTCGGTCAGGAGATCGTCATCGTCGATCCGTACACCGTGAAGATCGTCACCAGGGTGCCGGACCCGATGGTGCCGAGCCGCCTCGCCGCCGAGTCCATGAACATCGCGCCGGCCCGGGGCCTGGCCGAGTACCGGGAGAAGTTCGTCACCGACCGCTTCATCGGCACCGGGCCCTTCCGCTTCGTCGAGCACGTGGTGGGCGACCGGGTCGTCGTCGAGGCGAACCCGGGCTACTGGGGGCCGAAGCCGCCCGCCCAGAAGATCGTGATCCAGGTCATCCCGGACTCGGCCACCCGGCTGGCCGCGCTCCAGCGCGGCGACGTGGACGTGATGCTGAACCTCCCCATCCCGCTCGCCCCCACCGTGGAAGCCGACTCGAACCTGCGGGTGTACTCCGAGCTCTCCTCGCTCACCCACGGCGTCCTGCTCAACGCCCGCGAGTCCGCGCCGCTCAAGGACCGCAAGGTGCGCCAGGCGCTCAACATGGCGGTGGACCGCGCCGCGATCTTGAAGGGCCTCTACTCCGGGCGCGGCCAGTTCCTGAACACGGTCACCGGGAAGAACGTGGCCAACACCGTCGACCCGGGCGCCTACCCGTACGATCCCGCGCGGGCCAAGGCGCTGCTCGCGGAGGCGGGCTTCGGCCAGGGGTTCGAGCTCACCATGTGGCAGTCGATCGGCCGCTGGGTGCTCGCCGAGGAAACCGCGCAGGTCATCGCGGGCTACTGGGACAAGATCGGGGTGAGGACCAAGGTGCAGGTGCTCGAGTGGGCCGAGTTCAACAAGCGCTCCGCCGCGGGCGCCCACAAGGACTGCTTCTACTACGCGTTCATCAACGGCACCTGGGACGCGTCGTACACCGTGCAGCGCTTCAAGCCCGACTTCCAGACCTTCCGCTACTTCGACGCCTCCGGCGATCTGCTCAAGACCATCGAGGAGTACGAGCGCACCTTCGATCCCAGGAAGCGCAAGGAACTGGGGGCCAAGGCGCTCACCGGCCTGCACGACGAAGCGGTGTGGCTCTTCCTCTGGCAGCTCGACGAGCTCTTCGGCGTCTCCCGGAAGGTGAAGGGATTCAAGATGCGCCCCGACAACGTGCTCTGGATGCGCGACGCCTACGTGGAGGCCTGAAGCGCTTCCCTTCCTCCTGCGCCGGCTCCGCCACGCCGCCGTCGTGGCGGTCGGGGTCTCGCTCGTGGTCTTCGGGCTGGTTCACCTGTCGGGTGACCCGGTGCTCCTGATGGTCTCGAGCGACGCGCCCGCCGACGTGATCGCCACCACCCGCCACGAGCTCGGCTTCGATCGCCCGCTGCACGCGCAGTTCACCGACTACGTGGCGCGGGCCGCTCGCGGCGACCTCGGCGTCTCCCTGCGCAGCAGCCTGCCGGTGGCCGCGCTGATCCGGGACCGGCTGCCCGCCACCGTCGAGCTGACGGTGGCCGCGCTCCTGATCGCGGTGGCGATCGCGATCCCGGCCGGCATCGTCTCCGCGGTCAAGCGCGGCTCGGCGCTGGACCGGCTCGCTATGGTGGGCGCGGTCGCCGGCCAGGCCGTCCCGATCTTCTGGCTCGCCCTGCTGCTGATCGCGTTCTTCGGCGTGTACCTGCGATGGTTTCCCGTCTTCGGCCGCGGATCGCTGGCCCACCTGGTCCTGCCCGCGGTGAGCCTGTCGACCGTGATCCTGGGCCGCCTGGCCCGCCTGGTGCGCGGGAGCATGCTGGAGGTCCTGGGCCAGGACTACGTGCGTACCGCGCGCGCCAAGGGCGTGGGCGAGGTCCGGGTGCTCGCCGGGCACGCGCTGAAGAACGCGGCGATCCCGATCGTCACCCTGCTCGGTTTGCAGTTCGCCCAGCTCCTGGGCGGCGCGGTGGTGACCGAGACCATCTTCGCGTGGCCGGGCATCGGCCGCCTGGTGGTGGAGGCGATCTTCAACCGCGACTTCCCGGTGGTGCAGGGCGTGGTGCTGGTGGTCTCGCTGATCTTCGTCGCGGTGAATCTCCTGGTGGACCTGGCCTACGCCGCGCTCGACCCCCGCATCCGCACCGAGGCCGCCTGATGCGCCGCGACCTCGCGTTCTGGCTCTCCGCCGTCGCCCTCGGCGTCATCCTGATCTCCGCGGTCTTCGCGGAGCGCCTGGCTCCCTACGGCCCCAACGAGCAGGACATCCTGAAGCGCCTGCAGCCCCCCGATCCGGCCGCCCACGTGCTCGGCACCGACGAGGTCGGCCGCGACATCCTGAGCCGACTGATCTACGGCGCGCGGATCTCGCTCCTGGTCGGGGTGATCGCGGTGGGCCTCTCCTGCCCCCTCGGGGTGCTGGTCGGCCTGGTGGCGGGCTACTCGGGCCGGCGCGTCGACTCGGTGCTGATGCACGTCACCGACATCCAGCTCGCCATCCCGACGATCCTGCTCGCGATCGCGGTGGTGGCGGTGCTCGGCCCCGGCCTCCCCAACGTGATCCTCACCCTGAGCGTGACCGGCTGGACCCTCTACGCCCGCCTGGTGCGCGGCGAGACCCTGGCGGTGAAGACGCGCGACTTCGTGCAGGCCGCGCGGGCCAACGGCGCGGGCGACGCGCGCATCATGGCCCGGCACGTGCTGCCCAACGTGATCTCCCCCGTGATCGTGGTGGCGGTCTTCGCGGTGGCCAACATGATCGTGCTCGAGGCCACGCTCTCGTTCCTCGGCTTGGGCGTGGAGCCGAGCGTGGTGACGTGGGGGCGCATGCTCAACGGGGGCCGGCTCTATCTCCGGACCGCGTGGTGGCTCACCGCCTTCCCCGGCCTCGCCATCTTCGTCACCGTGCTCGCGGTGAACCTGCTCGGCGACCACCTGCGCGACTGGCTCGACCCGCGCCTGCGCGGCTCCCTCGGGTCCGCGCAGGTCTGAGCCCTAGCGGGTGAAGATGGCCTCCGGGATCAGCGCGGAGACCACGTAGTTGGGCACGTCGACCACGTTGCTCACTCTCAGATCTACCGCCACGCTCGAGATGACGTAGGCCTGCTCGCGCGTCCAGCCCCGCTCCTGCAGCAGCTCGATCATGTTGAGCAGCGCGTTGCGGCAGGCGAGGGTGAGGTTCTCCCCCTCGTTCACCCCGTCGTCGCGGATGGGCATGCCAGTGGCGGCCAGGAAGCGCTTCGGGGCGGCCCACTCGGGCGGGGCGAAGTAATCGCGATGACGGAAGCGCGGGCCGCGGGCGAGCGTCTTGCCCGCGCCCTTGACCACCTTGAACTTCACCACCGCGGTGGCCCCCATCTCGACCGCGGTCACGCACACCTCGCCGTCGCCCTGGGCGAAGTGGCCGTCGCCCACCGAGAACAGCGCGCCCTCGACCGCCACCGGGAGCTGGAGCGTCGCCCCCTTGGTGATCTGCTTGACGTCCATGTTGCCGCCGTTCTCGCGCGGTGGGATCGTGCGCAGGCCGTCGGTGGCCGCCGCGCCCTTGCCGGGCACCGCGCCGGCGGGGTCGGGCGTCATCACCAGGCCGCCGCGGCTCAGCAGTGCCTGCTCGCGCTTGGCCCACGCGGCCACCTGCTCGCGCGAGGGTGCGAGGCCGATCACGCCCATGAACGGGGCGCCCGGGATGCGCACGCCAGGCAGCTCCCGGGAGGTCGCCCAGCCGTCGGCGATCTGCCAGTGCACCAGGTAGGGCACCGTGTAGAGGTCGCGCAGGAAGCCGAGCCCCGGCACGATGCCGGTGAAGGCGTGGGGCTGGGGCAGGACGTCGACGAACTCGATCTCGAGGAGATCGCCCGGGCGCGCTCCCTTCACCAGCACCGGCCCGGTGATCGGGTGGATCGCACCCGCGTCCATACCGGCCATGCTCGCGGCGGTGGTCGACGGCCCGAGCTGTCCGTCCACGCCATCGCGGGTCTCGAGCACGACCTCCTCCCCCTCGTCGGCCTCGAGGATCGGGGTGACGTCGGGATGCCAGCGGTTGTGGCCGGTCTTGGGCTGGTCGATGAGTCGCTTGCTCCGGTCGATCTCGACGCTCTTCATGGGACTCTCCTCAGGCGTCCGCGGCGCGGAAGGCGCGCCACCGCTCCTCCGCCTGCGCGAAGCCGGGACCGCGGTCGATGAGCGGGAGGTCGCGGGCGCGGCGAGCCCGCTCCTCCTGGGTGGCGGTCTTGTCTACTTCGAGGGTGGCCTCGTCCACCACCACCCCATAGTCGTTCCGCGCCCCACGGGCGGTGATGAAACCGCGCGCCACGTCCTGACGCACCCGCTCCGGCTCGCGGGCGAGCGGGTCTCCCCAGCCCCCGCCGCCGCAGGTCTCGAAGCGGAGCAGGTCGCCGCGCTTGAGCACGAGGCCGTCGCCCAGGGCCGGCAGCACGCGCTCCTCCGGCGTGTCCGGATTCAGCACGATGCGGCCGGTCCGCCCCGCGCTGCCGCCCGCGACGCCGTAGGGCGCCACCACGGTATTCTCCATGCGGGTGGCCAGCTCCGCGCGCTCGGCCAGCACCCGCACGTCGCGCACCACCCCGGTGCCGCCGCGATGCAGGCCGGGCCCACCGGAGTCCGGCCGCACCGCGTAGCGCTCCACCCGCAGGGGGAAATCGCGCTCCACGTACTCGACCGGGTAGTTCTCCTGCGCGATGTAGTAGATGACGTCGACCCCGTCGGCGAAGGGCCGCGCCCCCAGCCCTACGCCCAGGCCCTCGATGCACAGGATCGGCCGCTGCCGCGCCGCGTCCCAGGCCCGGAAGTAGTAGAGCACGTAGACCGGCGAGCCCGCGGGCACGCGGCCGCCGTTGGCCTGGGCCAGGGTGCCGAAGATGCAGGACATGACCCGGAAGCGCGTGTTGGCCCGCATGCCGAGCGGGGCCGGGAAGCGCGGCTTGAGCACGCTGCCCTCGCGGGCGATCCACTCGTCGAGGTTCGCGAGCAGCCCCTCGTTGACCTCCAGGTCCGCGTCGAGGGATTGCAGATAGCGCCCGAACGCGATCCGGAGCAGCCCCGCGTTGGTCGTGAAGTTGATCGGGCCCCGCGCCTGGTCGTCCGAGAGGGAGCCGTCGAGACGCACGTGGTCGGCCTGACGCGAGAGCGTGAGGTCGATCCGGTAAGGCCGCGCCTCGGGGCCCCCGTCGCTGTCGAGGAAGTCGTGGAAGCGCCACTGTCCAGACGGGATCAGCTCGAGGAAGAGCTCGCGAGCCCGCGTCGCGGTCTGGGCGATGCACTCGTCGAACGCGGCCAGCACCGTCTCGACCCCGTAGCGGCCGCACAGCTCGCCGAGGCGGGTCTCGGCCAGGCGGCACGAAGCCATCATCGCCCGGGTGTCTCCCTCCACCAGGTCCGGCAGCCGCGAGTTGCGCAGGAAGATGCGGTAGGCCTCCTCGTTGAGCTGGCCCTCGCGGACGATGCGCACCGGCGGCACGAGGACGCCCTCGTGGTAGATCTCGGTGGCGTGCGGCGAGATCGAGCCCGCGCGCAGCCCCCCGATGTCCTGGTAGTGGCCGAAGGTGGTGGAGAACGCGACCAGGCGTCCCGCGTGGAAGATCGGCACCGCGAAGACCATGTCCTGGTGGTGCTGCACCGCCCCGTCGGAGATGTACGGGTCGTTGAACCAGTAGACGTCGCCCGGGCGCATCGTCTCGAGCGGGTAGACCTTCATGATCGCCTGGAGCATGCCCGGCCCGCTGCCCGAGATGTGACAGGCCACGATGCGGCCCTCGGTGTCGAAGATCCCGACGAAGTAGTCTTTCTTCTCCTTGATGAAGGGCGACATCGCACACCGCTCCATCAGGAGCTCCATGTCCCGGATCGCGGAGGCCAGGCTGCCGCGGATGATCTCGAGCGTGATCGGATCGACCCGCGGGGGGAGAGACTCGGGCATGGGAGGTCAAGGGTGCGCCAGACGGCACCATTTTGTCAACGCGCCACGGGGCTTCGTTAACCGCGCCTAACCTTGTGCCGCTATGGTACAATCCAACCCTCGGCAGCGGCGCCGACACCCCACCGAGAATACGCAAGGGAAGGATCAGGCACGCATGGCCATCAGCCCCAGGATGCTCGCCGTTCTGCAGAAGGTTGACGCCCTCCGCGAAGCGCACTTCGCCAAGCTCCGGGAGCGTGGGAAGCAGGAAGCCGACGTGAAGGCCCGCGCGAAGGCGGAGCAGGCCAAGCGCAAGAAGCCGCCGCTCCCGAAGGCCTCGCGCCGCGCGCGGTAGGCGACACGCAACCGGGACTCGTCGAGCAGCTACGCGACGGGTCGGATTGACCGCGCGCGTTTTACCACCCCAGGGGTCTGGCCGGCGGTGCCTCGTCGAGAGCTGAGACGAGGCCGGCCGGCGGGCTCTCCCCGAAGGAGTGGCGCGAGATCGTCTGCCGCACACTCCGGGGCGCCCCCTTCAAGTCCGGGGCGGATCGGTTCGTGCTCGGA
>DATGBR010000171.1:0-2889 GCA_035312605.1 Candidatus Methylomirabilota bacterium
CGGTGGGCGGGACGATGGGCCTGCTGCTCATCACCACGCTCACCCTCGCGTGGCGGCAGCGCCACGATCGCGCCGACCCACTGCCGCCGCGCGACGCGCCGTCCGCGCCCGCGGTGTAGCGCCCGCGGCGCACGCCCCTCGTCACTCGCACCCAGTAAGCGCACCATCGCGCGAGGCGCAGCCCGCTCGGGCACAACGCCCACGAGGCGCCCTCTTTGCCCGAATCCCCGCTCGGCGCCGGTCTGCAACCGAGTGCATTTTCGATGTAGCGCCGGTGGCACCACGCTTGCCTTCGATCCCCGCGGCAGCCGCCGGGCTAGGCAGCCAATCATCACGAAAAGGAGGGAGCCATGATCGAGCGGGATCTCGCGCGCGCGGCGACGGCGACGGTCAGCCGACGGGCATTCCTCGGCGGGCTGGTCGGCGCCGGTTTCCTGGCGCCGCTCGCGGCCCGGGCCCAGCAGCCGGACCGGTTCTTTCGTATCGGCATGATCGAGCGGACCTCGATCGCGGTCAATGCGGTCAACGTGCAGAGCTTCCGGCACGGGCTGCGCGACCTGGGCTACGTCGAAGGCGAGCACTTCGTCATCGAGTACCGATCGGCCGAGGGCCAGGATCAGCGCTGCCCGGGGCTGGTGAGCGAGCTGGCGCGCCTCAAGGTGGACCTCATCGTGACGAGAGGCACGCCGGCGGCGCTCGCGGCCAAGAGCGGAGCGGGCGCGATTCCGGTGGTGATCATCGGCGTCGGCGATCCGGTGGGCCAGCGCCTCGTCGACAGCCTCGCCCATCCGGGCGGAAACGTCACCGGGCTGAGCGCGGCGGTGACCCAGATCTACCCGAAGCGGGTGCAGCTGCTGCGCGAGCTGGTCCCGCGCGCGACCCGTCTCGCGGCTCTCCTCAACATGAGCAACCCCGCGCTGCCGTCCCAGTGGCGGGAGATCGAGAAGGCGGCCCGGTCGATCGACATCGAGCCCCTGCTGCTCGACGTGCGAAAGGTCGAGGACCTCGAGCCCGCGTTCACCACCGCGGTCCGGCTACGCGCGGACGCGATGATCGTCGGGCTCGACACGCTCACCCAGGCGAATCAGTGGATCATCGTCGACCTCGCGGCCAAGCACCGGCTGCCCGCGATGTACGCGTCCACCGAGTTCGCGCGCGGGCTGGTCGCCTACGGGGTGAACTACCCCGAGATGTATCGCCGCGCGGCCGGCTTCGCGCACAAGATCTTCCGGGGCGCGAAGCCGGCCGACCTCCCGGTCGAGGAGCCCACCGCGTTCGAGCTGGTCATAAACCTCCGGACCGCCCGCTCGCTCGGGCTCACGATCCCGCCGTCACTGCTGCTGCGGGCGGATTACGTGGTGGAGTGACGCGAGGGCAAACTTACGGCATAATCTGAACCCGTCGCCCATGACCACGGATCGCACCGCGAGCAACGTCGCCGAGGTCAGCTCCACCACCGACACCATTCCGGTCCGCGAGACCCACCGCTTCGACGTGGCCGCGCTCGAGCGCTACATGGCCGGGCACGTCCTAGGCTTCAAGGGGCCGGTCACCGTGACCCAGTTCCAGGGTGGCCAGTCGAACCCGACCTACCGTCTCTCGTCTCCGGGGGGCGAGTACGTCCTGCGTCGCAAGCCGCCCGGCAAGCTGCTGCCCTCCGCGCACGCGGTGGATCGCGAGTACCGCATCATCACCGCGCTCGCGTCGACCCGGGTGCCGGTGCCGCGCACCTACGCGCTCTGCGAGGACGACGCGGTGATCGGCACCGCGTTCTTCATCATGGAGTGGGTGCGCGGGCGCGTGGTCGCGGACCCGCTCCTGCCCGGGATGAGCTCGTCGGACCGCGCCACCATCTACGACTCGATGAACGAGGTGCTCGCGACGCTGCACCGGGTGGACCTCGAGGCGACCGGGCTCGCCGACTACGGCCGGCCGGGCTCGTACTTCGCGCGGCAGATCCACCGCTGGACCACGCAGTACCGCGCCTCCGAGACCGAGCGCATCGAGGCCATGGAGCAGCTCATCGCCTGGCTGCCCGCGCACGTGCCCGCCGACGAGCGGCCCACCGTCGTCCACGGCGACTTCCGGCCCGGCAACCTGATCCTGCACCCGACCGAGCCCCGGGTGGTGGCGGTGCTCGACTGGGAGCTCTCCACTCTCGGGAGTCCACTCGCGGACCTGGCCTACAACTGCATGCCGTACCGTCTCGGACCCAGCACGCTCGGCGGGGTGCTGGGCGCGCCGCTCGCCGAGATGGGCCTGCCCTCCGAGGCCGAGTACGTCGCCGCCTATTGCCGGCGCACCGCCCGCTCGGGCATCCCGGACTGGGAGTTCTACCTGGCCTTCGCGATGTTCCGGCTGGCCGCCATCGCCCAGGGCATCATGGGCAGGGTGATCGCGGGCACCGCCAACGACGTCAATGCCCGCGCCCGCGGGGAGCGGGCGCGGCCGCTGGCCGAGGCGGGCTGGGAGACGATCACTCGGGGGCCGGGGGTGGCGGCCGCTGGCTGAAGCCCAGGCGGCCTACCACCGGCAGCTTGAGCGCCGGCCGCTTCAGGTCCACCCCGAAGGTCAGGCTCAGCACGTTCACCTCGAGCCCCTCGTCCACGCCGGCCAGCACGCCCAGCAGGCCGAAGAGGGAGATCTGCACGCCGGTGCCCGACGGGGCCATGGCCGCCGGCCGCCCGCCCGGGATGAAGTCCTTGCCGATGGCGGTGGCGGGCAGATCCAGGCGTAGCTCGGGGACGGCCCGCCCCAGGTAGGCGGTGAACGTGTTGCTGTTGGGCCCCGGCCAGGTCCGGTAGCTGGACGCGTAGGGATAGCTCTCGACCGCGGCCTGGACGCGGGTGATCAGCCCGTCGACGCCTTCCCCCCGCCGGTCCACCAGCA
>DATGBR010000172.1:0-14004 GCA_035312605.1 Candidatus Methylomirabilota bacterium
GGCGATACCGCACCCGCGTCCGATACTGCGGCCGCACCTTCACGTCGCTGAGCTTGATCATGGCCCCCCCTTGGTTTGGACAGGCTGGACGCCCAGCTGCCTATCAAAGCAAAGGAGGTCAATCTTGAGTAGATACTTCAGGGCGCCGGAGGGCATCGACAACCCGTCGCGATCGTAGTAGAGAGGGGCCGGGAGGGCGCGCGACATGGGAGGCACCGTCGGATTCGTGGGGCTGGGGGCCATGGGCGGCCCGATGGCGCAGAACCTCCTCGCCCATGGCTTCGCCCTGGTGGTGCACGACGTCGATCCGGCGAAGGCCGCCCTCTGGCGTGGGCGGGGCGCGGTGGTGGCCGGGTCCGCCGCCGACGTGAGCGCCCGGGCCGACCGGACGATCTGCATGGTGGAGACCACCGCACAGGCCGAGGACGTCATCGCGGGCGAGCGCGGCATCATCCACACCGCCCGTCCCGGCCACACCGTGATCTGCATGAGCACCATCGATCCGCTGGCGGTGCGCCGGCTCGGCGAGCGGCTCGCGGCGCGGGGGATCGCGCTGCTCGACGCCCCGGTCAGCGGTGGCACCGAGCGCGCGGCGTCGGGCGAGCTGTCGATCATCGTCGGCGGCGCGGCGGAGACGGTCGCCGCGTGCCAGGACCTCTTCCGGGCGATGGGGGCGCGCGTCTTCCACATGGGCGCGCTCGGCCAGGGGCTCGCGATGAAGCTCGTGAACAACATGCTGATCCAGGTGAACACGGTCGCGGTGGCCGAGGCGCTCGTGCTCGGCGTGAAGGCGGGGCTCGACCCCCGGGCGATCCACGACGTGGTGCGGGTCAGCACCGGCAACAGCTGGGCGTTCGAGTCCAGCGTGCCGCGAATCCTCCGGCGCGATTTCTCTCCGGGAGGCACCGTGGACATCGCGTTCAAGGACCAGGAGCTCGAGACCGCGTTCGCCAAGCAGCTCGGGGTGCCGGTGTTGCTCGCAAACGTGACCCAGCAGGTCTACCAGATGGCGCGGGCGGCCGGGCTCAACAAGGAGGACGGCTCCGCGGTGATCAAGGTGCTCGAGCAGCTGGCCGGCGTGCGCGTCGGCGGGGAGGCCTAGCGCGATGGCGACCTACGTGCTCGTTCACGGCGCGTACCAGGGCGGCTGGATCTGGAAGCCGGTGGTGGAGCGGCTCCGTGGGGCCGGGCACCTCGTGCACGCCCCGACCCTCGACGGCTGCGCCGAGCGGCACGACCAGGTCCGTCCCGGGATCACGGTCGGCACCCACGCCCAGGAAGTCGCGCGGCTGCTCTTCTACGAGGACCTGGGCGACGTCGTCCTGGTCGGGACCAGCTCCGGCGGCATGGTCATCTGCCGGGCCGCCGAGCAGGCGGGCGAGCGCATCGCGCGGCTCGTGTTCGTGGACGCGCTGGCCCTCATGCCCGGCGAGCGGGTCGCCGACATCGTGAGCCGCCCGCCCGGGGACACGACCGCGGTGACCATCGCGCCCACGCGGGCCGACGCGGAGGGACGCATGTTCGCCGACCTCGATCCGGCCACCCGGGCCTGGGCGCTCGCGCGGTACACGCCGCACCCGATCGCGGCGCTCGAGGCCCCGATGGAGCTGACCACGTTCTGGGATCGCGCGTGGACCGCCTCGGTGATCCGCTGCCGGCGCGCCCGCAACCCTCCCGAGGCCCATCAGCGCCGGACCGCGGAGCGGCTCAAGGCGCCCTACGCCGAGCTCGACACCGGGCACTACCCGATGCTGAGCCAACCCGATGAGCTGGTCCGCCTGCTCGCGTGAGACGGCCCGGCCGGCTCGGGCGACGCCCCCCCAGGCGGAACGAAGCTCCTGGACCCGGGTCGGGGTAGACTGTTCGCCATGCTGATGGACCCGGTGCTCTGGTTGTTCGTCCTCTCGGTCGGCCTGCTGGTGGCGGGGGTGCTGGGGGTCGTGGTCGCCACCCGCCGGGCCCGGCAGAGCGAGCGGCAGGGAGTGCCCGGCGTGAGCTCCGACCTCGGCTCCGATTTCGCCCGCATCCACGAGCTGCAGACGCAGGTCAAGCAGCTCGGCGACGAGTACGATCGGCTGGCCGCGGAGCGCGACGAGCTGGAGGCGGTGCTGGGCCGCCTCGCGGTCCTGCTGGATCAGGCGGACCGCGCCGCCGCCCGCGCCCCCACCTCCCGCGCCACCCGCTGACCGGCCGTTTCACAACCCCGCCCGACCGGGGTCTCAGCCCACGTAGAGCGAGACCCACCAACCCGGGAGGGACCCATGAGCGAGAAGAGCACGCGGTTGCACGACGCCGATCAGGCATTCACCGAGCTGCGGGGAGCGATCGAGGGGCTGAGCGACGACGAGATGCGTCGCGTCTGGCTCGGGAGCTGGGGTGTGCGCGAGATCCTGATCCACATCTCGGGCTGGCACGACGAGATGATCCCGGCCCTCGGGCGCATCGGGCAGGGCCACGCGGGCTACCCGGCGGGCACCTACGATGACTTCGACGCATGGAACGCGCGCTTCGTGGACCGCAAGGCGGGCGTGAAGCCGGCCGACGTGGTGACGGAGCTCGAGGCGTCCCACCGGGCCTTCATCGCCGCCGCGGCGCAGGTGCCGGAGGCGCTCTTCGCTCCGGGCGGGGCCGCGCGCGACCCGTTCGACGGTGCGGGCGCGGGGCACTACCGCGAGCACGCCGCGCAGATCCGCCAGTGGCGAGGGCAATGACCGGCTTCGCCCTCTTCGACACCGCGATCGGCTGGTGCGGGATCGCCTGGGGCCCGCGCGGGATCGTCGGCGTGCAGCTCCCGGAGGGGAGCGCGCCCGCGACCCGCGCGCGGCTGCTGCGCCGCTTCCCCGACGCGGGCGAGGCGCCGCCGCCGCCCGAGGCGCGGCGCGCGATCGGCGACATCACCGCGCTCCTGCGCGGCGAGCCGAAGACGCTCGACGATGTGCCGCTCGACATGGAGGGGCTGCCCGAGTTCAACCGGCGCGTCTACGAGGTTGCCCGCACGATCCCGTGGGGCGCCACCCTCTCGTACGGCGAGATCGCGAAGCGCCTCGGCGATCCGGGCGTGGCCCGCGACGTGGGGCAGGCGCTGGGCCAGAACCCGTTCGCGATCGTGGTCCCGTGTCACCGGGTGCTCGCGGCGGGCGGCAAGTGGGGCGGCTTCTCGGCGCGGGGCGGCGTGTCGACGAAGCGCCGGCTGCTGTCGATCGAAGCCGCGCAGCGGCCGCTGCTCGACGACTGAGCGGGCGGTCAGGCCTCGCGCAGCAGCCGGCCGTACCCGGAGACCGCGTCGCGCACACCGGCCAGCCGCAGCGCCCGCCAGAGGCAGGCCTGGTTGCTGCTGATCACCGGCTTGCCCAGGTCGCGCTCGAGGGCCTCGAGCACCGCCACCGTCGGCAGCCCGGTCCCGCTCAGCAGCACCGCCTGCGCCTCCGGCGCGTCGGCCTGCCGGGCCAGGAGATACGCGCGCTCCTCGTTCTCGGCGTAGATGTCGGTCACGTCGGCCAGCCGGTGGTAGCCGACGATGTGGAAGCCCGACGCTTCCCAGTACGCGCGGCCCTGGCGGCTGATCGCCTCCGGGTACGGCGTGCCGAGCGCGAGTCGGGTCACCTGGAGGTGTCGGAGCGCGTCCCGCACCGCGTGGGCGGCGAGGAGCGCGGGCGCGCCGCCGAGCCGCGTCAGTCGATCGACCAGCGGCTGCTCCTGGCCCACGCCGAGCGCGTAGCTCGACGCGGTGTGGGCGAGCACGATCACCGCCGGATGCACCTGCCCGAGCGCGGCCGCCGGCGCGTCGAGCCCCTCGCGGTAGGCGCGGGTGCGCTCCTCCATCCCGACCGCGCCGCCCGCGGGCCCGTCGGCGGGCGGCGCCTGCAGGCGCGCGAAGTGCACGCTGACCCCGTCCGGCGCCATGCGGTACAGCTCGGGCTCGACGGTGGGGTTGCCCGGGGGAACCAGGACTCCGATGCGCGCCCGACGGCCGAACATCAGGCGGAGCCCTCGGGGGTGGTTGGCCGGTCGGCGGGGAGCCCGACCATGCGGACGAAGTTCGCCACCAGGGCCGGGCTGTGGAAGGTGCCCACGCGCTCGGTGAGGACCTTCACCGCGAACTCGCGCGAGCGCGCCTTCGCGTACGGACGGGTGGTGCAGATCGCGTCGTAGACGTCGGAGATGGCGGTCAGCTGGCTCGCCAGGGTGGGCCTGCGCCCCACGCGCGGCACCGGGTAGTTCGCCTGGCCGTCGTAGCGCATGTGGTGCTCGTAGGCCACCAGGATCGCGAGCGGAGGAGCGCCCTCCACGCCGCAGAGATGGGTCGCCCCTTCCTGGGCGTGGCCCATCATGACGCGCCACTCCTCCCCCTCGAGCTTGCCCGGCTTGTTCAGCACCTCGAGCGGGATCTTGAGCTTGCCGATGTCGTGCAGGAACGCGGCGAGCCCGATGGCATGCAGGCGCGCGCCCTCGATGCCGAAGGAGCGCGCCTGGGCCAGGCTGAGGAGCGACACGTTCACCGAGTGCACGAAGGTGTAGTCGTCGTGCGTCTTGAGCGGGGCCAGGGGCAGGATCTCCCGGGTGGCGCGCTGGAGGGCGTCCATGAGGCTCCACACCACCTGCTCCAGGCGAACGAGGCCGCCGCGGCGGTCGGTGCGGAACTCGGTGAAGGCGTCGCGCGCGCCGTCCACGCTCGGCGAGGTGAGCGCCTCGATCACCGAGTCTTCGCCCCCGCCTCCGGGGCCGCCGCCCGCCCCCGCGTCCGCGCCCCCGCCGGCGCCCGGGCCGGGCCCCTCGAGGGGAGAGGCCTGCAGCTCCACGCGGCCCACCACGATGTGGCGCGTCGAGACCGGCGTGCCGCCCCGGGCCATCGGGGTGAGGAACCGCACGCACTCCTCCGCGTCGAGACCGCGCCCGAGGGTCAGCCGCTCCACGCTGCGCCGGGACAGGGCCCGGATGAACTGCTGATGGTAGAGGCTGCCCGTCCGCAGCGGCTGGTTCTCCACCACGAGGTCCTGGCCCACCACCAGGAAGGTGAGCGCCTCCTTCTGATACTCCTCGCACGCCGTGCCCACCGCCTCCAGGATGCGATCGACGTGGCTCGAGAGCGCGGGATGCTCGGAGCCGTAGAGCGCGCGCATGTTGATCCCGGCGACGAGGCTCACCACGAGCCGGTCGACCGCCGACAGCGCGCCCGGAAGCGCGGGCTCGCTCATCTCGACGCGCTCGCCCGGACGAGGGCCCGGCAGATGTCGCGGATCAGGCTGTCGCGGGACTTCTCACCCCGCGCCAGGTAGGGGGCGCGCGCGGCCTGGTCGTAGGAGCCGAGCAGGCGATAGGCGGCGCGCCGCTCCTCGAGGGCCACGAGGGGAAACGGCCGCTCGCGGAAGAAGCGATCGAGCCGCGGGAGCACCGCGGGGTCGGCCAGGTCTGCCAGCGCGCGCAGGGCCTTGAGCCGGAGCGACCGCCGGCGGCCGAGGAAGTCCCAGCGGAGGAGGATCTCGACGAGGAGATCGGTGGCCTGGGTGATCCCGTGCTGGCCGGCCAGCAGCACCGCGGCCTCGGCCAGGCGCGGATCCGCGTGGTTGATGGTGCGCGCGAGCAGGTCCCGCGGGACCTTGGTGTCGAAGGCGAAGAGCGCGCGGATGGCCTCGAGCCGCACGCGGAGGTCCGGGTGATCGGCGCAGCGCAGGATCTCGCTCATCGCCGACTTGTCGTGGACGCGACGGAGCAGGAGCACCATGTTCCGCACCACGTACCAGCGCGGGTCGGCGAGGAGGCGCCGGGTCTCGGGGACGATGGCGGGGCCGAGCGAGGCCGCCAGCTCGATCAGACGGAGGCGCCGCGCCCGATCCGGCTCGGCGGCCAGCGCTTCGAGGAGGCCGTGGGCCGCCGAGGCGCCGAGGGCCAGCACCAGGCTCTGCACCTGGACGAAGGGCGGGCCGCCCGGCTGGCGGCTCGCGGCCACCAGCGCGGCGAGGGTCCGGGCGTCGGCCAGGTGCTCCACGAACTCCTCGAGCGCCCGCCGGCGCTCCGCCTGGCTCGGGTCGGCGGCGAGCTCGCGGATGGCGCGGATCATGGAGATCGCCTGGGCGAAGCGGCTTGCCTGGAGCGCGCGCACGAAGATGTCGCGCAGGCGGCCCAGCACCAGGGGGCGCACCACGTCGGGGGACACCGCGGCCATGTCGAGCAGGGTCGTCACCACGCGGCGCTCGATCGCGTCGTCGCTCTCGGTGTCCGGGCCGAAGGCGTCCGGGTCGGCGGCCAGCTCGACCGCGATGGCCGCCAGGTCCAGCGTCGGTTTTTGGGCGAGGAGAGCTCGGTGGTCCTCCGGGTTGTAGCGGTCGACGTCCTCCTCCCGGAAGAGCGCGGCCATCGCCGCGAAGTCGGCCGGCGGCTCGGGCAGGCCCTCGGTCGGCGGCAGGTCCTCGTGCGCCTCGGCGAGCGCCTGCGCCATGCGGAGCGCGTGGCTCGAGAGCTGACCCTGCTCCTGGGCCAGGCGGCGGAGCCCACGGAGCACGTCCGCGGGCGGCAGCGCGGCGGCGAGGCTCGCGAGATGCGCGCTCGCCCCGTCGTCGGTCGCGAGGACCCGGAGCGCGGCGGCCAGCACCGGCTCGCGCACCTCGCCGGGCAGGGCCCGGATCAGCTGGATGATCTGCGGCGCCAGCGACTCCCGCTGATCGCCGTCCGCGCTCGCGAGCCTGGCCGCGACCGCGGCGGCGAGGGTGTGCGCGGCGGCGAGGCCGAGCCGGGCCCCCTGGCCGCCGCGGCCACCGGTCTCGCCGGCCGGTGGGGAGGCCTGCGCCCCCATGCCGCGCCCGCCGCCGCTGCCCGGCCCGCCGCCGCCGGTCGACCCGCTCCCACCCGACCCGCCGCCGCCGCTCCCGCCCGGCCCGCCGCCTCCCGGCCCTCCGCCGATCGGGCCACCGCTCCCCGTGCCGGCCCCCGGCCCCCCGCCGGGACCGGGCGTGCCGCCGCTCCCGGGTCCACCCGGGCCGGACCCGCCCGGCCCCGGGCCGCCGCGGAAGAGCGAGGCGATGGTCTCCGCCGAATAGCGCTCGCGCGGGAGGGCCATCCCGCCGCCGAACACCGGCTGACCGGCGAGCAGCGTCTGGAGGAGCCCATCCCAGAGCGATCCATCGCCGCCGCCGGGCTCGTCCAGGTCGGAGGTCGTGACCAGCGCGCTGTAGTCGATGGCGGAGACGTGGATGTGGATGATGCCGGCCGCGCGCAGCTCCTCGACGGTCAGGGCCCGGTCCCGGGCGGGGCCGGTGTCGCCCAGCATTGCGAGGAAGGTCTCCAGCTCGCGTGGCTCGACGTCCTCCTCGAAGCGGAGCACGCCGCCGTTGCGGCGGTAGAGCGCCCGGGCGAACGCGCGCACGTGCGAGGCCTCGACCTTCTTGCCCCCGCTCACCAGGGCGTCGCGGGAGATCCCGAGGACGAGCGGGCTCGCGACGGCCAGGGAGGCGCGGAGCCGGGTGTGGGCGGTGGCCAGGGCCGAGGCCCGCGCCGGATGGCCGGGCGGGTAGGCGGCCAGATTCCGCCATGCCGTCACCAGCGACGACATCAGCTCGAGCAGAGTGGGCGGGGGGCCGGATGTCTCCACGTTGTCGGCGTTCTCGGCGACCGTATACCCCGTCAGCAGTCTAGCCGACGCCGCCCGCTTTTCCCGCAACTTGAGCGCCCGGGCCGCGTCGCTTATGCTCGCATCATCCGATCGGGAAGGGAGAGCCTCGGTCATGAAAGTCAGCGCGTTCCACCTGATGCCGCATCGTGAGCTGCCCCCGGATTTCGAGCGCCGCTACCCGAGCGTGTGGGTGACCCCGCCCTGGGGCGAGCTGGCCGACGCCCGCCGGGTCGGGCAGTACTACAACTGGACGCTCGACGAGCTGCTGTTCGCCGCGCGCGCCGGCTTCGACGGGGTCTGCACCAACGAGCATCACCAGAACGCCTACGGCTTCATGCCGAGCCCCAACCTGATGGGCAGCGTGCTGGCCAAGCAGACCAACGGCCTCGACGTGGCCATCGTCCAGATGGGCATGACGCTGCCGACGACCTCGCCGCCCATCCGGGTGGCCGAGGAGTACGGCATGCTCGACTGCATCAGCGGGGGCCGCCTGGTGGCGGGGCTGCCCCTCGGCAGCCCGATGGACGTCAACCTCGCCTACGGCATCACGCCGATGGAGCACCGCGAGCGCTACCGCGAGGCGTTCGACCTGGTGCTGAAGGCGTGGCAGGCGAAGGAGATCTTCGCGTGGAACGGGAAGTACTTCCAGCTCGGCCAGGTCAATCTCTGGCCCCGGCCCATCCAGGAGCCGCACCCGCCGGTGTGGGTGCCCGGATCGGGCAGCATCAGCACCTTCGACTTCGCCACCGACCACAACGTCTGCTACTGCTTCCTCTCCTACGCGGGCGCGCGCGCGGCCTCCACCATGATGGACGGCTACTGGGACGTGGTGGACAAGAAAGGGCTCGAGCGCAATCCGTACCGGGCGGGGTTCCTGCAGCTGGTCGCGGTGTCGGAGACCGACGCGCAGGCCGAGATCGACTACGGCAAGCACGTCGAGTACTTCTACCACAAGTGCCTCCACGTGCCGCCGCAGTGGTTCGCCCCGCCGGGCAATCAGGACTACCGGAGCCTGCTCGCGGCCAATCGCAATCCGGTGCGGCGGGCCGAGGATCCCAAGACGCTCCGCTACAAGGACTTCGTGAACAAGGGCTACGTCATCGCGGGCAGCCCGGCGACTGTGCGCGAGCGCCTCGTGGAAGAGGTCATCAAGCGGCTGCACGTGGGCAACCTGATGCTGCTGATCCAGATCGGCTCGATGCCGCACGAGCTGACGCTCAAGAACACCGAGCTGCTCGCGCGCGAGGTGCTGCCCGGCCTGCGCGACATCTGGGACGACAAGGGCTGGGAGAATCACTGGTGGCCGAAGAGCCTGCGCGGCGCGCGCCAGCCGGCCGGCGCGGCGCGATGACCGCCCCCAGCTCCCTCTCCCCTCAGGGGAGAGGGCAGGGTGAGGGGCTGCAAGGTGAGGGGCTGCAAGGTGAGGGGCGCACCGTCAGCGTGTGGCAGGGGCGCGTGCCCTTCCGGGTCCACGTGAAGGGCGCGGGCCCGGCGGTCATGTTCCTGCACGGCCCGTGGGGCCTCACGTGGGGCCCGTTCCTCGACGCCCTCGCCCAGCAGTTCACGGTCTACGCCCCCGAGCACCCGGGGACCTCGCCGGGCGAGCCGGAGGCGATCCAGCAGGTCGACACCCTCTGGGACCTCGTCCTCTGCTACGACGAGCTGCTGGAGGCGCTGAAGCTCGACGGGCTGATGCTGGTCGGCCATTCCTTCGGCGCGATGATGGCGTGCGAGGTGGCCGCGCTGCGTCCCGCGCGGGTGCGCCGCCTCGCCCTCCTCGATCCCATCGGGCTCTGGCTCGAGGAGGCGCCGGTCGTGAACTGGATGCTGCTGGGGCCGGCCGAGATGGCGGCCCACGTGTTCGACAAGCCCGACGGCGTCGCCGCGCGGGCGATGTTCGCGGTGCCCGAGGACCCCGAGGAAGGGGCGCTCGCGCGCACCCGGTTGACCTGGGCCATGGGGGCCACCGGCAAGTTCATCTGGCCGATCCCCGACAAGGGCCTGAAGAAGCGCATCCACCGCGTCGGCGCGCCGGCCCTGCTGGTGTGGGGCGAGGCCGATCGCCTGGTGCCGCGGGCCTACGCCAAGGAGTTCGCGGGGCGCCTCCACGATGCGCGGATCGAGGTGGTGCCGGGGGCCGGCCACGCGCCGCACCTCGAGCAGCCGGAGGCGACCGCCCGCGTGGTGGGGGCCTTCCTCAAGACTTGAGGAGTGCCTCCCGGACCTTCTCCAGTTCTTTCCGCTTCGCTCGATCCTGTTCGGGGAACGCGAGGTCGAGCCCGGCGAGCGTTTCGACGATGGCCGCCGCCACCACCAGCCGCGTGTACCACTTGTGGTCCGCCGGCACCACGTACCACGGGGCGTGCTTGGTCGCGGTCTGGCGGACCATCTCCTCGTAGGCGTCCTGGTAGTCGGACCAGAATTTCCGCTCCTGGATGTCGCCGAGCGAGAACTTCCAGTTCTTGGACGGGTCGTCCAGCCGGGCCAGGAAGCGCTTGCGCTGCTCCTCCTTGGAGAGGTGCAGGAAGAACTTGCGGATCACTACCCCGTTCCGGGTGAGGTACCGCTCGTGGGCGTTGATGTCCTCGTAGCGCTCGTCCCAGATGTGCTTGCTCATGAGCGGCTCCGGCAACCGCTCGGCCGCGAGCAGCTCCCCGTGAACCCGGACCACCAGCACTTCCTCGTAGTAGGAGCGGTTGAAGATCCCGATCCGCCCGCGCTCCGGGCACGCCTTGTGGGCCCGCCAGAGGAAGTCGTGGTCGAGCTCCTCGTGGCTCGGCGCCTTGAAAGAGCGCACGTCGCAACCCTGCGGATTGACCCCGGACATGACGTGCTTGATCGCGCCGTCCTTGCCCGCCGCGTCCATGCCCTGGAAGATCAGCAGGAGGGCCCACCGGTCCTGGGCGTAGAGCGTCTCCTGCATGTGGCTCAGCATCTCGGTGCTCCGCGAGAGGAGTTTGAGCGCGTCGGCCTCCGACTTGATCCCGCTCGTGTCGGCCGGATCCACCTCCTCGAGGCGGAACTTGTGGCCTTTCCGCACGTCGTATCGCTCGGCCAGGCGGGCCAGCTCCTTGCGGATCTTGCGTGTCTTCATCGTGCGGGCAGTCTAGTACGGAAGGGGAGCGCTTGCCTTCCGCGGCGTGCGTCGACTATCCTTGGTCACCCCGTGACCCCGGCCGGCCGTGACGCGCTGCGCGGCCGTTCCCAAAGGTTCCAGGTGCGCACCACCACGGCAAGGAGGCCCGCCACACCATGAGCAAGAACACCCCGGTCGCAAGCTACAGCCTCACCGTCCGCCTTCGCATCGCCAACCAGCCCGGCATGCTCGGCAAGGCGACCTCGGCCATCGGCGAGGCGGGCGGCGACATCGGGGGGGTGGACCTGGTGGAGGCGGGCCAGAAGGAGATGACCCGCGACATCGCGTTCAAGGCCTCCGACGAGGCCCACGGCCAGGCCATCGTCGATCGGCTGCGCGGGGTGGCCGGGGTGACGGTGGTGAACGTGTCCGACCGCACCTTCCTCATGCACTTGGGCGGCAAGATCGAGGTCAACGGCCGGGTGACGGTCAAGACCCGCGACGACCTCTCGATGGCCTACACCCCCGGGGTAGCGCGGGTGTGCATGGCCATCCACGACGACCCCGAGAAGGTCTACAACCTGACGATCAAGCAGCACACGGTGGCCGTCGTCACCGACGGCTCCGCGGTGCTGGGCCTGGGCGACATCGGGCCCGAGGCCGCGCTCCCGGTCATGGAAGGCAAGTGCCTCATCTTCAAGTCCTTCGCGGGCGTCGACGCGTTCCCGATCGCGCTCGCGACCAAGGACGTGGACGAGATCGTGCGCACCGTGAAGGCGATCTCGCCCGTCTTCGGCGGGATCAATCTCGAGGACATCTCGGCGCCGCGGTGCTTCGAGATCGAGGAGCGCCTGCAGCGCGACCTCGACATCCCGGTCTTCCACGACGACCAGCACGGCACCGCGGTGGTGACCCTCGCCGCGCTCCTCAACGCGCTGAAGGTCGTCAACAAGAAGCTCAACGAGGTGAAGATCGTCTTCACCGGGGCGGGGGCGAGCGCGATCGCCACCGCCAAGCTCCTGATGCTGGAGGGCGCGCGCAACATCATCGCCTGCGACCGGGCCGGCGCGCTCTACCGGGGCCGGACCGAGAACATGAACCCGATGAAGACGTGGTTCGCGGAGCACACCAACGCGGAGGGCATCCGCGGGGCGGTGCGCGAGGCGATGGTGGGGGCCGACGTGTTCATCGGGCTGAGCGGCCCGGGGGTGGTGAAGGTGGACGATCTCGGGGCGATGCACCGCGACGCCATCATCTTCGCGATGGCGAATCCCACTCCCGAGATCATGCCGGAGGAGGCCGGGAAGTACGTGAAGGTCATGGCCACCGGCCGGTCGGACTACCCGAACCAGATCAACAACTCGTGCGGCTTCCCGGGCTTCTTCAAGGGCCTGTTCGACGTGCGGGCGCGCCGGGTCAACGACGAGATGAAGCTGGCCGCCGCGCACGCGCTGGCCAGCATCGTGAGCGACAGCGAGCTCGGCGAGGAGTACATCACCCCCTCGATGTTCGACGCGCGCGTGGTGCCCGCGGTGGCCTCCGCGGTGGCCGACGCGGCGGTGCGGACCGGGGTGGCCCGGAGGAAGCGGGGCTAGGCCTCCTCCCCGGCAACAAATCGCTGCGGTCCCACGAAGTCGCTCCCGTACCATCGGCGCATGAAGAAGGTGCTGGCCGCGGTGGTCGCGGTCCTGGTGGTGCTCGGGGCCGGCCTCTACTTCTTCGTGGCCCGCCCGCTGCTCCGGCCCTCCGAGGTGACCGCGGTCGCGGAGCGGGCGCTCGCCACCGACGACCTCCTGCTGCTGGCCGGGATCAACGTCAAGCAGGCGGTCTTCCTCGAGAAGTGGCTCCTCGGCTCGCTGCGCGTCACCCCGGTCGCGGCCACGCCGCCGCCCGCGGTGGCGGACCGCTCCCTGCTCGACCATCTCCGGGCGGCGGGCGTGGATCCTCGGCACGACGTCGATCACGCGCTCTACGCCCTCTATCCGGCCGACGCCGCCGGCTCCCGGCACGCCGCGATCCTGATCGGCCGCTTCAACCCCGCCGCGGTCAACGCCTACCTCGCCCGCGAGCTCGCGGCGGCGCCGCGCCCCGGCCCGGGCCCGGCCTCGTTCGACGTGATCCGGATCGATCCCGCCACCTGCCAGCCCGGGGCGAGCTGGGTGGTGACGGTGAACCGGGAGTGGATCGTGATGGCCGACCCGATCTCCCAGCCGACGCTGATCGCCCGCCTGACCAGCGCGCCCGCCGACACGCCCGAGAGGCTCGCGTGGTGGCGTGGCCTCGCGCGCGACGATGTGGCGAGCGTGGGCATCCCGGGGCTCGAGCGGCTCGAGAGTGGCGCGACCCAGCCCTTCGTGAAGGGCGGGGCCAAGGCCCTGGCCGGCGAGGCCACCGCGTTCGGCCGGGTCTACCTGGGCCTCGGCGTGAAGACGGTGCCGCCCCAGGGTGTCCTGCGCATCGTCGTCGACGCCAAGGACGCGGCGCGCGGAGCGGAGAAGATCCGGGCCTGGGAGCAGGCGGTGAACGCGTCGCGCGACCGGTGGAAGGAGTCGATGCCGAGCGTGGCCAAACTCTACGACAGCATTCGGGTGCAGACCGCGGGCGCGCGCAGCACGGTCGAGTTCACGGTCGACCGCACGCTCGCCGCCAATTCGCAGCGGGTGATCGACGAGCTGCTGGCCGCCGCCTTCGGCGGGCTCGGCGTCCGCGTCAACCCGCCGAGCGGGGAGCCACCGACCGAGCGGATCGACACCGAGCCGGTCGCGTTCCTGCCCGCGGTGACCCTGGCCGCGCTGCCCGCCTACGATCCGCAGGCCCAGTTCGCCGAGGAGGTGGACCAGATCCAGGGCCCGTTCGGGGTGAGGCTCGGCGAGCTGCGCCTGGGCGCGGAGCCGACGGCCGGGCTGGAAGCGGTGGTGGAAGGCTTCGCCAACGAGGTGCCCAACGTGGGTGCGAGCGACGACCGCGTGCGCCTGTTCGTCGACAGCGTGAAGTCGACCGGCGGCCAGGAGCTGCTGCGCCCCGAGGCGTGCGGGCGGGAGCGGAACAACCAGCCGGCCTCCTTCAAGTCGACGGGGGGCAAGCGGCTCAAGGCCACAAAGGCGGTGCGGCTCATCGCGGGCGCCGATCCGAAGGCCCTGCAGAGCCTGACCGGTCGGGTCCAGCTCCGCCTGCCGACCCGCACCGAGGTGGTGACCCTGGCGCATCCTACTCCCGGCGCCACCGCCGACCGGTACGGGGCGGTCTTCACGGTCACCGGGATCGCCCCCGGCCGCGTCTCGTACCAGATCGCGGGCGCCCGCAGCCGGCTGCTCCTCTTCCG
>DATGBR010000173.1:0-4547 GCA_035312605.1 Candidatus Methylomirabilota bacterium
CGCTTGACGGCGGCCTTGGTCCGCGGGTCCGCCCCCTCCACGTCCCCCTGGTCGGCGGGCGACGGGAACTCCTTCACGATGAGGTCGAGCAGCGACCCCACCCCGATGCCGCGCGTCGCGGCGGCGCAGAGCACCGGCACCACGCCGCCCGACATGATGGCGCGGCGCAGGGCGCCGAGCATCTCCTCCTCGCCGATGGCGCCTTCCTCCAGATACTTGGCGAGCAGGTCGTCGTCGGTCTCCGCCGCGGCCTCGGTGAGCTTCTCCCGGTAGGCCCGGGCGCTCTCCTCCAGGTCGGCCGGGACCTCGGCGTCCTTCGTCCGGCCGTCGGCGTGGACGAGGGCGCGCATCGTGATCAGGTCCATCACCCCGCGGAAGCCGGCCTCGCTGCCGATCGGCAGCTGCAGCGGCACCAGCCGACCCTTCAGCCGCTTCTGCAGCGCCTCGAGCGTGCGGTGGAAGTCGGCGCGCTCGCGGTCGAGTCGGTTGATCACGATCGCGCGCGGCAGGTTGTACTCGTTGGCGAACTTCCAGACCTTCTCGGTCTGCACCTGCACGCCCGCCACCGCGTCCACCACCACGATCGCCGCGCCGGCCACCCGCAACCCCGCGCGGGCGTCGGCCACGAAGTCGCCGTACCCGGGGGTGTCGATCAGGTTGAGGCGATGGCCCTTGTGGTCGCAGAAGGCCGCCGCGGTGTTGAGCGAGATCTTGCGCTTGATCTCGTCGGGGTCGAAGTCGGTGGTGGTGGTACCGTCGTCGACCTTGCCCAGCCGCGTGGTGGCCCCGCAGGCGTGCAGGAGGGCTTCGACGAGGGACGTCTTGCCCACCCCGCCATGGCCGACGAACGCAACGTTGCGAATCTTGCCGATGTCGAGCGCCATGCCCGCCTCCTGGAAAGGAGATGGTGTGGGCGGGATGCTACCACAGCGTTACGGGCCCTTCCAGCCCCCTAGGCCGCGGCCTGCCGCGCCGCGGCGCCCACCGCGTGGAGGAGGCGCTCCGGGGTGTCCGGATTGATCGAGCAGTCCGGCCCGAGGAGGAGCCACCGGTCCTGCATCTCCCGCCTCGCCGACGCCGCGCGCTCGACGAGGACGGCCTCGGTCATGCCGGCGATCTCGGGCTTGGCCGGCAGCCCGCCCACCACCGCGCGTCCCGTCGCCGCGTGCGCGGCCGCGAGCGTCGGGTTGCCGGGCATCGTGGCGAACGAGAGCGCGGTGACCGGGTAGTCCGCGAACTCATCCAGGTGGATGCCGGCCCCGCAGACGTGGAGCAGGTTGAACGGAGCGCCCTCGACCGCCTCCAGAATGCGCAGGTCCCACGGCCGCTGCCAGCGGCGGCACTCCTCCGCGGTCATGAGCGCGCGCGTCGCCACGTTGGTCGCGTAGAAGAGGCCGTCGGCACCGGCGGCCAGGCAGCGCCGCGCGTACTCGGCGAGCGTGTCCGCCATCACGTCGAAGGCGCGCGCGGTCTCGCGGGGGGCCTCGCGGAGGAACCCCAGGGCCTGCTCGCGACCCCCGCGCACCAGCATCGGCAGGATCATGGGCGGCGCGAACACCGTCCAGATGATCGGCACGTCGGGACCGACCGCGGCCCGGATCAGCCGCAGGGCCTCGAGCTGCTCACCGAGGGCGCCCGAGCCGGGATCCGCCACCGGGAGCCGCGCGAGGTCGTCGGCGGTCGCGAGCGGCGCGTGGGTGACGGTGTACTGCCGCGCCTTCTCGCCCGACGGGGCGTAGGTGAGGCCCCACATCTCGGCGAAGCACTGGGCGCGTGACTGGGGCTTGAGGAAGTCCCAGTCGAACGCGCGGTGGAGGCGCAACGTCTCGTCGGCCAGGCCCCGGGCCGAGTTCTCGGTGGCGAAGTTGTGCAGCCAGAACGCGAGCGGGGGGCGGTCGACCGCCTGTCCCCGGAGCGCCGCGGTCACCCGCTGCCGCTTGGTCATGGTGCTCGTGCTCATCGGGCGCGGAGCCTCAGCTCGTCGTAGGGAGCGGTGTAGGGGTTCTGGGGCACCCCGAGCGCGCGCCTCACGCGCGCGCGGCCCGGTGGATGGGGAACGCGGGCGGGACGATCTGGTCCACCGTCGCTCCGTCCCAGCGCCACGTGGGCACCCGGCTCCAGTAGTGCTGGGTGGCCTCGCGCGCCTTGGCGTACACCGCGTCCTCGTCCACCCGGGTCGCGCGGCCGCCCTGCACCAGCACCTGGCCGTCCACGATCACGGTGTCCACGTCGCGCCCGGAGGCCGAGTCGACCAGCGCCTTGATCGGGTCCGCGTAGACCGGCCCGCCCGCGTGGTCGAGGTCGATCAGCAGGATGTCGGCCTTGGCCCCGGGCGCCAGGCGGCCGAGATCCTCGCGGCCGAGGAACCGGCAGCCGCCGATGGTGGCCGCGTTGAACACGTCGCGCGCGAGCCCGGCCTGGTAGTTCGCGTCGGTGACCTTGGCCAGGATAGAGGCCCACCGCAGCTCGGACACGATGTCGAGCGGGAAGGTGTCGGTGCCGAGGGCGAGGGTGACCCCCGCCTCGAGGTAGCGCTGGAAGGAGCGCAAGGTCATCGCCATCTTCGCGTACTTGTACGGGCAGTGGCCGACGGTGCTGCCGTGCTCGGCGAGCAGGCGCAGGTCATCGCCGAAGGGGTAGCGCGTCCACTGGTGCGCGGTGGTGAAGACCACGTGGCCCAGCAGCGTGCGCTCGTCGAGGAAGCCGATGTCCGCGAGGAAGCGGACCGGGGTCTTGCGGTACTCGTCCATGATGCGCTGGAACTCTACGAGGTTGCCCCCCGCGTGGGTGTGGATCGGCGCCCCGATCGCGCGCGCCGCGTCCTTGCCCGCCCGCAGCAGGGGCTCGCTGCAGGTCTCGACCTGGGCCGCGTTGAAGAGCGCGCGTAGCCGGCCCTGCGCGGCCCCGTCGAACTTGCGGGCAAAGTCCACCGCCTCCTGCAGCCGCGCCCGGCCCACCGCGACGTCCTCCTCGTAGGTGAGCCGGCCCTGCGCGTCCATGTAGGTGTCGCGGTCGCGGAACGGGGGCCCGCCGTAGACGCGCACCCCGAGGTCGTCCACCAGCCGCGCGTAGCCGTCCCAGTCGCCGCGCAGGCCGCCCACGTCGATCACGGTGGTGGTGCCGTTCTTGAGCGCGTGGAGGAAGACGAAGGCCCGGAGGGCCGCGGTGGCCTCCGCGGGGGGCGGCGTCATCTTGCCCTTGAGCGGCGCCGCGAAGGCCATGTAGTTGGCGGTGCGGTAGTCGTTCTTGGCCATGTCGAGCAGCAGGTAGTCGCCCCCGTTGCCCGCGGTGTGCACGTGGGTGTTGATGAAGCCGGGCGAGACCAGCTTGCCCCGCGCCGAAATGCGCGCGTCCGCCGGGCCCGCGTAGGGCCCGCCCGCGTGCACCACGCGGTCGCCCTCGAAGACCACGCTCCCCTGCTCGTGCACCTCGTGGCCACGCCCGTTCCACGCCACGACCCAGCCGCCCTCGATCATCGTCCGCATGCGCGCCCCTCCCGAGGCCGCATGCTAGCCCGGAGGAGGGCTAACCCGCAATCTCCCGCCTCATCGGACTTTCGGAATCAGGCGGACGCCGTCCGCGCCGTCCTGCAGTTCCCAGCCTAGCCGCTCGATCTCGGCCCGAAGGCGATCGGCCTCGGCGTAGTCCCGGCGCGCGCGAGCCGCCCGACGCGCCTCGGCAAGGCGGAGGGCGTCGGGCGGGGCGACGGCTCCAGGCGTGTCGATCGCGAGCCCGAACACGTCCAGGCCGCGCGCGAGGAGATCGAGCTGGCCGGCGGCGCGCCAGCCGTGGAGAACCGCGAGGGCCCGGGGAGTGTCGAAGTCGTCGTCGAGCGCGTCGGCGAAGCTGTTCCAGGTGAGATCGCTCGGGCGAGCCGCGGCGACGCGGACGGCCTGGCGGAAGTCGTCGGCCTGGGCGCGCGCGCCCTGCATGGTGGCGTCGGAGTACTGAAGCGCGCTCCGGTAGTGCCCGCCGAGGAAGAAGACGAGGACGGCCTCGCGCCCCCACCGGTCGAGCGCCTCACGGAGCGAGACGATGTTGCCGATGGACTTCGACATCTTCTCGGCGTGGAGCTCGATCATGCCGTTGTGCATCCAGGTCCGGGCGAATGGGCGCCCGGCGCCACGGGACTGGGCGAGCTCGTTTTCGTGATGGGGAAAGCGCAGATCGAGTCCGCCGCCGTGGATGTCGAACCCCACGCCCAGGTGCTTTTCCGCCATCGCCGAACACTCGATGTGCCATCCCGGTCGCCCGCGTCCCCAGGGCGAATCCCACCAAGTGTCCTCGTCCGGCTTCCCGCCCTTCCACAACGCGAAGTCCCGCGGATCCTCCTTGAGCAGTCCGGGCTCCTCCGCCTCCATGTCCTCCGGGCGCGCGCCCGAGAGGCGACCGTACTCGCCGAAGCGCGCCACGCGAAAATACACATCGCCCCCCGATTCGTAGGCAAGCCCGCGGGAGATGAGCTCCCGGATGAGGGCCACGATCTCCGAGACGGTCTCGGAGGCGAGCGGCTCGACATCGGGACGGCCGAGGCCGAGGCGGTCGGT
>DATGBR010000174.1:0-7886 GCA_035312605.1 Candidatus Methylomirabilota bacterium
CGCGCAGGCCCTCGTCCGGCCGGCCCGCCTGGACCGCCAGCGCGAGATAGCGCAGGACGAAGCCCTCGTCGAGGGGCCGGCGCTCCGCGAGCGGCTGCAGCAACCGGAGGGCGTCGGCCGGCCGGCCGAGCGCCTCGGCCGCCTCGCTCGCGGCGTCGCGCAGGCCGGCGTCCTCGGGTCGCCGCGCGAGCAGCCGATCGGCCACCCGCAGCAGATCGGCCGAGCGCCCCTGGAACCGGTAGAGCTCGGCGAGGCGGGCGAGAGCGGCCTCGGGCAGCGTTCCCGCCCGATCGAGCGTCTCGTACACCGCGATGGCCTCGCGCTCCTGGCCGTTCCACCCGTAGAGCTCGGCGAGGCGAAGCGCGGGACCCGGTGCGGTCGGCGCCTGCTCCACGATGCGTCGCTGGCGCGCGATCGCCTCCGGCAGGCGGTTGGCGCCCACGAGGGCGTCGATGGCCTGCTGCGCGTACGGTCCCTCCGGCCGGGCCGCGGCGAGCCGGTCGAGGGCGGCCAGGGCCGCCGGGCTGTCGCCGGTGCCCCGCGCGAGCGCGGCCACGCGCTCCTGGAGCGTCCGGTCGGCCGGGCGCGCGCGGGCCACCCGCTCGAGCAGGGCCAGCGCGCGGCGCGGATCGTTGGCCCACTCGTAGAGCTGGGCCAGGGCGAGCGCGTCGTCCAGCCGGTCGGGGGCGATCTCGAGGGCTCGCTCGTAGAGCGCGATCGCGTCCGGTCCGCGATCCTGCTCGACCAGCAGCCGACCCAGGGCGACCAGGACCTCGGGATCGCGCGGTCGGAGCGCGGCCAGCTCGCGCTGGACGGTGATCGCGCGCGGGCCGTCGCCCGCGGCCCGATAGAGCGCGACGAGGCGCTGTCGCACCGCCTCGTCGCGCGGCTCCGCCGCGCGGCGTCGCTCCAGCAGGGCGATCTCCTCCTCGCGCGGAGCGCCGCCCGGCGCCGGGAGCAGCCGGTCGCGGGCCTCGATGTCACCGGGGGCGAGGCGCGCCAGCACCTTCCAGTGCTCGAGCGCGCGCGTCTCCTGCCCGAGCGAGTCGTAGACCTGGGCGAGCCAGCGGCGGCCCTCCACGTCGGAGGGCCGCCGCCGCGCGTACGCCTCGAGCACCGCCAGCGCGTCCTCCTGGCGGTTCAGGCTGCGGGCCACCGACGCCAGGTCCGTCACGACCGCGAGATCGGTGGGCTCGAGCGCGACGAGCTTGCGCAGCACGGCGAGCTGCCGCTCGTAGTCACCCACCCAGAGGTAGCGGGTGAGCAGGCGGTCGAGGAGCGGCCCGTCGTCCGGATGCGGCTCGGCGGTGAGCTCTTCCAGGACGCGCGCCGCGGCGGCCGGGTTCTTGTTGTCCCGGTAGACGTCGGCCAGCTGCAGCCGGACATCCCGGCGTCGAGGCACCTGGCGCGCCGCGGCCTCCAGCGTCGCGATCTGTCGGTCCGGATCGCCGAGCGCCGCGTAGGCCGCGGCCAGCCCGAGCCAGAGGTCCGCGTCCCCCCGGTCGCCGTCGAGCGCCCGGGCGAACATCCGCTCGGCCAGCGCGTACCGCCGATCGGCCAGGTAGGCCCAGCCGAGGTCCGCGCCCCACGGCACCGACAGCGCGAGGAGTCCGAGGGTGACGACCACCGCGAGCCCGAGCTTCCAGCGCTCGATGCTCACCCGACTCGTACCTCCACGTCGTTCGCATCGCCGGCGCGCACCGTGAGGTGCCCGTCCGCACTGCTGCGCGCGCGCACCCGCCGCGATCCCGCCGGCTCGCGGAGCTCCACCGCGACCTCGCGATCGGCCACGATCCCGCCCAGTTCGACGACCTTCTCGCCAAGCCCGGAGAGCGTCAGCGCCACGCGCCCCGCCTCGCGCTTCCAGGCGGCCACCCGGTGGCTGGCCTGGACCAGGTAGGCGGTCGCGGGCGGCCGGTCGCGCAGCGCGATGAGCGCGGGGCCGGGACCGGCCAGGTGCACGTAGAGCGCGCCCTGGTGGTGGAGATAGCCGAGCACGCCCGACGAGCGATCGAGGTCGAGGTGGGCGCGGGTATCGTCGAAGCGCACGGTGGAGAGCGCGCCGTGTCCGGAGATCCGCCAGCCCTCCGGGACACGCGCGATCCGGGCGGTACGGAAGCCCTCGACGATGGCGAGGTACTCGCTCGTGAAGATGCGGGCCAGCGACTGGCGCAGGACCCACTCGTGGACGTACTGGAGCGCGGCCAGCGACGCGACGCGCTCGCCCGAGTAGTAGTGGTAGTAGACGTTCACCGGCGCGACCCGGCGCGGGCGCTCGGTGTTCTCGTACGTCTCGATGACGTGGCGAAAGCCGTAGAACGGGCCGGTCCACATGTGGGTGTACAGGTTCTCGTTCGAGGCCGACGTGTAGGTCTGCCAGTGCCGGCCCACCTGGCGCATCAGGGGCGCGACGCGGGTGTAGCTCGGCCACTCGCGGTCCCGCATGGTGTCCCCGCCGTTGACGTTCGGCACCCCGAGGCGGTCGAGGACCGCGATCGCGTCCTCGGTGACCCGCGTGGATCCGGACCACTGGAAGAGACGCACGCGCTTGCCCGGCGGCAGCAGCCGCTCCTGCATGTAGCGGATCGCCCCCGCGGTCTCGGTCTCCACCGAGTACGGCACTCCCGCCGGCGCGAAGCTGCGCGTGCGCTTCTCCCAGTCGAGCGGGTGGGTGTAGGAGTGGCTGCCCGCCTCGACGTTGGGCAGCGTGTAGATCGCGCGGGCCAGCTCCTGGAACTCGGGCGTGCCGAGCAGCGTCGGCTCGACCTCCGCGACCACCACCGAGACGCTGGTGGGCAGCCGGTAGCGCGAGAGGATCTCGTCGAGGATCACCTGGCCGCTGGAGGCGCCGCCGCGAACCTCGGACCGGTTGCGCAGCCCGTCGCCGTCGACGTGGGTGTAGAAGATGCGCCGGCCGCACTGGGTCGTGGTGTCGGGTCGCGGCCAGTCCGCGATGCCCAGCGCGTCCCGGAAGAAGGCGAACGGATCGATCCACCACTGCGCGCCCCCCTCGCCGGGGAACTGGAACTGCGCGTACCCGGCGGCCGCGAACCCGCCCCACGGGCCGGTGACGACCATGTGGCTCTCGGAGTCCGGCAGGTCCCGCCGGGCCAGCACCAGGTGGGCCCGGCTGTCCGGGCGGCGACAGACCACCTGCTGGTAGTACGGCAGGCCCGGAGGCAGCGGCCGCTCGAACTCCATCATCCGCTCGTCCTTGCGGCGGAGCTCGATGACGTGCTGGTTGCCGGTCCAGTTGCCGAGGAACTGGAGCCCGCTGGGCGCGAGCGCCTCGTTCACCGCGGTCAGGTCGAGGCTGCGCAGGGTGCGGCGGTCGCGCAGGGCGCCCAGGTAGCCGAGGATCACCACCCGGCGGCCGGCCCGCATCTGCGCGCCCAGCCAGCGCAGGTAGGCGAGCGGCTCCGCGATCTCCTCGGTCTGGTACCAGGTGACGATGCCGCGGTAGCGCGTCATCACCCGCTCGTCCGGCAGCCCCTGATCGATGTCGTGGTACTCGACCATGAGCCCGAGCCAGTTGAGCGGCATCTGGGCCCACCCGTGGACCTCGTTCGTGGTCGCGGTCTTGGGACGCCGCCCCTGCACGTCGTTGTCGAGCTCCGACGACTTGTAGAGTGCCAGCACGTGGCGCGGCAGCTCGCCGGAAGAATCCGGCCCGGAGGCCGCGGCCCGCCCGCGGCCTCCCAGCAGCCGGGTCCCCGCCGCCGCGGCCGAGCCCCCCAGGAGCGCGCGGCGCGAGATCCGCCTGGTCACGGCCGGAGCGTGTGGGTGGAGACCCGGTCGAGCCCGATGGTCGAGACGTAGGGCACGAAGCCCCGCGCGCGCGAGCGGCGGATGAGCTCCGCGGGCCCGGGGCCGCCGTCGGCCGCCGCGTACTCGAGCGTGAACACGGGCAGGCCCAGCGCGGCGACACGGCCCAGGAGCGCGGCGCGGGACTCCGCCTCCTCGGCGGGCCGCACCCGGTAGGCCTTGGCCTTGAAGTCGTAATCGGTCCACACCGACTCGAGCGCCACCCCGTCGATGACGCCCGCGAGCCGCTCCGCGAGCGGGAGACCGCCGTTGATCAGCAGGAGGGTCCGCGGGTTCCGGCGCTTCAGCTCGCGGAGCACCCGCTCGAGCGCCTGGCCCGCGCCCGCGTGGCGACGGGGCTCGACGCGCTCGCGCTCCAGGGCCGAGTCCGCGGTATCGAGGAAGAGCCCGTTGACCGGTCCCGCGAGCGCGGCCGGCACCACCCGGTCGAGGAGCCAGCGCTCGTAGGCGGGCGCCCCCACGTCCAGGCCGCGCGCGTCGGGCCAGCTCGGGTTGGCGGCCAGCACCCACGGCTCCCCCGCGATCGCGGCGAACTCGGGATGCCGCGTGTTCACCTCGCCCAGGCTCACGTAGGTGAGCACGAGCGAGCCGTGGACCTTGACGAGCGGCAGTGGGGGATGCCCGTGCGGATCGAGCACGACCACGTCGAAGCGGGCCAGATCCCGCGCCGCCTCGGGCGCGTCGCCGTAGTAGACGACCCAGGTGCGCACCCCCGCGAGGGGCGGCACCGCGGACGCGGCCGCGACCGAGCGCGCGGGCACCGAGGTCCCGCCGAGCCCCAAGGCCAGGGCGAGGGCGAGCAGGCGCCGCGTCAGGCCCACGCCCCGAGCGCCTCCGACCGGGAGGGATGGATGATGACCGCCTTGTTCAGCCGGGTCATCTCGAAGATCGCGCGCACGTCGTCCTGCAGTGCGCAGAGGCGCAGCTCCCCGCCCACGGTGCGGGCGTGCTTCAGCGACGCCACCAGCGCCCCCATCCCCGAGCTGTCGACGTAGCCCACCTGCGCCAGGTCGACCAGCACCTTCCGCTTCCCGTCGTCCACCAGCTTGATCAGCGCCCGCTTCATCTGATCGGCCGCCGCCATGTCCAGGTCACCCCGCGGAGTGACGAGCGCGATCCCGGCCGAGTCGGTCACTTCGATGTCCATGGTCTCTCCTGAGCGGGACGGCGGTGCGCCGCCGTCCATCGAGCCATCGGCCGAGCGGAGGCCCGGTCGGTACTTGACGAGGGTCCATCGAGTTCCCCGGTCGCGCTTCACGTCGATCGCGACCGAATCCGCGATCCGATGCACCAGGTGGATGCCGAGCCCGTGATCCGGCAGCGCGTCGAGATCCGGCGCGACGTACCGGCCCGCCTCGAACGCCCGCCCGAAGTCCTCCACCTCGATGACCAGTCGATCGGGGTGACCGAGGACCGACACGTTGATGGGCTGCCCGCCCCGCCCGTCGTAGGCGTGCTCGATGGAGTTGGCGCACAGCTCACCGACCGCGAGAACGAGCTCCGCCCGGGTCGCCCGGTCCACTCCCAGTCCCTCGAGGGTCGCGCGGAGCCACGCGCGCAGGCGGGCCAGATCCTCGGCCTCGCTCGACATGGAGAAGCGGCCGGATGCCGCCGGGCTCATGCTTCCGCCAGTATAGCAGTGGGGAGGTGGAGATCCGGGCAGGTGCGATGCCGCCCCGGGACGGCAGCGGCGCGACGTCGGGGCGCTACCGCGAGCGGGAGAAGCCGAGCTGGGCGCCGACCGGGTAGCCGTTGCGGTCGCGACGGTACGGATCCGCGCTCACGGATGCCCGCCACGCCTGGTACGCACGCTCATCGTGCCAGCGGCGGAGCGCCCAGATCGCGAGCCCCACCGCGACGCCGCCCATCGCCACGACGCACACGAGCGCGCCGCGCCTCATCACCGTCTCCAGCGAGACCTTCTCCTCGACCCGCGTGTCCATGAACGATTCTCCCCCTAGTCCGCGCCGATGGCGAGCCAGAGCATCGCCGAGCTCACCCCGACGAACAACACCGTGAGAACCGCGGTCAGTAGCATGCCCTTGTGACAAAGCAAGAGCTGAGCCAGCGGACCGCCCGCCCAAAATCAGCCAGTTGGGCGGGCCGGAGCGCCCCCCGCTCCAGAGCTTGTCAGGCGGGTGCCAAGACTTTGTCAGACCCGGTCCGCGCGTGCGCTTTAAATGTCTGTCCTTGTTACCGAGCGCACTGGCCCTTTTCTTGCTCTGTCGAGCGACATGCCTTCGCTCAGGTTCAAGCTGCTCGGCGGCATCCTGATCGGGCTCCTCGTGGTGGTCGTCGCGCTCACCATGCTGCTGGGCCGCTCCCACCGCATCGCGGCACCCCCGCCCGAGCCGCGAGCCGCCGCCGCGCCCGAGCCCGCTGCGCCCCGGGCGGAGACCCCGCCGGCTTCTTCTCCCGAGCGTCCGTCGCGCTCCAAGGGTCAGAGCGACTGGACCTTCTTCTTCCGGGTCGGTGATACGCTGACCCGCATGTCGGACGGCACCGCGCTGGGCGTCGTCGTGCGGCTCGAGCGCACCCATCCCTTCCCGGACGGCGTCGGCCCCGCCTACGTGGTCCGCTCGCAGGACCAGCGCGAGGCCGTCTTCGACGCCGACGCCCTCGAGCGCAGCGCGCGCATCGATGCCATCCGGGAGATCGCGCGCCCTCCGCTCGCCACCCCCGCGCGATGAGCGTCGCGGCTTCCGACCAGCTAGATGGGCGACGACTCCAGCTTCGTCGATCTGCTCTTCCTGATGTGCGCGCCCGTGCTGATCATCGCCACGAGCACCGGCTTCGGGCGCCGCCGCTGCGGCGGCAAGTCCGCCGAGGGCCGGCGGGCACCCGCGGTCGGGATCCTGGTCTGGCTCGGCCTGCTCGGCTTCGCGCTCTAGCTGATCTTCGGCTGACGCGCCGCCCGCGTCACTGCGACACCGCCTGCTTCCAGCCGATCGCGGCCGCGGCGTTGGCGGCCTGAGGCGCGGTGCACGCCGCCCCTCGCGCTCCGACGCTGGCGGTCCCGCTCCGCACCGCGCACTGGCCGAACGGGGTGCCGAAGTCGGCCGTCCCCTGCACCACCGTGAGGGCACTCTGACCGTCCTCGCCGACCTTCACGTCGAACTCGGCGTCGCGCCCGGACACCACCGACGCGGGCGTCTCCACCTCGAGCTGTCGCTCGCCCGAGCCCGCCTTGGCCCAGAGCTCGCCGCGGCTCACTCTCAGGATGCGGACCGTCCCGGAGCCCGCCACGCTCTTGTCCCACCGAGAGAGGATCTTGATCGTGGTCTTCTCGTTGAGCGCCACCGGGGTGCCGGGGCGCAGCTGGATCAGGGCCTGGCTCGCGGGCTCGGTGCGGAGCACGTCACCCTCGTAGAGCGGGAGCGACCCCTTCCCCTGCAGCCGATGCTCGATTCCGTCCGTCCGCACGATGACCAGGGTGCCGACCGCGTTCTGCGCCGTGCCCACCGGCTGGCCCTGCGCCGCCGCGAGCCGCGGACCGCCCATCACCGCGACGAGCGCCGCGCCGAGGGCCCCGGCCAGCACCAGACCGCCGAGTCGAGAGCGCACCGCGCGCCTCAGTTGCCGTGGAACACGACGCGGATCGGCTTGCGCCCGACCGGCACCGTGGCCAGCACCGTGCTGCTGCCGGTGTCGATGACCTTGAGATCGTTCGAGATCTCGTGCACGACGAAGAGCCGCGTGCCCTCGCGGTTGCCCGAGATGCCGTTGGGTCGCTGGCCGACGTCGATCTGCTCCAGGATGCGCAGGTTGGCGGGGTCCGCGCTCAGCACCACCACCCGGTTCAGGCCCGCTACCGTGACGTAGGCGTTCGGCCCCTGCAGGCCCTTGAAGCCGAAGGCGATCTGCTGCGGCGACGGCCCCACGTTGATGGAGGCGATCTTGTCCTGCGTGGCCGGATCGATCACGTAGATGTCGGTGCCGCCGGTATTGGTGCCCCAGATCCGGCCGTCGGGACCCAGCACCAGGAAGTGCGGGTTCGTCCCGACCGGGATCGCCTTCAGCACGCGGTGCGAGGCGGTATCGATCACCTCCACCGTCTTGTC
>DATGBR010000175.1:0-10143 GCA_035312605.1 Candidatus Methylomirabilota bacterium
TGCAGCACTTCGTCTTCGAGCACGCGCGCATGCCGCTCGGGCGCATGAAGCTGGGCGGGATGTGGAGCATGCGCGACTGGCCGGAGTGGATGAACAAGGTGACCGACGAGTCGGTGCGGCTGCCGCGCGTGCCGGCGGTGAGCGACATCTACGTGATGGTGGGCGGCGGTTCCGGCAAGCACTCCTGCGTCGTCCCCAACTGCACCTTCAGCCGCGCGGTCTCCCGCCCCCTCGACCGCATCCCCTGAGGGGCTAGCGGCGCGCAGTGGTGAGGAGCGCCAAGGCGAGCAGGAGCAGCAGCGCGCCGGCGGTGCCCACCGCGCCCAGGCGCTCGCCGAAGACGACCAGGCCCAGCGTGGTGGCGGTGAGCGGCTCGAGCAGCGAGACGATGCCGGCCGCGGTGGCGGGCACGCGGGTGAGTCCCGCGGTGAAGAGCGCGTAGGCCACCGCGGTCGGACCCACCCCCAGGTAGAGGAAGAGGGGCCAGCCCGCGGCCAGCGCGCGAGCGGGCGCCTCCTCTGTGAGCAGCGCGGGCGCGAGGAACACCGCGGCCAGCGCGAACGTGATCGCGGCGACCGCGAGCGGCGTGACGCGCGCCAGAAGCCCCTTGGCGGCCACCGCGTACACGGCGTAAGATACCCCCGCGCCGAGCGCCAGTAGCGCCCCCAGCCCGAAGTGGCCCGTGACCTGGTCGAGCCCGCGGGGGCCGACCACGAGCAGCGCGGTTCCGGCCACCGCCATTCCGAGCGACAGACGCACGAGCGAGGTGAGGCGCTCGCCGAGCAGGGCGGCCGCGAGCACCGCGATCAGGAGCGGCGCCGAGCAGATGGCGAGCAGGGCCGCCGCGGCCACGCCGACGAGAGTGACCGCGCGGAAGTAGCAGACCTGGTAGGCGGCCATGGCGAGTCCGAGGGCCGCGCAGAGCGGGAGGTCGCGGAGCGACGGCCAGGCGCGCCGCGTCGGATGGCGCGCGCCGCGGCGAGCGACGGCCGCGGCGGCGAGCACGAGGCACGGCGCCGCGATGGCGAGGCGGCTCCAGCCGACCAGGAGCGGGGAAGCGGCCGCGTCGCGGGAGAGCAGGGTCATGGTGGCGCCGGTCGTTCCCCAGGACGCGGCCGCGACGGCGATGAGCAGCAGGCCCAGCAGCATGCGAGGAGTAGAGCACACATGAGCGAGCCGATCGGCTTCATCGGACTGGGGAACATGGGCGCGCCGATGGCGGGCCGCCTGGTCGACGCCGGGTATTCCCTGGTCGTCCACGACGCGCGCGAGGCCGCGGCCGGGCCGTTGCGGGCGCGCGGCGCCGCGTGGGCCGCGTCGCCCGCGGAGGTGGCGGCGGCCGCCTCGACCGTGATCACCATCCTGCCGACCTCGCGCGAGGTGCGGCAGGTGCTGACCGGACCCAAGGGCCTGCTCAACGCGCTGCGGCCCGGCAGTCTCCTGCTCGAGATGACGTCGGCCGATCCCTCGGTCACCCGCGAGCTGGCCGCGGAGGTGGCCGCGCGCGGCTCGGCCCTCATCGACGCGCCGGTCTCGGGCGGCGTGCGCGGGGCCACCGAGGGCACGCTCGCGATCATGGTGGGCGGCGATCCCGCGCTGCTCGAGCGCGCGCGCCCGGTGCTCGCCCGCATGGGCAAGAACATCTTCCACGCCGGCCCGGTGGGCGCCGGCCACGCGATCAAGCTCGTCAACAACATGTGCTCGGGCGGCATCCTCGCGCTGACCATCGAGGCGGTGGCGGTGGCGGCGCGGTCGGGGGTGGATCCGGCGCGGGCGGTCGAGATCATCCAGGCCTCGAGCGGGCGCTCCAACGCGAGCGACTACAAGTTCCCGCGCTTCATCCTCACCGGCGCCTTCGACGCCGGCTTCGCGATCCGGCTCTTGATGAAGGATCTCGACGGCTACGGCCGCCTCGCCCAGGAGGCGGGGGTGCCGTCGCCGGTGGCCCGCGCCGCGGCCGAGATCTACCGGCTGGCCATAGCCCGCGGCATGGGCGAGCAGGACCACACCGCGATCGCCCGCCTCATCGAGGAATGGGCAGGCGTCTCGCTCCGCACCGAAGGAGAGACGGCATGACGCGCATCGGCTTCATCGGAGTGGGCACCATGGGGCTGCCGATGGCGAAGAATCTCGTCCAGAAGGGCTTCGCGGTCACCGCGTTCGACAGCAACCCGGAGGCGGTGAAAGCGGCCGCCGCCGCCGGCATGACCGCGGCCGCGACCGCGGCGGAAGCGGTGGCCACCGCGGACATCGTGGTGACCATGCTACCCTCGTCGCCGCACGTGGAATCGGTCTACACCGGCGACGGCGGGGTGCTGGCCGCCGCCCGCAAGGGCACGCTGTGCGTGGACATGTCCACCATCGACCCCGCGGTCTCGCAGCGGGTGGCCAAGGCGGCGCAGGAGCGCGGCGTGCGGTTCATGGACGCGCCGGTCTCCGGCGGCACCCCGCGGGCCACCGACGGCACGCTCGCGATCATGGTGGGCGGGGCGGCGGGCGACTTCGAGGAGGCCCGGCCCGCGCTCTCCGCGATGGGCGCCAACGTCATCCACGTGGGGCCGGTGGGGAGTGGGGAAGTGGTCAAGCTCTGCAACAACCTGATCGCGGGGGTGTGCGGGGTGGCGGTGAGCGAGGCCTTCCGCATCGCGGAAGGCTTCGGGATGGACCCGAAGGTGGTCACCGACGTGATCTCCAAGTCCTCCGGCAACACCTTCCTGATGGGCTTCATGCACCCGGTGCCGGGGCTCGTGCCCAACGCTGCCTCCAGCAACGACTACAAGCCGGGCTTCATGACCGACCTCATGTGCAAGGACCTGGGGCTCGCGGTGAACGCGGCCCGCAATCTCCGGGTGCCGTTGTTCGTGACGCCCGCCGCCCAACAGGTCTACCGGCTCGCGTCCTCCCACGGGCTCGGCCGCCGCGACTTCACGAGCGTCTACTCGTTCCTGAAGCCGTCCTCGGATCAGGCGCCGGTCTAGCCGGGGAGGGGCGCACGCGATGAGTCGCCGGCTCCGGCGCTGGCTGATCGTCCTGGGAGTGCTCCTGGTGCTGGGGGTGGCCTTCGTCTGGAGCCTGCCCGAGATCGTGAAGTGGCAGGCGCTCAAGCAGATCCCCGCCATCACCGGGCGCGCGGCCAGCATCGAGGACATCGACATCAACCTCTTCACCGGGCGGGTGGCGATCAAGAAGTTCCGGCTCGCCGAGCAGGATCCCGCCCAGACCTTCGTCGAGTTCGAGCGTTTCGACGTACGGGTGGTGCCGTGGTCGATCGTCTTCGGCAACGTCCGGGTCGCCGAGGTCCGCCTCACCGCGCCCACCGTGAACCTGGTGCGCCTGAGCCCGACCGAGTTCAACTTCTCGGACATCCTGAAGCGGCTCGCGACCCCGAAGGAAGGGGCGCCGCCGCCCAAGCCGGTCGATCCCAAGGCCAAGTCGCGCTGGACGATCGCCCTGAACCACTTCGCGCTGGTCCGGGCCAACATCACCGCGGTCGATCGTGCGGTCAGCCCCACCAGCGAGTGGAAGGTGCGCGACCTGAGCATCGAGGCGGGCAACCTCACCACCCGGCCGTCCGGCCCGGTGGGAACCCTCGCGGTCCGCGCGGCCCTCAACGACTCGCCGGTCGAGTTCTCGGCCGAGGACATCGATCTCACCCCCACCTCGTTCGCGGGGAAGTTCTCGATCCAGAACTTCAGCTTGCTCCAGGTCCGGCCCTACCTGCCTCCGCTGCCCGCCACCCTGGACTCCGGGATCGCGGGGGTGAAGATGGCGGTGAAGCTCGAGCTGGGCTCGGGGCCCGGCGGCCTCGCGGTCGGGCTGGTCACCGGCGACGTCGGGATCGCCTCGCTCGCGCTGAGCCAGCCGGGCAAGACCGCCCCGTTCCTCGCCGTGCCGCGCATCGCGATCGGGCTCAAGGAAGTGAATCTGGTCTCGCGCGTGGTCACGCTGTCGAGCGTCGACGTCGAGGGGCTCGATCTCAAGGCGGTCCGCGACAAGCAGGAGCAGATCGATCTCTTGGAGCTCGCCAAGAAGCCGGCGAGCGCGCCGGCCGCGGCGGGCACCGCGCCGAGCAAGCCGGCCCCCGCCGCCAAGGCTCCCGCCGCCAAGGCCGCGGGCGCTCCCGCGCCGGCCCTTCCCGCGGATGCCGGGTACAAGATCACGGTTGAGAAAGTGACCCTCAAGGGGTCGGCCACGTTCACCGACGAGTCGATCTCCTCGCCGCCGACGGTGCTCAAGATCGCCGGCCTGAACCTGCAGCTCGGCGACGTGACCTGGCCCGCGGCGCGGCCGATGCAGCTCGACCTGGCGATGTCGCTCCCGGGCGGTGGCAAGTTCGGCGCGAAGGGGCCGGTGGGGATCGATCCGGTGGACGTGACCCTCGCGGTGACGACCCGAGACGCGCCGATCGAGCCGTATCACGCCTACTTCCCGTTCCCGGCCAGCTTCGCGGGGCGCTTCAACGGGGAGAGCCAGAATCGGGTGCGGATCGTCAACGGCCAGCTCACCGCGCTGTCGCGGGGCAACGCCTGGGCCACCGACCTCGCGGTGAAGGAGCCGGACGGCAAGAATGCGCCGCTGCGCCTCCAGCGCCTGGACATCAGCGGCATCGACTTCGCGTGGCCCACGCGCGCCCGGGTCGCCCGGATCCGGCTCAAGCAGCCGGTGGGCGAGGTCGACCGCGCGGCGGACGGGACCATGAACGTGCAGAAGCTCTTCACGCCCGCGCCCAAGCCGGGCGCGCCCACGAGCCCGGCCCCGCCCCCGAAGGCGCCCGAGAAGCCCGCCCCGGCCGGGCCGGCCGCGAAGTCGCAGGGGCCGCTCGACACCATGGAGCTCTACTTCAAGGAGATCGTGATCGAGGACGGTTACACCCGCTTCCTCGACCACACCACCCAGCCGCCCTTCTCGGAGGACATCTCCAAGATCAGCCTCGTGGTGAAGGATCTCTCCAACAAGGCGAGCCAGCGCGTGAGCATCGCGATGCAGGCGGTGGTGGGCGGCGACTCGGCGATGGACATCCGGGGGGAGATGGCGGCGATCGGCGCCCCGACCTACGTGGACATGGTCGGCGAGCTCCGGAAGTTCGCGCTGCCCGCCGCGAATCCCTACATGGACAGCCTGCTCGCGTGGATCATCCGGCGCGGCGACCTGACCGCGAAGCTCGAGTACAAGATCGAGCAGGACAAGCTCGACGCCAAGAACGACATCCTCGTCGGCAACCTCAAGGTCGCGCCCTCGCGCGCCACCGACGAGGTCAAGAAACGCATCGGGCTGCCGCTCGGGCTCATCGTGGCGCTGATCAAGGACGGCGACGGCAACGTCCACGTCAACGTGCCGATCACCGGCACGCTGACCGACAAGCAGTTCGACTTCAGTGACGCCATCTGGACCGCGATCAAGAACGTCCTCATCAACGTGCTCAAGTCCCCGTTCCGGGCCATCGGCGGGCTCTTCACGAGCGGGGACAAGATCGACGAGCTCAAGGTGGATCCGGTGACCTTCGCGGCGGGCAGCGCGGTCCTGAGCCCGGAGATGGAGCGGCAGACGGTGCGGGTGGGGGACTTCCTGCGCCGCGCGCCCTACGTGGGCCTGACCCTCACCTCGGTGACCTCGCCGGAGGACGAGGAGGCGCTCAAGGAGCGGGCGGTGACGGCGCGGCTCGAGAAGTTCCAGAAGGACCAGGGGATCGGCGACCCGACCGCCGCCCTGCGTCGGTACTACCAGGTGGCGGTCAAGGACGCGCAGCTGCCCAAGACGGTGGACGACCAGCTGCTGCTCCTGCGCAAGCGCGAGCCGGTTCCCACCGCCGCGCTCGCCGAGCTCAAGCGGCAGCGGCTCGAGGTGACGCGCGAGCGACTGGCCAAGGTGGAGGGTATCCCGGAGGCGCGGCTCGTGGTCGCGCCGGAGGGCGCGGCTCCCGCGACGCCGGGCGCGCCGGCGGGCGCGGCGACGCCGACGCCGGCTCCCGCGGTGCCGCCCGCTGCGGCGCCCGCGCCTGCGCCGCCGGCCTCGGCACCTCCCGCGTCTCCGCCGGCCGCCGCGGCGCCCGCAACTCCGCCCGCCGCGGCCGCGCCGACGGCGGCAACCCCGTCCGGCGCGGCGCCGCCCGCGCCCGGCGCGCCGTCGGCGGGCGGGCGCGTGGAGTTCGGCATCACCGGCGAGGGCGACTGAGCGCTTTGTTATACTACGCGCACCGTCCGCAGCTTCCAGGAGGTGCCTCGTGGCGCACTACGTGATGCTGAGCACGCTGAGCGAATCCGGCCGGAAGGTCATCCACGCCCGTCCGGGCTGGATCCGCAAGGTCAACCAGGAGCTGTCGCGGCGCGGGGCCAAGGTGCTCGCCCAGTACGCGCTGCTCGGCCCCTACGACTTCGTGACGATCCTGGAGGCGGCCGACAACGAGACGGTGACGTCGATCTCCATCGAGATGGGCGCCCGCGGCTCGGTGCAGATGATGACGATGCCCGCGATCCCCCTCGACACCTTCATCAACCGCCTCGAGCGCAGCCGTCCCACGCCGAGGCGGAAAGGAAAGCGGCGCTGACCACCCGATGAAAGTCCTCGCGCTCCACCCCGAGAAGTGCACCGGCTGTCTTCGCTGTGAGCTGGCGTGCTCCTACATGCAGACCGGTCTCTTCCAGCCGTCCAAGTCGGTGATCCGGGTCTCGCCCTTCGAGGGCTACACCTCCTATGCGCCCTACACGTGCACCCAGTGCGCGGAGGGCTGGTGCATGACGTCCTGCCCGGTCGGGGCGATCCAGATCACCGCGGCGGGCGCCAAGGACGTCGTCGACGATATGTGCGTGGGGTGCAAGCTCTGTACGATCGCGTGTCCCTATGGGACGATGTTCTACGACGGCGACACCCAGAAGGCCTACAAGTGCAACCTGTGCGGCGGCGCTCCGGCCTGCGCGTCCGCGTGCCCGACCGAGGCGATCACCTTCGAGGAAGCCGAGAACGCCGACTGGATCGGCGACTTCGCGGCCGAGCGCACCGCGCGGGTGCTCGCGATGGAGGCCCGCTGATGCCGGCCCGTCACCTGATCATCGGCGGCGGCACCGCGGGCATGAACGCGATCCGGACGATCCGGGAAGAGGAGCGGATGCGGGCACTCGACCCGTCCGAGATCACGCTGGTCTCCGCCGAGCGCCCCTACTCCCGGATGGTGCTGCCGTACTACCTCTGGGGCACCACCTCCGAGAGCCATGTGTATACTGCGCCGCCCGCGGCGCTCACCGCCTGGAAGGTGAAGGCCCTGGTCGGGCGGAGGGCGAAGGCCCTCGACCCGGCGGCCCGGACCCTCACCCTGGACGACGACGCCAAGGTGGAGTACGACGACTGCCTGATCGCCACCGGGTCGCGCGCCGCCAAGGCCCCGATCCCGGGAGCGGACGGGCCCGGGGTCCACTGCTTCTGGACCCTCGACGAGGCCAAGAGCGTGATCGCGGGCATGCCGCCGGGCAGCCGGGTGGTCATGGTCGGCGCGGGGTTCATCGCGTTCACCATCCTCAACGCGATCCTGGCCCGCGGGGCCAAGCTGACGATCGTGGAGGTGGCGCCGCGGATCCTGCCCCGCATGGTGGACGACGCGTGTGCCGGGATCGTCCAGGGCTGGCTCGAGGATCACGACGTGGCGGTGCGGACCGGCGCCACCGTGACCCGGATCGAGCAGGTGGGGGGCAAGCGGAAGCTCTCCTTCAAGAAGGGGGACCCGCTGACCGCGGATCTCGTGATCATGGCCACCGGCATCCGCACCAACCTCGAGTGGCTGCAGGGCTCGGGGATCGAGACGGCCGCGGAGGCGCCCGGCGGGATCCTGGTGGACGACCGCCTGCGGTCGAGCGTGAAGACGGTCTACGCGGCGGGCGACGTCGCGCGCGGGCGCAACCTCATCACCGGCGTGGCCGAGGTGCACGCGATCGAGCCCACCGCCCAGGAACACGGGCGCGTGGTGGGCGCCAACATGGCGGGCCGCGACGTGGCCTATCGCGGCAGCCTGCTCATGAACATCGTCGAGGTCGCGCACCTCGACGTGGCCTCGTTCGGCCAGTGGGAAGACCCGAAGGCCGAGGTCTACACCGCGCGGCGCTCCGGCCGCTCGGAGTACCGCAAGCTGCTCTTCCACGGCGGGCGCCTCACCGGGGCGGTCATCTGCGGGCCCGCCGCGGCGGTGTGGACCACCAACGACGTGGGGATGCTGAAGGGCCTCGTCTCCTCCGGGGTGGATCTCTCGACCTGGAAGGCGCACCTGAAGGCGAACCTGTTCGACGTCAAGCCCGCGTTCATCGCGCTCCACACGACCTCGCGACTGCTGCCCGAGACCATCCTGGGCCGGCCGTCGCAATCACCCCTGCTTCCCCAGACGGTGGCCCTATGAGCCCGACCGCGACCACGACCCGCGTCGCCGCGAAGCCCGCGGCGACGCCGACCTACGCCTACGCCGGCAAGCTCCTCCGGGTGAACCTCTCCACCGGCAAGTGCTGGACCGAGGCGTGGAGCGAGAAGGACCGGCGCGAGTACCTCGGCGGCATCGGCCTCGGAGCCAAGATCCTCTACGACGAGGTCGGCCCGAAGGTGCAGTGGGATCACCCCGACAACCGCTTCATCATGGCCACCGGCCCCCTGGCCGGCCTGCCAGTGTGGGGGACGGGCGGGCTCACCGTGATCACGCGCGGCGCGCTCACCGGCGGCGCCACGTCCACGCAGGCCAACGGCTTCTTCGGCGCCGCCCTCAAGTACTCGGGCTACGACGCCATCGTCATGCAGGGACAGGCCAAGAAGCTCTCGTACCTCTACATCAACGACGACGTGGTCGAGGTGCGCGACGCGGCCCACCTGCGCGGCAAGGACACCTGGGAGACCCAGCAGGCCCTCGAGACCGAGCACGGCCTCGCCGGCCACCGGCTCTCGGTCTACGCCATCGGCCCCGCGGGCGAGAACCTGGTGCGCTTCGCGGCCATTCACGGCGACTACGGCCACGTGGCCTCGAAGAACGGCTGCGGCGCGGTGATGGGCAAGAAGAAGCTCAAGGCGGTGTGCATCGTGCGCGGCACCAAGGCGCTCGCGGCCCACGACACCCGCGGGCTGATCCAGGCCGCCGACGACATCGCGCACGATCTGAAGACGGATCCCTCGACCTCGACGCTCTACAACTACGGCACCCTGCCCGGGGTGGTGAATCTGTCCAAGCTCGGCGTGCTGCCGATCAAGAACTACACCACCAACCTGACCGGCGACGTGAACATGAAGGACTGGGAGGCCCCGGCGCTGCGCGGCGACTTCGACCACCGCGGGCACCAGTGCAACGCGTGCGGCATGCGCCACTGCCACATCCAGATCATTCCCAAGGGCCGCTACGAGGGCGAGCGGGTGGACGAGCCCGAGTACGAGGGCTGGTCGGGGGCGGGCTGGACCATCGGGCTCACCGACAAGTACTCGGTCTCGTGGCTGAACACCCGCATCGACCGCGCCTGCGTGGACGTCAACGAGTTCGGGTGGGTCTGCGGCTGGGTGATGGAGTGCATGGAGAAGGGCTACCTCACCGAGAAGCAGGTGGGCTTCCGCCTCACGTGGGGCGACGTCGAGGGCTCGTACAAGTTGCTCCAGATGATCAGCCACCGACAGGGCTTCGGCGACATCCTGGCCGAGGGCGTCAAGCGCGCCTCCGAGAAGATCGGCGGCAAGGCGGCGGAGTGCGCGATCTACACCATGAAGGGCGCGTCGCCCCGCGGCCACGATCACCGGGGCCGGTGGGAGGAGATGCTCGACACCTGCACCTCGTCCAACGGAACCATGGAGAGCGCCAACCCCACGTTCCAGACCGAGGTGGGCGCGCCCGGCCGCATCAACCCCTTCGACGGCGAGCAGGTGGCCAGGCTGGTCGGCATGATCCGCGGCCGGCGGCACTTCGAGGATTCCCTGGGCGGCTGCTCGTTCACCTTTCGCACCCGCATCGCGAATCTGGCCAGTGCGCTATCGGCCGCGACCGGTTGGGACTATCGTCTGGAGGACGCGGTGCGCTTCGGCAACCGCACCGCCGCGATCTTGCGCGCCTTCAACCTGCGCTGCGGCATCGGCACCGAGGTGGAATACCCGTCCGCCCGGTACGGCTCGCAGCCGGTCGACGGCCCCGCGAAGGAGCAC
>DATGBR010000176.1:0-10533 GCA_035312605.1 Candidatus Methylomirabilota bacterium
GGTGGCGCGGCTGCACGGCGCCGACATGGCCCGACAGGCGGCCCGGTTCATGGAGTACGTGTGGCACGAGGACGCGGGAGACGATTCCTTCGCCTGACCGCGGGGCTCGTGGTGGCCGTCGCCATGTCCTGGATCGGCCGGTGTCCTGAGCCGGCGCTCGCCCAGCCGGCGGACGTCCGCGTCCTCACGCTGCAGGTCGTGGCCGAGGAGATGTACCGGGCCAGCCCCGGCTGGGAAGCCGAGCTGCGCCGCACCGTCAAGACCGTCTCCGACATCTACGAGCGGAACTTCCAGATCCGCTTCCAGATCCAGGAGGTGGTGCCGTGGACGATCGGTCCCGCGGTGCCGCTGCAGAACATCATGACCCGGCTGCACCGCGAGATGGCGGTCGGGTCCGCCGACGTCCTGGTGGGGTTTGCGGCGGAGCGGTGCGAGGGTCTGCACTACGGCGTCGCGCAGCTCTTCGGTCGGGTGGCGATGGTGCAGACCAGCTGCCTCGATACCGCGGTCCTGTCCAACACGACGGCCGAGGCGGTGCTCTCGCACGAGATCGGGCATCTCTTCGGCGCGTTCCATCCCGGGCCGTCGGGCGCCGGCTCGGTCATGCGCTATGGCCCCGCCGGCGCCTTCGACCAGCAGAACGCTCGGATCATCCGCATGATGCGCGCGCGCGACTTCACGACGGGCGTGCGGGGAGTGGATGAGGCGATGCGCAAGGCGTGGAGCACGATCTACGCCGAGGGGCACGCCTCCGACGAGCCCAACCCGCTGGCCGGCGCGATCGCCAACGCGGGCGCCGCGCTGGCCGCGGAAGGCAAGATGCCGGAGGCGGAGGCCCTGATCCGCGAGGCGGTCGGGGTCGATCCGTCCGCGGCGCGGGTGCACAGCATGCTGGGCCTTCTCCTGAGCGAACAGGGCCGCCTGCCGGAGGCCGCGAGCGAGCTTCAGACCGCGAAGCGGCTGAGCTTCCGGGAGACCGAGGCGCGGACCGAGCTGGGCTTCGTGCTGCTCAAGCTCGGGCGTGAGGAGGAGGCGCTCGTCGAGTTGCGCGACGTGCTCCGTGTCGAGCGGCGCGCGCCGCGCGCCTACGTCGGGGTCGGCATGATCCTGGCCCGGCGGAACCGGGTGCCGGAGGCGATCAGCGCGCTCCGCACCGCGATCGCGGTCGACCCGACGTACGGGCCGGCGCAGCTCGAGCTGGCCGGAGTGCTCGACCGCGTCGGCCAGCCGGCAGAGGCGTGGGCCGCCGCGGAGCGGGCGCACGACCTGGGCGAGGAGGTGCCGAGCGCGCTCTGGCAGCGCCTGGTCGACAAGGTGCCCACCGCGCCGCCGCTGCCTCCGACGTGCGCGGGAGCGCCGGGGCCGGCGATCGACCTGGACCGGCCGGATGCGGTCTCTCGCGCGTACGTGACGAAGGTGCGCGAGCGCATCCAGGCCCACCACGTCTACCCGCGGGTGGCCGGCGAGGCCCGGCAGGCGGGCGAGCTGCAGATCGAGTTGCAGCTCGCGCGGAGCGGGCGGCTCGACTGCCTGGCGCTCCGTCGGTCGTCCGGCTCGGAGATCCTCGACCGGCACATCCTGACCGCGGTCCGGCTGGCCCAGCCCTTCGCTCCCATGCCGTCCTACATGCCGCAGCCGTCGCTGACCCTGAGCGGCGTGTTCAGCTACACTCTCGTCGCCGAGCCGAAAGCGCCGCCGCCACCTCGCCGGTGACGCGGCGCCGCCTCTGGCCCGTCCCGCCGCCCTGCGGTAAGGTACGACGACATGGCCGACGCCCCCATCGCCACGCTCGAGTCGATCCAGAAGCGCGTCCTCTGGCTCAGCGCGCTCATGGTCCACCACGCCAACAGCACGCGCCCGAATCCCGACGGCACCAAGGTGGGCGGCCACCAGGCCTCGTCCTCGTCGGTGGCGGGGCTCATGACCGCGCTCTACTTCCACGCGCTGCGGCCGGGCGACATCGTGGCCACCAAGGCCCACGCCTCGCCGATCCTCTACGCCATCGAGTACCTGCGCGGGCGTCTCACCGCCGAGCAGCTCCGCGGGCTGCGCAGCCTGGGCGCGCTCCAGGCCTACCCGAGCCGGCGGAAGAACCCCGAGATCATCGACCTCTCGACCGGCTCCATGGGCCTGGGGGCGGTGAGCGCGGCCTTCGGCGCCCTCGCCGCGCGCTACGTGAGCCAGCACGGCGCCGCCGCGATGCCGGCCCGCTTCATCGCCCTGGTGGGCGACGCAGAGCTGGACGAGGGCAACGTGTGGGAGGGCCTCCTCGAGGAGGCGGTGCGGGAGCTCGACAACCTGCTCTGGATCGTCGACGTGAACCGCCAGAGCCTCGACCGCGTGGTGCCCGACGCGCGGCGTGCCCAGATGCGCGAGTGGTTCCGCGGCGCGGGCTGGCACGTGATCGAGCTGCGCTGGGGCGGGCGGTTGCGCGCGCGGTTCGGCCGGCCGGGCGGCGAGCGGCTGCGGGCGCGGCTCGAGGGCCTGGGCGCCGCGGAGTACCAGGCGCTGCTGCGCCTGCCCGCGGGCGCCGCGCGCAAGGCGGTGGTCGCCACGCCCGACGGCGAGGCGGACGCGGCGGTGGATCGGCTGCTGGCCGACGTGCCCGACGAGACCCTGGGCGCCCTGCTCGCCGACGTGGGCGGCCACGACCTGGCCGCGATCCTGGCCGCCTACGCCGAGGCGGCGCAGCCGCGGCGCGGGCCCTGCGTGATCCTGGCCGACACCATCAAGGGCTGGGGCTATCCGTTCGCGGCCGACCAGATGAACCACGGGACCCTGCTCACCCAGCGGCAGCTCGACGAGCTGCGGGAGTCGCTCGACGTCGACCCCGCGGACGAGTGGGCCGGCTTCGCGGCCGGCAGCACCGAGGCGGCGCTCGTGCGCGGGGCGCCCGCGCCCTACGCGCCGCCGGCCGTCGAGCCCGCGCCCGAGGTGCCCGACACGCTGGAGGAGACCTATCCGCCGCAGTCCTCGACGCAGGAGGCGTTCGGTCGCGTCCTCGGGCGCCTGGGGCGGGTGCCGATCGGCGACCGCGTGGTGACCTTCTCGGCCGACGTGTCGGTGACCACGCACCTGGCGGGCTGGATCACCCGTAAAGGCGTGTATTTCCCGCGCGCCAAGCCGGGCTTCGCCGCTGCAGGTCCGGCGATGGTGCAGTGGAAGGAGTCGCCGGCCGGCCAGCACGTCGAGCTCGGCATCGCCGAGCACAATCTCTTCCTCGCGCTCGGGGCCTTCGGTCTCGCCCACGAGCTGTCGGGCCGGACGCTCCTGCCCATCGGCACGCTCTACGATCCCTTCGTGAGCCGCGGGCTCGACGCGCTCTACCACGCGCTCTACGCGGGCGGGCGCTTCATCGTCGCCGCGACCCCGTCCGGGGTGAGCCTCTCGCCGGAGGGCGGAGCGCACCAGTCGGTGATCACGCCCGGCATCGGCGTGGCGCTGCCCGCGATCACGTACTACGAGCCCACGTTCGCCCAGGAGGTGGAGTGGATCCTGCTCGAGGGGCTGCGTGGCCTGCTGCGGCGTGGCGACGCGGAGAGCCTCTACCTGCGTCTCTCCACCAAGCCGATCGATCAGGCGCTGGCGCCCGCGCCGTCGCCCGCGCATCGCGAGGCGGTGCTGCGGGGCGGCTACCGCTTGATCGACGCGCGCGAGCAGCGCGGCTACGATCCGGACGGCAATGCGGTGCACATCTTCGCGGCAGGCGTGATGGTGCCCGAGGCGGTGGCCGCGAGCCGCGCGCTGGCCGCGACCGGGATCTGCGCGAGCGTCTTCGTGGTCACGAGCCCGGACCTGCTCTACCGCGGCCTGCGCGCTACGCGTCCCTACGTACTCGACCTGGTCTCGGCGGACGAGGAGGGCGTGCCGGTGGTGTCGGTGCTGGACGGCCACTCCCACGCGCTGGCCTTCCTGGGCGGGGCACTCGGGGTCCCGCAGCTGCCGCTCGGGGTGGATCACTTCGGCCAGTCGGGCTCGCGCGGCGATCTCTACCGCCACTACGGCGTCGACGCGGACGCGATCGCGCGCGCCGCGCACAGTCTCCTTGCCGGGGGCCCCTCCCTGAGTTAGCATCCGATCATCCCCGCCGCACTCCACCGCGGCGCCGCGCTCCAAAGGAGGAGCCTCCATGGACAGCCGCCTCAAGAATCTGGCCGAGCAGCTCGACGCAGGCCTCATCGCGCGCCGTGAGTTTTTGCGAAAGGCGGCGATCGTCACCGGCGGCACCGCGGCCGGCCTGCACGCGCTCCGGGGCATGGCCTCCGCGCAGGCCAAGACCAAGCTGCGCCTGTGGCTCTTCAAGAGCTTCGTCACCGCGGGCAACGACGTGGTGGCCAAGCAGATCGAGACCTGGGCCAAGGACAAGAACGTGGAGGTGGAGATGGACTGGGCCACCTTCGGCGACCGCGAGCAGAAGTTCGTCGCCGCCATCGAGGCGGGCAACCCGCCGGACATGGCCGAGATGAACCTCTACGGGCCCATGCGCTACAAGGCCGCCCTCCGCGACGTCACCAAGGTCGCGAGCGACGTCGCCGCGAGCAAGGGCGGGCTCCTGCCCTTCGCCGAGCGGCTCATGAAGGTCGACGGCAAGTTCCTCGGCGTCGCGCGCTACTCGATGACCACCGTGTTCTTCATCCGCAAGGACGTGATGGAGGCCAAGGGGCTCAAGGTCCCGAAGGTCTACGATCCGGACGTGGTGGAGTTCGCCAAGAAGTCCCAGGACCCCGCCAAGGATCTGTGGGGCTTCGGCCAGACCCTGAACCGCTCCGACGACGGCGACGGGTTCATGTCCAACATCCTCTGGGACTACGGCGGGGGCGTGTTCGACAAGGACGGCAAGCCGGCCATCGGCACGACCTTCCTCAAGCAGAACACCGCCGCGCTGCAGTTCGCGGTCGACACCATCAAGAAGTACGGCATCCAGCCGCCGGGCGTGATGGGCTGGACCGACGTGTCCAACAACGAGGCCTACATGGCGGGCAAGCTGGTGACCACCAACAACGGGGCCAGCCTCTACTACGCGATGGTATCGAAGAAGCACGAGCTGGCGCCCAAGACCACGCTGGTGCTGACGCCGGGCGGCCCCGCGGGCAGCTTCGTGGGCTCGTCCTGCTACAACTGGGCCATCTTCCACAAGTCGGCGAAGGCCGAGCTCTGCGAGGACCTCATCCGCTACGTGGAGGACGAGAAGCGCTTCGCCGAGTACATCCAGGTGTCGGTGGGGCAGGCGGGGCCGGTCTACAAGGGCCGGGTGGACAATCCCTACTGGAAGTCGGATCCGAACTTCGACGCGATCCTGCAGAACATCCTCCGCAGCGTCAACATCGGCTATCCGGGCCCCATGACGCCCGCGGCCGCCGAGGTGCAGGGGCAGAAGATCCTGACCGACATGGCCGGTCGCGTGGTGGTGGGCGGGCTCTCACCCGAGGCCGCGCTGAAGGAAGCCCACGCGCGGGTCGAGGAGATCCACAAGATCCGCGGCAAGGCCTAGCTTCAGATGGCCACTGTCCATCCCTCGTCCCCCCCTCTCCCCGGAGGCGAGAGGGTCGGGGTGAGGGGTGGTTTCCACCCCGACGTCACGCCCAAGCCCCGCGTCAAGCTCGAGGTCACGCTCCGTCGTCTCCTCGGCCCCGACTACCGCATGGGCTTCCTCTTCGTGGCGCCCATCGTGGTGCTGGTGCTGGCCCTGGTCGCCTATCCGTTCTGCTACGCGGTGTACCTCAGCATGACCCGCAAGTACGTCGGCATGCCGCCGGTGTGGGTCGGCCTCGAGAACTACATCCGGCTCACCTACGACGGCTTCTTCCAGCGCGCGGTCGTCAACAGCTTCACGTTCACGTTCGCCTCCGTCGCGATCAAGACGGTGCTGGGCATGGGCATGGCGCTGGTGCTCACCTCGAAGATCCGCTTCCGCTCGTTCTGGACCGGGGTGCTGCTGATCCCGTGGGTGGCCCCCACCGTGGTGTCCGCGCTCAACTTCCTGTGGATCTACGACTACAGCCTGGGCGTGCTGAACTACCTGCTGGTCCACGTGTTCGGCGTCCTCTCGCACGGGGTGGGCTGGCTCAGCGAGCCCGGGACCGCGATGTCGTCGGTCATCGGGGTCAACGTGTGGCGCGGCTTCCCGTTCTTCGGGATCAGCTTCCTGGCCGGCATGAAGGCGATTCCCGGGGAGCTGTACGAGGCGGCCGCGGTGGACGGGGCCACCGTGCTCCAGCGCTTCCGCCACGTCACGCTGCCCGGCATCCGCAACATCGTGATGATCGTGCTGCTGCTCTCGACGATCTGGACCTTCAACGACTTCGCGATCATCTACATTCTGACCAAGGGCGGGCCGGGTGGCGCCACCATGGTGCTGCCGGTGCTGACCTACGAGATCGCGTTCGGGGCCCAGCGCCTGGGCGAGGCCATCGCGGTCGCGCTCTACATGCTGCCCCCACTCGCCTTCGTGATCATCGTGCTGTCGAACTACATGCGGAAGGGCCGGACCCGGTGATCGTCCGCAAGGGCCGGAGCACCGTGCAGATCGAGCGGACCCAGTCCGCGGTCTCCTACGCGATCCTGGTCACGTTCGTGCTGTTCGTGGTGTTCCCGTTCTACTGGATGATCGTCACGTCCTTCAAGGGCGAGACCCAGATGCGCAGCGTGGTCTCGATGTTCTGGCCGAGCCCGTTCGTGGCCGAGAACTACGAGCACCTGTTCAAGAAGACCGAGTTCGTCTCCTGGTTCGGCAACAGCATCATCGTCGCGGTGTCGAGCACGTTCCTGGCCACCGCGGTGGGCACGCTCGGGGCCTACGCACTGGCCCGGCTCAAGTTCCTCGGTCGGGCGTTCATGGCCAGCACGGTGCTGATCACGTACCTGGTGCCGCCGTCGATCCTCTTCATCCCGCTCTACGCCCAGATCCGCAATCTGGGGATGGCCGACAGCCTCACCGGCCTGATCGCGGCGTACCCGTCCTTCACGGTGCCGTTCGTGACCTGGCTCCTGATGGGCTACTTCGAGTCGATCCCGGTGGAGCTGGAAGAGTCCGCCATGATCGACGGGGCCACCCGTTTCGGCGCGTTCCGCCGGGTGATCCTGCCGCTGGCCGCCCCCGGCCTGCTCGCGAGCGCGCTCTACGCCTTCACCCAGGCCTGGAACGAGTTCCTCTACGCCCTGGTCTTCATCACCAACGTGAAGCTGCGCACGCTGCCGGTGGGCCTCTCCACCTTCATCACCGGCGACGTCTACGGCTGGGGCTACCTCATGGCGGGCGCGGTCCTGACCACGCTCCCGGTCATCGCGGCCTACATCTACCTCCAGAAGTACATGGTCGAGGGCCTCACCGCCGGGAGCGTGAAGGGCTAGGGTTTCTCCCTCTCCCCTTTGGGGAGAGGGCAGGGTGAGGGGCCTGCCGCAGCGCCGACTCGATCAGCGCCTCGAGCATGAAGCGCGCGACCGACTCCACCTCGCGGTAGCTCGCCCCCCAGATGTCCCGCAGCACCACGTACGACTCGATCCCGTAGATCAGCGACAGCGCCTTGAGCAGCCGCTCGTAGGCCTCCGACCCCAGGGTGGCGGCCAGCGGCCCGGCGGCCCGGTGCAGCATGTACCGGCGGTGGCCGCGCCGGTACGGCTCCTCCTCCAGGAGCCCCATCCGCTCGAGCGACTCGTGCTCCAGCGAGAGCTGCAGGGCCGCCCGCATGTGCGGCTCGAACCGCTTGAACAGCGGGAACGTCTTGTCGAACAGCTCGCGCACCCGCACGAGCCCGTCGGCGGCGGTGGGCTCGAAGCGCCGCACCGGGGCGAGGCTCTCCGCCACCACCGCGCTCACGAGCTTGGAGCGGCTCGGGAAGTAGCGATAGGCGGTGGCACGCGAGACGCGGGCCCTCACCGCGAGCTCCGGGACCGACGGGATGCGACCGCGCCGGACCAGCGCCATCGCGTGGCCGAGCAGCAGGCGGTAGGTGCGCGCCTGGGGGCCGGTCGGGCCGGTGTCGGGGGGCGGCGGGGTCCTCACGGCTCGCTACTGTGACCGTGCAATTGCCGGTTGACAAGAGGGGAAGGCGCTTCCTAGTATGGCCCACTCGCGTGAGACAGGTGTCTCATGGAAGCCGGAGCTGCCCACCGCCGCGCAGCACCCGACCCGAGGCGGGGCCGCTCCCAGGCAGGAGGGCGGCATGACCAGCGTTCTGTTCACGAATGTCCGGATCTTCGACGGGACCGGCGCGCTCGCGTACCCGGGAGAGGTCCTCGTCCAGGGCAACCGCATCTCCCGCATCGCGCGCGGGGCCCGGGCGCTGCCCACCGCGGGGGTCACCACCGTGGACGGGGGCGGCGCCACCCTGATGCCCGGCCTCGTCGAGGCGCACACCCACTTCTCCTGGAACGACCAGCCCGGCCTCAGCGAGATCCAGCGCATGCCCACCGAGGAGCACATCCTCTGGTGCGCCCACATTGCCAAGCGCTACCTCGACATGGGCTTCACCTCCTGCATCGGCGCGGCCACCGCCAAGCCCCGCCTCGACGTCGTGATCAGGAACGCGATCGAGTCGGGCCAGATTCCGGGTCCGCGGTACCTGGCGGCGAGCCAGGAGATCACGGTGCCGGGCGGCCTGGGCGACGAGACGCTGCCGCACCTGCCGTATCCCGAGTTCAGTTTCGGGGCCATCGTCAACGGCCCCGAGGAGATGCGGAAGACGGTGCGCATGTTCCTCAAGTACGGGGTGGACACCGTCAAGCTGAACCTCTCGGGGGAGTACATCGCGGGGATCCCGGCCGAGTTCACGCCGATGACCGAGGAGGAGATCGCGGTCGCGGTCAAGGAGGCCCACGTGCGCGGCAAGCGGGTCTCGGCCCACGCGCGGTCGGCGGAATCGGTGAAGCAGTGCGTGCGCCACGGCATCGAGATCATCTACCACGCGAGCTTCGCGGACGAGGAAGCGCTCGACATGCTGGAGGCAAAGAAGGACCGTCACTTCGTCGCTCCCGGCATCGCGTGGCTCATCAACACCTCGTTCCACGCGGCCCCGTGGGGCATCTCGCCCGACGCCGCCAAGCAGATGGGCTACCACCGCGAGCTCGAGGTCGCCTGCGAGACCCTCAAGAAGATGCACCGGCGCGGGATCCGCATCCTGCCCGGCGGCGACTACGGCTTCGCGTGGATCAAGCACGGCACCAACGCCAAGGACCTGGAGTACTTCGTCAAGTACCTGGGCTTCACGCCGATGGAGGCGCTCCTGGCCGCGACCAAGCTCGGGGGCCAGATCATGATGCGGGGTGACGAGCTCGGCCGGATCCAGGAGGGGCATCTCGCCGACCTGCTCCTGGTCGACGGCGACCCCGTCGCCGACATCGCGGTGCTGCAGGACGGAGCGCGGCTGCTCGGGGTCATGAAGGACGGCCTCTTCCACAAGGATCCGCAGAAGGGGCCGGCGCGCGGGCGCTTCAGCCGGTCCGCCGCGTGAGGACGGGCGGGGCCCGCGCGTGACCACGCAGTTCGTCGAGCGCATGGCGGTCGAGACCGACGGGAGCGGCGAGGCGGTGTTGATGATCCACGGCCTCGGCGGGACCTCCAACGTGTGGACGCCGATCCTGCCCGCGATGGGTCACCACCGGACGATCCGGCCGGATCTGCCCGGCTCGGGCCGCTCGCATCGGGTAGAGGGCCCGCTCTCCATCGAGCGCTTCGTCCAGGCGATGCAGCGCGTGTGCGCGGTGCTCGGCCTGGAGCGCGTGCACGTGGCCGCGCATTCTCTCGGGACGATCGTCGCGTTTCACATGGCGATCGCGGCCCCGCGGCTGGTTCGGAGCCTCGCGCTCTTCGGCCCGGTGCTGTGCCCGCCCGACAGCGCGCGGCCGGCCATCCGCGCGCGGGGGGAGAAGGCGCGCGCGGAAGGGGAGGCGGGCATGCAGGCCATCGCCGACGCGCTGGTGCAGGGCGCGATCTCGACCGAAACGCGGACGCGGCGACCGGTCGCGGTGGCGACGGTGCGGGAGCTGGTGATGCGCCAGTGCCCGGACGGCTACGCCCGCTCCTGCGAGGCCCTCGCGGACGCGCAGGCGGTGGAGGTGGCCAGCATCGAGTGCCCGACGCTGCTGGTCACCGGCGACGAGGACGCGATCGCTCCCGCGCAGGGGGTGCGACAGATCGGCGAGCGCATCCGGGGGGCGCGGGTGACGGTACTGCCGCGCTGCGGGCACTGGACCATGGTCGAGAAGCACGAGGAGTGTGACGACCTGCTGCGGCGCTTCTATTCCCAACGCATGTAGCGGGTCCGCCAAGGAGAGCGAATGATGACGACTAGCGTGCTCTTCACCAACGTCCGGATCCTCGACGGTACCGGTGCCCAGCCGTACTCCGGCGAGGTCCTGGTCCAGGGCAACCGCATCTCGCGCGTGGGCCGGGGCCCGCGCTCGCTCCCGACGGCCGGGGTCACCGTCATCGACGGGGCCGGCGCCACTCTCATGCCCGGGATGGTCGAGGCCCACACCCACTTTTCCTGGAACGACGCGGCCAACCTCTCCGACCTGCAGCGCCTGCCCCTCGAG
>DATGBR010000177.1:0-3647 GCA_035312605.1 Candidatus Methylomirabilota bacterium
GAGGTCTCCCACCAGCCGCCGTGGGCGTCCTCGGAGAACGCCTCACGCTCGGCCGGCGAGAGCGGGCGGCCCAGGCCGGCCTCGATCTGGGGCAGCAGGCGGCCGCGCAGGAACTCCCACGCGAGGTGACCGGTGAACGAGGCCATGGTGACCCGGTGCCGACGTGACACGATCGCGGCGGCCTCCTCGAGGGCCACCAGATGGCCGGGGCCGCCGTGGCCGTTCGAGACCAGGATGTGACGGAAGCCGGCGCGGGCGAGCGCGCGCCCGTAGTCCACCACCACGTCGCGCACGAGCCGCTGCCGCACCGCCACCGTGCCCACGGTGTCGAACGTGAAGGAGCCCAGGTAGAGCGTGGGCGCCAGCACGACCGTGAAGCCCGGGCGGCTCGCCACGACGCGCTCGGCGATGGCTTCCGCGAAATGGCGCGCGGTGAATGCGTCGACGCCGAGCGGCAGGTGCGGCCCGTGGGTCTCGAGCGGGCTCACCGAGAGGATCACCACGGTGCGCTCCCGGTCGAGCGCGTCGAGCCCCGGCGTGGAGAGCTCCTCCAGGCGATGGACGGTCAAAAGCTGCTGCCCCGCGTCGCCCGGAGGTAGTCGTCCTTGGCGTGCTCCAGCTCGGCCACCAGCGCCTGCCGCTCGGCCAGCAGCCGGGTCGCGAAGTGGCGGTGGGTGAGCGAGAGCCAGCCGAACCGGAGCTGGCCCTGCAGCCGGCCCACGCCGCCCAGGTAGCGGTAGGCGAGCAGGCCGCTGATCGGCAGCGAGGCCGCGAACCCCAGGGCCCAGCCGATCCCCGCGAGCCGCCAGACGATCCAGGTCTCGAGCGCCCAGAAGAGCGGGAAGGCCACGATGCTGGCGAGGAGGCGCGTCGTCGCGTAGTCCGTCTCCTTGCGCGCGGTGCGGTGGGCGATCAGGCGCGGCAGCAGGTAGGGCAGGCCGTTGACGACGACGCCGTACGCGAAGAACGGGAGCCCGACCGCGGCCTCCCAGGAGCGGCGCAGACGGGTGCGGCGGGCGGTGCGCTCGCCGCGGGCGCGCACCGCCTGATCGCGCACCCGGTACGCGGAGAGCAGGCCGCGATAGCGCTGCACGCCCGCCCAGAGCCGCTCCACCCGCTCGGGGTCCCGCGCCTCGAAGTGGGCGACCGCGTCGGCGATGGCCTGGGAGAGGCGCAGCGGGTCGATCTGCCGCCCGCCCAGGCCGCGCTCCTCGTGCAGCTCCCGGATCAGGTCGCCGCGGTAGATCTGCTCGAGGGCGCGGATGAGATCCTGGCGCTCGGGACGGGCCACCTGGAGGATCTCCGCCTCCATGCCCTCCTGGATCGCGGTGGTCAGGGCCTCCACCGCGCGGGCCGGATCCTCCCGGTGCACCGCCGCGTACGGGGCCACCGGGATCGGCTCGCCGAACGAGACGCGCACGCGGCTCCGGAACGACTTGCGGGCGTCGAAGCTCAGGCCGACCGGGATCAAGGTGAGGGTGCCGCCGCGGGCGGCGGCCTGGTAGTCCAGCGCGATCCGGGAGGCGCCGGTCTTGATCCGCTGCACGCGGCTCTCGGAGTGGGTCGTCCCTTCCGGGTAGATGCCGACGAGCCGCCCGGATTCCAGCGCGCGGAAGCAGGCGGCGAAGGCGTCCGCGTTCTTGTCCATCTTGGTGGGATCGTCCTGCTTGCGGTAGACCGGGATGGCGCCGCAGGTGGACAGGAATCGGGCCACCAACGAGTTGCGGAAGAGCGCGGCGGTGGCCAGGTAGTGGACCTTGCGAGAGAGGACACCGCTCACGAGGAGAGAGTCGATCAGGTTGTTGGGGTGGTTGATGCACAGGAGTACGGGGCCGCCGGGCGGCACCCGCTCGGCGTGGACCACCGAGACGTCCTTGAAGAAGAACCAGAGCCAGAATCGGCTAACCATCCGGACGTACGCATAGAATCGATCCATACGCTCCGGTGGCTGGGTCGCGGCCGCCTGGACGCTCATCGGGTGAGGGGCGCGGGCGACGGGTCGGTCCAGGCCACGGCCTCGGCCAGCAGCAGCGCCCGGACCCCGGCCCGGCGGCCCGTCACCGCTGTGCTAGACCGCGATGTCGGTGGAGCGGATGCGCTTCACCCCGGCCTTGGCCATCTGGTCCCACGCCTTCCCGAGCGAGCCGTTGGTGTCGATGCCCCGGCAGGCGTCCTCGATCACGGAGGCGCCGAGGCCCACCTTGCGCGCGTCGAGCGCCGACCAGCACACGCAGAAGTCGGTGGCGAGCCCGACCAGGTAGACCTGGCGGAAGCCGCGGTCCTTCACGTAGCCGGAGAGCCCGGTGGTGGTCTTGCCGTCGGCCTCGAAGAAGGCGGAGTAGGAGTCCATCTGCTTGCGATAGCCCTTGCGGATGATCAGCTCGGCGTGCGGGATCTTGAGATCTTTGTGGAGGTCGGCCCCGGGCGTCCCCTGCACGCAGTGATCCGGCCACAGCACCTGGGTGCCGTAGGCGAGCTGGGTGGTCTCGAAGGGCTTCTTGCCCGGGTGCGAGGAGGCGAAGGAGATGTGAGCGGGGGTGTGCCAGTCCTGGGTCAGGATGACGTGCTCGAAGCCGGCCCCGAGCTGGTTCACGAGCGGCACGATCGCGTCGCCTTCCTTGACCGCGAGGGCGCCGCCGGGGATGAAGTCGTTCTGCACGTCCACGACCAGGAGCACGTCGAGGGGCCCGGGCTTGACCTGGGTGCCCTTGGGCGACGCCTTCAGCGCGCCCTGGGCGTGTGCCCGCGTCACCCCCGCGGCTGCGGTCGCGGCCAGCGCGCCCACCATCGTGCTCTTGAGGAACCACCGGCGATCCGTGACCATGACGTTCTCCTCCTTCGGCCCACGAGTGGACGGCTCGCCCGAGAGTATAGTCCCGCGCGAGCGATGGAGGCCAGGGGCTCGGCTAGGGCTTCACCGGCTCGATCACCACCGCGGTGCCGTAGGCGAGGACCTCGGTCACGCCGGCCGCCACGTCGTTGGCGTCGTAGCGCATGGCCACCACCGCGTTGGCCCCCGTCTGGGAGGCGTGCTCCAGCATCAGCTCGAAGGCCTCCTGGCGCGCCCGCTCGCAGAGCTCGGTGTAGAGCGTGATGTTGCCGCCGAAGAGAGTCTGGATCGTCGCGCCCAGGTTGACGATGAGGTTGCGGGAGCGCACCGTGATGCCCCGCACCACGCCCCGGTGGCCCACGATGCGGTGCCCCTCGAACTCGAGCCCGGTCGTCACCCACTGCGGATGCACGGGCATCGCTCAGCCCACCACCGCGATCGCTTCGATCTCGATCAGGCACGCGTCGTCGTAGAGGCCCTTGACCTCCACCAGCGTCATGGCCGGGTAGTGGCGCCCGAAGTAGTCGCGGTAGACCGCGCCGATGTCCCGCGCGCGGGTCTTGTAGTCGCTCTTCGAGAGCACGTAGATGGTCAGCTTGACGATGTCGTTCATCTGGCCCGCGCGGGACACCAGCACCGCCTTCAGGTTCTCGCACACCTGACGGAACTGGGCGACCAGGTCGCCCCCGCCCACGACGTGGCCCTCCTTGTCGACCGCGACCTGGCCCGCGATGTAGACCGTCTTGCCGCCCTGGGTCTCCCAGCCGTGAGAATAGCCGGCCGGCTTGACGAGGGTCGGAGGGTTGATGGCTTGTGT
>DATGBR010000178.1:0-3047 GCA_035312605.1 Candidatus Methylomirabilota bacterium
CCCTTGGCCAGGGCCAGGTCGATCCCCCGCAGGACGTGCTTGCGGTCGAACGACTTCCACACGTTCCGCAGCTCGACGAGCGGACCATCGGTGGCCACGTCTCTCACCAGAACATCAGGAGGAAGAGCTTCGTGATGAAGAAGTCCGAGATGATCACGCCCATCGCCACCTGCACCACCGTCGCGGTGGTGGAGCGGCCGAGGCCCTCGGTGCCGCCCTCGGTGGCGAGCCCGTTGTAGCAGCCGATCAGGGTGACCAGGGCCCCGAAGACCACGCTCTTGCCGATCCCGGTCAGGAAATCCTTGAGCACCACCCAGTAGGCGATGGTGTTCCAGTAGAGATACGGGTCGACGTTGCGGTCGAACACAGCGATCAGCATACCTCCGAGCAGGCCCATTCCGTCGGCCAGGATCGTGACCAGGGGGAAGACCAGTAGCGCGGCCATCAGCCGCGGGACGATCAGCTTCTTGACGTAGTTGACCCCCAGGGCCCGGAGGGCGTCGATCTGCTCGGTGACCTTCATGGAGCCCACCTCGGCGGTGATGCCCGAGGCCACCTTGCCGCCGACCAGGATGGCGGTCAGCACCGGGCCCAGCTCGCGGAGGATCGACAGCGCGACCACCGGCCCCACGTAGTTCTCCGCGCCGAAGCGGGCCATGTTCACCGCGGTCTGGAGTGCCAGCACCATCCCGGTGAACAGCGCCGCGGTGAGCGCCACCGTGAGCGAGCGCACTCCGATGATGTCGATCTCGCGGGCGACCAGCCAGAAGTACGAGGGCGGCAGCGTGAGGTTCCGGGCCACCCGGACCGTGAGCAGCCCGAGGCCGCCGTACCACACCGCCGACTCGCGCAGATGCCGCCGCAGGTCCTGGACGATCATCGAGGCCCCTCCAGCGCGAAGCTCTCGACCAGGGCCTGGAAGGCGGGCCGGCCCGCGTCGAACGCCACGCTCGGCGCCACGTACAGGAAGTCGTGCACGCACGGCTCGGCCCGGACGACCAGGGCCTCCACCGTGACGTCGCGGCCGTCGGCCTGGCCCCGCACCACCGAGCGGGCCGCCTCGTGGCCGGCCACCGTGGTCGTCCCGGTCTCGATCACCTCTCGCCGGGTGAGGCCGAAGGTCAGGTGCCGCGCCAGCACGTCGAGCGAGCGGGACGCCTCGCGACCCGCGCAGGTGGCGTCGACCAGCATGCCGGCGGGCCCCGCCGCGCCCTGCAGCGAGAGATCCGCCCGCGGGCCGCGCTCCACCCTCCACCCGCTGGCCGGGAGCGTCACCCGGTAGCCCTTGGCGGAGTGGTAGATCCCGTTCTCGATGCGGCCGGTGGCGGTGGCATAGCCGCCGAGGAAGGCGAGGAGCGCGAAGAGCGCGTGACGGGGAGTCACTTACCCTTGGCGTGCCGGGAGGCCAGCTCCCCGAACACCCGGCGCAGGGGGATGCCGCGCGCGCTCAGCAGCACCATGGTGTGGAACCACAGGTCCGCGACTTCGGAGACGACGCGCGCGTCGCCCTCGCCGCCGAGCGCCGCCGTCATCACCTCGGCCGCCTCCTCGCCGATCTTCCGGCAGATCTGGGGCTGGCCCTTCTGGAAGAGCGAGGCCACGTACGAGCCGGGCGGCGGAGCCACCTTGCGCGATTCGAGCACGCGCTCGAGGACCTCCAGCATGGCCGGACCGGCGCCGCCGGCGGCGGGCTGCCCCTCGCCCTCGTCGAGGCGCGTGAAGAAGCAGCTCCGCGCCCCGGTGTGGCAGGCCACGCCGTCCTGGTGCACCTGAACCAGCAGCGTGTCGCGGTCGCAGTCGACGTAGATGCCCTCCACGTGCTGGGCGTGACCCGACGTCTCCCCCTTGCGCCAGAGCGCCTGGCGCGAGCGCGACCAGAAGTGGGTGAGACCGGACCGGCGCGTCGCCTCGAGCGCGTCCCGGCTCATCCACGCCACCATGAGGACCTGGCCGGTCTCGGTGTCCTGCACGACGGCGGGGATGAGCCCCTGCGCGTCCCAGGTGAGCTCGTCGGCCGGGCTCACGGGCCGAGCCTCACCGGCACGCCGTGGTCGTGGAGATAGCGCTTGGCCTCCGGAACGGTGTGCTGCCCGAAGTGGAAGAGCGAGGCCACCAGCGCCGCGTCGGCGCGCCCCTCGACCACGCCCTCCCGGAGGTGATCGAGCGTGCCTACCCCGCCGGAGGCGATCACCGGCACCGAGACCGCCTCGGATACCGCCCGCGTCAGGGCGAGATCGTAGCCCGCGCCGGTGCCGTCGCGATCCATGCTGGTGAGCAGGATCTCGCCCGCGCCCAGCCGCTCGACCTCGCGCGCCCACTCGACCGCGTCGCGGCCCGCGGGCCGCCGGCCGCCATGGGTGTAGACCTGCCAGGTGGAGACGCCACCGGGAGCGTCACTCTTGTATGCGCTCGGCTCGCCTTCGGCTGCACCTCGCCCAGCCAGTGCCGCCTCGCCTGCGGCTGCGCCTCGCAGTGCATCGATCGCCACGACGATGCACTGGCTGCCGAACGCGCGGGCGGCCTCGTCGATGAGGGCGGGCCGCTCGAGCGCGGCGGTGTTGAGCGACACCTTGTCGGCGCCCGCGCGGAGGAGCGTCCGGATGTCCGCGAGCGACCGGATGCCGCCCCCCACCGTGAGCGGCATGTAGATCCCCTCGGCGGTCCGGCGCACCACGTCGAGCATGGTGGCCCGCCCCTCGTGCGAGGCGGTGATGTCGAGGAAGACCAGCTCGTCGGCGCCCTGCTCGTCGTAGGCCAGCGCCGCGGCCACCGGGTCGCCCGCGTCGCGCAGCTCGACGAAGCGGACGCCCTTGACCACCCGGCCGTCCTTGACGTCGAGACACGGGATCAGCCGCTTGCAGAGCATGGAACTACTGCACCTCCGCGACCGCGGCGGCCAGGTCCACCGAGCCGCTGTAGAGGGCGCGCCCCACGATGACCCCGGCCAGTCCGGCCACGGTGGCGAGCTGGCGGATGTCGTCGAGCGAGCCGACCCCGCCCGAGGCGAATACCGGGATGCCGGAGGCCTGGGCTACCGCCCCGGTGCT
>DATGBR010000179.1:0-21975 GCA_035312605.1 Candidatus Methylomirabilota bacterium
ATGGTGGGGGCCACGACCGGGGCCGCGCCGGCGGAGCGAATCTCGGGAGCGAGCGCGCGGTCCTGCTCGTCGAAGACCAGCAGATCGAGCCAGCCCCCGTAGGCGCGCGCCACGCCGGTGGCCGAGACGGGCAGGCCGGCCCCGGCCATGAGCCGGCCGGCGGGACCCGACACCGCGTCGCCGCCCACGATCGGGCTGACCGCGGCCACGATCGCCTCCGTGGACTGCAGCGCCTCGACGAGCCCCGGCACGGCCAGGATCGGCCCGATCGAGGTGATCGGGTTCGAGGGACACAGCAGGACCGCGTCGGCGGTGCGGAGTGCGTCCAGGACGCCGGGGGCGGGACGGGCGGCCGGCGCCCCCGCGTAGTTCACCGCCCGCACCTCGACCTGGGCCTTCTCGCGCACGAAGTACTCCTGAAACGCGAGCCAGCCGTCGGGGCCGAGGATCCGGGTGCGCACCGGCTGATCGGACATGGGGAGCACCGTGGCGGTGACTCCCAGGGCCTGGGCGATCGCCCGGGTGATCTGGGTGAGGGAGCGACCCTCGCGGAGAAGGCGGCTGCGGTGGAGGTGGGTCGCCAGGTCGCGGTCGCCCAGGTTGAACCAGACCGGCTCACCGTAGCGCGCGATCTGGTCGAGAGCGTGGAAGGTCTCGTCGGTGAGGCCCCAGCCCTTGCGCTCGTCGATGACGCCACCCAGGGTGTAGCAGACGGTGTCGAGGTCCGGCGAGACGTGCAGGCCCCAGATCTCGGTGTCGTCCCCGGTGTTGACGACGACGGTGAGATCGCGCGGATCGAGGACGCGGCCGAGACCGCGGAGCAGCTTGGCGGCGCCGGTGCCGCCCGCGAGCGCGGTGATCTTCATGCCGCGGCTCCGCCCGTCAGTGTTCGCCGCGGGCGAGGGCGGAGCGGGAGCCGCCGCGACCGGCGGTGCTCCACAGCGCGGTGCCGCCCCGCCAGCCGAAGAGGCCGAGGCCGGGCCGGCCGCGAAGCGGGCGGGGCAGTTCCGCTTCCGGAACCGGGATGAAGCCGGTGCGCACCCAGACCCGGTCCAGGCTCTGGGGGCGCGCGAAGATGGTTTCGATGCCGCCGGGAGCGGCGAGGGCCAACGCCTCGGCGGTGAGGTCGGCGGCCACACCCAGCACGTCCTCGGCGGGCGTGCCGGGCGGGGCGACCACGACCGGACCGTGCAACATCGCGGCGCCGCCCGCCCGCTCCATCAGGAGAGCTCCCACGAGCCGCTCCCCTTCCCAGGCGCCCCAGCCGACGGACACGTCGTCCGGCGGTGGAGCCCATGCGCCTGCAAAGCGGAAGAGCTCGAGGGCCGCCTCCCATGGTGCGGCGAGCGGCCGGTAAGCGGGCGCGGGGCCCGTGCTACTTCTTGCCAAGCACCGTGTCCTTGAGGGACTTGGCGAGCCGGAACTTCACCACGCGCTTGGCGGGAATCTTGATGGGCTCTCCGGTCTGCGGGTTGCGCCCCATCCGCGCCTTGCGATTCGCCAGCACGAGCCGGCCGAAGTTCGGCAGCACGAATACGTTCTTGGCTTCCTTCTGGGCGAGCGAGAGCAGCTGGTCCATCACGTCGACGACCTGCTTCTTGCTGAGATCCGTCTTCTGGGCCAGGTGAGCGATGATGGCGGACTTCGTCATCGATTTCGCCATGTGCGTTCCTCCGTTGTGCTGGATGTGAGAGTGAAGGGCCGGACCGTCTAGGCCGACCGCTTAGAATGGTCGCGTCCCGCGTGAAACCAAGGCCCAATTCTACTCAAGGCGCCTCGCGCGCTCAACAGCCGAATGCGTACGTCCGCCGGCTCAGGCGTCCTGCACGCGCGTGGGATGGAGGAAGCGGAACTTGCCGGACGAGGCCAGCATCCGGTAGGAGCCGAAGCGGGCCTCGGCGTTCTCGACGTGGTCGAGCGGGGAGTCGTCCGCGGCGTCCTCCACCTCGTAGACGCGGAGCAGGTCGTAGGTGGTGGAGCGCTGGGCGGGGAGCCGGCCCGCGTCCCGGATGAGCCGGCGCAGCTCCGCGGGCGGCACCAGCTGGCCGTAGGAGGCGCCCGCCGAGGTGGAGATCGATTCGTTGATCAGGGTGCCGCCCATGTCGTTGGCCCCCGCGGCGAGCAGGATCTGGGCGAGCTTCGGGCCTTCCTTCACCCACGAGCACTGGATGTTACGGAAGAGCGGCCCCAGGAAGAGCCGGGCGAGCGCGTGCATCTTGACGACCTCGAGACCGGTCGCGCCCTGACGGACGCCCGGGACCAGCCCCCGCCGGTACATCGGGGCCTCCTGGTGGATCAGGGACAGGGGCACGAACTCGGTGAAGCCACCGGTGTCCTTCTGGATGCGGCGCAGCAGGTCCATGTGGCGGATCCAGTGGGTGGGTTGCTCCACGTGCCCATACATGATGGTGGAGGTGGTCCGGATGCCCTGCGCGTGGGCGGAGGTGATCACCTCGATCCACTGCTCGACCGTGATGCGACCGCGCGCGATGAGATCGCGGATGTCCTGGTCCAGCACCTCGGCGGAGGTGCCGGGGAGCGTGCCGAGCCCCGCCTTCTTGAGCTCGGCGAGGTACTCCGGGATCGGCAGCCCGGAGCGGGTCGACCCATACAGGATCTCTTCCGGCGAGAAGGCGTGCAGGTGCATCTCGGGCAGCGCCGCCTTGATCGCGCGGCAGAGATCGATGTAGTAGCTCCCGTCGAGCTTCGGGGGCAGGCCGGCCTGGATGCAGACCTCGGTCGCGCCCATCTCCCACGCCTCGATGGCGCGGCGGACCACCTCGTCCATCGGGAGGAAGTAGCCTTCCTCCTCGCGGTGGTCGCGGCTGAACGCACAGAAGGTGCAATGCTTGATGCACACGTTCGTGAAGTTGATGTTGCGGTTGACGACGTAGGTGACCACGTCGCCCGCCTGGCGGTGGCGCATCTCGTCCGCGACCAGGGTGAGGGCCTGGAGGTCGCGCCCGTGGGTCTCGGTCAGCCGGATGCCGTCGTCCACCGACAGCTCGCCCCCGTCGAGGAGACGACCGAGGATGCGGCGGACGTCGGAGGAAGCCCAGTCGAGCGCGATCGGGGTCGGGTTCTCGTTGTCCATCACCAGTGTCTCCATACCTCGAGATCGGGTCTCACGTAGCCCTCGGAATCGACCAGGCGCGCCACGTGCTCGCGCAGCCGCGGGTCGAGGAAGTGGTCGCGCGTCGCGTACTCCGGATACACCGCCAAGCGCTCGCGCAGCTCGTGGCCGGCCGACTCGGTCCGGCGCCGCAGCTCGGACAGGCCGGGCCAGGGACGCTCGGGGTTTATGTGATCGGGGGTGAGGGGCGACACGCCCCCCCAGTCGTTGAGACCGGCGGCGGCGAGCCGCTCGTACCCGTCGACGGACAGGTTCGGCGGCGCCTGGATGTTCATCGCCGGCCCCAGCAGCAGGCGCGCCACCGCGACTGTCCGGAGAAGTTCGACGGACCCGGGATCGGGCCAGCCGCGCATCGGGATCGTGGGCTTGGCGCGGAAGTTCTGGACGATGACCTCCTGGATGTGCCCGTGGCGCTCGTGCAGATCGCGGATCGCGAGGAGCGACTCGACGCGCTCGGCGTGGGTCTCGCCGATGCCGATGAGGATACCCGTGGTGAAGGGGATGCCGAGCGCCCCCGCCCGGGCGATGGTCCGGAGCCGTCGCGCGGGCACCTTGTCGGGGGCGCGATCGTGGGCGGCCCCGGGCGCGAGCAGGCGCTCGGAGGTGCTCTCGAGCATGATGCCCATGCTGACGTTGACCTCGCGCAGGGCCGCCAGGTCGCGCTCGCTCATCAGGCCCGGGTTGGCGTGCGGCAGCATCCCGGTCTCCTCGAGCACCTGCGCGCTGACGTCGCGGAGGTAGCCGAGAGTGGTCCGGTGCCCCATGCGGCGCAGGAACGCTCGATGCTCCGGGAAGAGGGCCTCCGGCTTGTCGCCCAGGGAGAAGAGCGCCTCCTTGGCGCCCAGCCGCGCTCCCGCGCGCGCCAGCGCCAGCACCTGCTCCGGCGTCATGGTGAAGGCGCCGGGCTCGCCCGGATCCTTGCGGAACGTGCAGTAGCCGCAGTAGTCGCGACAGAGCGTGGTGAGCGGGATGAAGATCTTGGCCGAGAACGTGATGCGCCGGCCGTGACCGCGATCGCGCAGCGCCGCCGCGGCGTCCAGGAGGGTCCGCAGCCGCGGGGCGGGGGTGTCGAGCAGGGCGGTCGCCTCCGCGGCGGAGGGCACGCGGCCCTCGGCCACGCGGTCCAGCGCCCGATCGACCGGACTCAGCTCGAGTACTGCCATGCCGACACCCGGCTCGGGGTCACGCGGATCATGAGCCCGCGCTCGCGGGGGAGGCCGAGAGCGCGGTACTGGGAGTACTTGGCGACCAGCAGGTCCACCCCGTGGGCGAACTGGGGGCCGTCGGTCAGGAGATCGGCCTGGCCCTGGATGATGACGTAGCGGAGCTTCGTCCAGTCCTCCTGGTACTCGTCGATCACGATTGAGACGCGCGGATTCTCGCGAAGGTTGCGGATGCGCTTGAGCCCCTCGGGCGGAGCCGTCTTGGGCTTGGCGTCCACCGCGGAGTAGAGCGCGGTGCCGTCGAAGGCGTAGCAGATCGGCACCACCATCGGCTGGCCGCCCGAGTCGGCGGTCGCGAGGCGCCCGATCCGGGCGCTCGAGATGAAGCCGGCCACAGGGCCCGGCAGGGGAGCGGCGAGCGTCGACGGCATCGGGGCGCTCAGCGGGAAGCTCGCAGAACCTTCGGACGGACCTCTTCGACGAAGCGCTCCATGAGGCTCAGCTGGCCGCGGAGATCGGGCGCGGCGAGGTCGAACACGAAGTGCGAGACCCCGAGGGCCTGATAGGCCTTGATGTGCTGGATCACCTGCGCGGCGGTGCCGCGGAAGCCGGGCTGGTCGCCGCCGGTCCAGGCTCCGCGACGGGGCGCGAGCTCGAGCGGCACCCGCAGCGAGAGCGTGATGTCCTTGGGATCGCGTCCGGCCTTGCGCGCCCAGCCGTGGATGGCCTTGACCTTCAGGGCGTACTCGGGCGGGTGCAGCATCGCGGGGGGCCGCATGCCGATGGGGTGCCAGGCGTCGGCGAGCTCGCCGGTGCGCCGCAGCGCGGCCTCGGTGTGCCCGCCCACCCAGATCGGGATGCCCCCGGCCTGCCGGGGCTTGGGCAGGGCGCTCACCGACGGCAGCCGGTAGTACTTGCCCGTGAACTCGGCGGGCTCCTTCGTCCACATCACGCGCATGAGCCGGAGATACTCGTCGGTGACCCGTCCGCGCTCCTCGAACGAGGGAGCCTGCACCGCCTCGAACTCCTCGCGCATCCAGCCGACCCCGGCCCCCAGGATCAGGCGCCCCCCCGACATGACGTCGAGCGTCGCGAGCATCTTGGCAGTCACCACCGGGTTGCGGTAGGGGACCACCAGCACGCTGGTGCCCAGCTTGATGCGCGAGGTCAGGCCGACCAGCACGCCCATCATGGCGATGGGCTCCAGGTAGCCGTTGGTCCAGTCGGTCGCGAACCGGCCGCTGGGGGAGTAGGGGTACGTCGAGTTGTTGGCGGTCGGGATGACCACGTGGTCGGTCACGAAGAGCGAGGTGTATCGAAGCGCGTCCGCCTTCTCGGCCAGCTTGGTGAGGATCTCCGGAGTAGCGAGCGGACCACGGCCCGGCAGCGAGACGCCGAAATGCATGCCCCGCATATTGCTCGCGGCCTTCCGGCCTGTCAAGGCGCGGGCTTTTCGCGCACCGGCCAGCGCGAGAGGTCGTCGCGGGAGGCAAAGTGTCACGTGGGTGACACGGAAAAAATCCGCCTGTGCTAGGCTCGAATCCATGAAGCCCCGCATCCTGGTCGTCGACGACGAGACCGTCATCGCGGAGAATCTCCGCCTGACTCTCGAGCGCGAGGGGCACGACGTCGAGACCGCGGCCAACACGGTCGGCGCCATGCTCCGCATGGAGACGCGCGAGTTTGCGCTCGCCATCGTCGACCTGATCCTGCCGGACGGGGACGGCCTGCATCTGCTCCGGCTGCTCAAGGCGAAGGACCCGTCGATCGAGGTCATCATCATGACCGGGCACGGGTCCATCTCGAAGGCGGTGGAGGCGACCAAGCAGGGCGCCTTCTACTTCGTGGCCAAGCCCTTTGACGCCGACGAGATGTTGATGCTGGTGAGCAAGGCGCTCGAGCGCCGCCGACTCCTCGCCGAGACGTCCGATCTGCGGCGCAAGCTCGCGGAGCAGGCGGCCTACGGGGAGATGCTTGGCTCCTCCCCGGCCATCAAGCGGGTGTTCGAGATGCTGGAGTCGGTGGCGTCGTCCGACGCCAACGTGCTCATCGTGGGCGAGAGTGGGACCGGCAAGGAGCTGGCCGCCAACGCAGTCCACGCCAAGAGCACCCGGGTCGACGGGCCGATGGTGAAGATCAACTGCGCGGCGCTCCCGAAGGACCTGATCGAGTCCGAGCTGTTCGGCCACGTCAAGGGGGCCTTCACCGGGGCGTCCACCGACAAGCCGGGCCTCCTCGAGGAGGCGCACCGCGGCTCGCTGCTTCTCGACGAGATCACCGAGATGCCGCTCGACCTCCAGGCCAAGCTGCTGCGGGTCCTCGAGGACCGCACGGTCCGCCGGCTGGGCGGGGCCAAGACGGTGCCGGTCGACTTCCGGCTGATCTGCTCGACGAACCGTGAGCCGGAGGCGGCGCTGCGCGACGGGCGTCTCCGCCAGGACCTCTACTTCCGGATCAACACGGTCACCGTGACCCTGCCGTCCTTGCGGGAGCGCTCGGGGGATATCCCCCTCCTCGCCAAGTCCTTCCTTGAGCGCTTCCGGCTGAAGCACAGCCGCGAGGTCGACACCATCGATCCCGAAGCGTACCGGCGGCTGCTCTCGTACTCGTGGCCCGGCAATATCCGCGAGCTGGAGCACGCGGTCGAGCGAGCGGTGCTCGTGGCCCGGGGCAAAGAGATCGCCCTCAGCGACCTGCCCGAGCCTCTCCAGGCGAACGCCTCGCCGGAGGGGTCGGCTCCGCCTCCGGGATCACTCGAGGAGATCGAGCGGGTCTCCATCGTGCGGGCGCTCGAGTCCACCGGGTGGAACAAGCAGGCCGCCGCCCAGGTGCTGGGTCTACGCCGCCCGACGCTGTACTCGAAGATGCGCCGCCACGGGATCCCGCAGCGCCGCGCCTGACGTTCGCCTCGAGACGTCCTGTCCGCTCAGCCTGTCATGCCCTTGCCGCCGGGCATGAGGCCAGGCGATTCAAGTAGCTGGAAAACAAAGCGCGCGACCTTGGCAACAGTCTTGCGTCTGCGAGGCGCTTGGAGGTGCATCATGCCGCGCATACTGCTCGTCGACGATGATCCCGCCTGGCGGAAGCTGTACCGGATGGCCTTCGAGGGGCAGTTCGATCTGTTCGAGGCGACCGACGGCTACCAGGCCCTCTCGGTGCTGGGTGCCGTACGCCCAGACGTCATCGTGCTGGACCTCCGCATGCCGAGAATGGACGGCATGGACTTCCTCCAGCGGCTCAGCCGCCGGAGCCCGAGACCCAAGGTCATCGTGTGCTCGGGAAGCTTCACCGAGTTCGAGCGTCCTCACATCGCGGGTGTCCTGCTGGCCGCGAAGACGGCGGATCTGAAGGAGCTGTGGGCCGCTCTGCGCTCGGCAATGCCGACCTCTGCCGTCGAGGCGACGGCCCCGGCCAAGCACGCGGTCGCGGTAGAGGACGCGAACGCGGTCTGGAGAGACTGAAGCTCAGCCCGGCCGATCCGCGCGTTGCCTAGCCGGAAGGCACTTCCGAAGGCCCTGCCTAGTTAGTAGGCACGCCCCCCTCATCCTCCGAGGGGTCCCACCTGCAATCCCTTGATTTGCCGACCCTCGGGAGCCGTGTGTTCAGCGGCACGACGAGTGCAAACAGCCCGCCCGGGAGGCTCACATGAAAAAGATCGAAGCCATCATCAAGCCCTTCAAGCTCGATGACGTGAAGGAGGCCCTGACCGGAATCGGGGTCATCGGCATGACGGTGTCGGAGGTCCGCGGGTTCGGTCGGCAGAAGGGTCACACCGAGCTCTACCGCGGCGGAGAGTACACGGTCGACTTCCTCCCGAAGATCAAGGTGGAGGTCGTGGTTCCCGACAATCTCGCGGACAAGGTGGCGGGGGTCGTCGCGGAAGCCGCCAAGACGGGCAACATCGGCGACGGGAAGATCTTCATTCAGCCGGTGGACACGGCGGTCCGGATACGCACCGGCGAGCGGGACGAGAGCGCGCTCTGAGCCGCCATAGGGAGGTCATCGCAGGGATGAGAAGGACAGGAGCAGTCGCGATCACGCTCGTGCTGTGCGCCATCGCGCTCGTGAGCGTGCCGGCCGCCTTCGCCCAGACCACCCCGTCGGCTCCGGCGGCTCCCGCTCCGGCGGCAGCCGCGGCGCCGGCGCCCGCGCCGGCCAAGGTCGACAGCGGCGACACCGCGTGGGTCCTGATGTCCTCCGCGCTCGTTCTGCTCATGACCGCTCCCGGTCTCGCCCTGTTCTACGGAGGGATGGTGCGGCAGAAGAACGCGCTGGGAACCCTGATGCAGAGCTTCATCATCCTGGCCCTGATCTCGGTGCAGTGGGTGCTCTGGGGCTATAGCCTGGCCTTCGGCCCCGACAAGGGCGGGATCATCGGCGGCCTCGAGTGGGTCGGGCTCAGCGGGGTCGGGCCGACGCCGAACGCGGACTACGCGCCGACCATCCCGCACACCGCCTTCATGCTGTTCCAGATGATGTTCGCGGTGATCACGCCGGCGCTCATCACCGGCGCCTTCGCGGAGCGGAAGAAGTTCTCGACCTTCCTGGTCTTCATCCTGGTCTGGGCGACGGTGGTCTACGACCCGCTGGCCCACTGGGTGTGGGGCGTCGGGGGGTGGCTCCGCAACCTGGGGGCGCTCGACTTCGCGGGCGGCACCGTGGTGCACATCTCCTCCGGCATCTCCGCGCTCGCCGCAGCCCTGGTCATCGGCAAGCGCAAGGGCTACGGTCACCAGCCGATGCCGCCTCACAATCTGCCGTTCACGGTGATGGGGGCGAGCCTTCTGTGGTTCGGGTGGTTCGGGTTCAACGCGGGAAGCGCGCTGGCCGCCAACGGACTCGCGGCCCACGCCTTCATGACCACCAACACCGCGACCGCCGCGGCCGCGCTGGGCTGGATGTTCACCGAGTGGTCGTCGCGCGGCAAGCCGACCGTCCTGGGCGCGGCCTCCGGCGCGGTGGCCGGGCTGGTCGCCATCACCCCCGCGGCGGGCTTCGTGACGCCGATGGCCGCGATCGTGATCGGCGCGGTGGCCGGGACCATCTGCTATTTGGCGTGCAATCTCAAGTCGAAGCTCGGCTACGACGACTCCCTCGACGTGGTGGGCGTGCACGGAGTGGGCGGCACCTGGGGGGCCCTCGCCACCGGGGTTTTCGCCACCAAGCTCGTGAACGACGCGGGCGGTGACGGCCTCCTCTACGGCAATCCGAAGCAGCTCGGCATCCAGTTCCTCGCGGTGGTGGTCACGTGGGTGCTCGGGTTCGTGATGACCACCGTGATCCTGAAGGTGCTCGACGGGATCATGGGGCTCCGGGTCACCGACGAGGAGGAGGCGGCGGGCCTCGATCTGTCCCAGCACTCGGAGACGGCCTATACCCTCGGAGGGGCCTCGGCCTACAGCGACGCGCGCACTGGCCACTAGACGGCACGAGGGCCTTGACGGGTCCGTGCCAAACCACTAACGTTGGGTGCCCGGCGGGACGGTGAGCCCGTCGGTCCCCGTTTTCTTCGACTCCACGACGAGCCGACGAAGGAGGCAGACGGATGACTCCGAAGGACGTGCTGAAGATGGCCAAGGAGAAGGGTGTCAGGATCGTGGATCTGCGGTTCATCGATCTGCCCGGTCTCTGGCAGCATTTCTCGATCCCGGTCTCGGAGCTCAACGACGGAATCTTCGAGAGCGGGCTCGGCTTCGATGGCTCCTCGATCCGCGGATTCCAGACCATCGACGAGTCGGACATGCTGCTGATCCCGGATCCGACGTCCGCGCAGATGGATCCGTACACCGCGGTGCCGACGATGGTCCTCATCTGCAACGTCAAGGATCCGGTCACCGGCAAGGCCTACTCGCGTGACCCCCGCTACGTGGCCCAGAAGGCGGAGGCCTACGTCAAGAAGACCGGGGTCGCGGACACCATCTTCATCGGTCCCGAGCTCGAGTTCTTCTTCTTCGACTCGATCCGCTTCGACCAGAGCTACAACTACGGCTTCTACTTCATCGACTCCAACGCGGGGGCGTGGAACTCGGGGGCCGAGGGCACGCCGGACCGGCCCAACCTCGGCTACAAGCCGCGCTACAAGCAGGGCTACTTCCCGGTGCCCCCGATGGACCAGTTCCAGGATATCCGGTCCGACATGGTGCTGGCGCTGGAGTCGGTCGGCATCCGGGTCGAGGTGCACCACCACGAGGTGGCGACCGGCGGCCAGACCGAGATCGACATGCGCTTCGACACCCTGACCAAGATGGCGGACCGGGTGTGCTGGTACAAGTACTGCGCGAAGAACACCGCGAAGAAGTGGGGCAAGACCGCGACCTTCATGCCCAAGCCCCTGTTCCAGGACAACGGCTCCGGCATGCACACTCACCAGTCGCTCTGGAAGAACGGCAAGAACCTCTTCTACGAGCGGGGCGGGTACGCGGACATCTCCAAGACCTGCCTCTACTACATCGGCGGCATTCTCAAGCACGCCCCCGCGCTGCTCGCCTTCATCGCCCCGTCGACGAACAGCTACAAGCGGCTGGTGCCGGGCTACGAGGCCCCGATCAACCTGGTGTACAGCCAGCGCAACCGGTCGGCGGCCATCCGAATCCCGATGTACTCGAAGGCCGAGGGGGCCAAGCGCATCGAGTTCCGGACCCCGGACCCGACGTGCAACCCGTACCTCTCGTTCGCGGCGTGCGTGATGGCGGGGCTCGACGGCATCGCCAACAAGATCGACCCGGGCAAGCCGGTCGACAAGGACCTCTACGAGCTGCCCCCCGCCGAGCAGAAGAAGATCAAGCAGCTGCCGGGCGCGCTCGACATCGTGCTGGACAACCTCGAGAAGGACCACGAGTTCCTGCTGAAGGGCGACGTCTTCACGCCCGACCTGATCGAGACCTGGATCGACTACAAGCGGAAGAACGAGGTGGATCCGGTCCGGCTGCGTCCGCATCCGTACGAATTCGCCCTCTACTACGACATCTAGCCGTCCGACGTTTCCACTGCCGCCGGCCCCCGGGGCCGCCACCGCGACTGCGGTGCCCCGGGGGCCGTGGTGTCTACCGACGCGGCGACTCGCTGCTCAGACGATGGGCGCCTTGATCGCCGGCTGAGCAGCCGTCTCGGGGCCGCGTCGCGCAAGGGCCCGGTTTCCCTCGACAGCCGCTCTGGCACCTCCCTTGCTGCCCTGGGTCGCCATGAAACCACAGTGGCGAGTGCTCATCATCGACGATCACGCTCCGTCGCGGGCCGCGGTGGCCGAAGCGGTGACGGCCCAGGGGGGGCAGGTGGTAGGGAACGGGAGCCGAGCCGAGGACGTGCTGCGGCTCGTGGACAAGTATCGCCCGGACGTCACGGTGCTCGCGGTCGGGCTGCCGGACGGCGACGGAGTGCAGGCCGCGCGAGAGGTCATGACGGTCTCCCCGTGCCCGGTGGTCATGCTCACGAGCCACACCGACGCGCCGGTGGTGGCCCGGGCGGTGGACGCGGGGGTGCTCGGCTTCCTCGCGAAACCGGTGCGGGCCGAGGAGCTCGGCCCCACGCTCGAGGTCGCGGTGCATCGGTTCCGCGAGATCGAGGCCATGCGCAAGGAGAACGAGCTGCTCAAGCGCAAGCTCGAGTCGCGCAAGCTGGTGGAGCGGGCCAAGGGCATCCTCATGACCCGGCTCGGCCTGAGCGAGCCGGAGGCGTTCCGCCGGATCCAGAAGACGGCGATGGACACCCGCAAGCCCATGGCGGAGGTCGCCCAGGCCCTGCTGCTCACCGAGGAAGTGGGACACGCCCGCCCGGCCAAGCCGTAGTCGCTGCTGAAATCGCGGGCACACCGATTGGACTGCCTACCGAGTAGGCAGTCCTTTTGGTCTCCACGCACGACACACGAATGTAACCACTGGAATAGGTTCATCCCGGACCGGGGCACGCGGCTTGCTCCTGGACCGGGCGGCGCACCGAGACAGCGGGGTCGGTGGTGAGCGCGCCGGTACCGGCCAAGGCCGTGACCCAACGACGGGTCCGCGACACATCACTGCTCGGAGCGAAAGGAGACCCGTATGGCAGCAGTCTCACGCAGGGACTTTCTGAAGACGGCCGGCGCGATTGGAGTGGGCGCGGCGGCGGGCATCGGCTTCCCGGCCGTACTCAGGGCGCAGGGCGGGGGGACCGTCAAGGTGGGGGTGCTGCACTCGCTGTCCGGCACCATGGCCATCAGCGAGGTCTCCCTCCGTGACGTCTGCATGATGGCGTTCGACGAGATCAACGCCAAGGGCGGGGTCATGGGCAAGAAGATCGAGGCGGTGGTGGTCGACCCCGCCTCGAACTGGGACCTATTCGCGGAGAAGGCCAAGCAGCTGCTGCTCCAGGACAAGGTCTCGGTCACCTTCGGCTGCTGGACCTCGGTCAGCCGCAAGTCGGTGCTCCCGGTCTTCGAGAACAACAACGGCCTGCTCTTCTATCCCGTGCAGTACGAGGGCGAGGAGTGCTCCAAGAACGTCTTCTACACCGGCGCCACTCCGAACCAGCAGCTGATCCCGGCCGCCGAGTACCTGATGTCGAAGGAGGGCGGCGGGTACAAGAAGTTCTACCTGCTCGGCACCGACTACGTGTTCCCGCGGACGGCCAATAAGATCCTGCGCGCGTTCCTGCTCGCCAAGGGTATCCCGGCGGACTCGATCGCGGAGGAGTACACCCCGTTCAACCATCAGGACTACCAGACCATCGTCGGCAAGATCAAGCGCTTCTCGTCGGGCGGTAGCTCGGCGGTGCTCTCGACGATCAACGGCGACTCGAACGTGCCCTTCTACAAGGAGTTCGCCAACCAGGGCCTGCGCTCCGAGCAGTGCCCGATCATGGCCTTCAGCGTGGCGGAGGACGAGCTGCGCGGCATGGACACCTCCGCGCTGGTCGGTCACCTCGCGGCGTGGAACTACTACCAGTCGGTGGAGACGCCCCAGAACAAGAAGTTCGTGCAGGCTTTCAAGGCCTACGCCAAGAAGAGCAACCTCCCCGGCGGCGACAAGCGCGTCACCGACGACCCGATGGAGGCGGCCTACTTCGGCGTCTACATCTGGAAGCAGGCGGCCGAGAAGGCCAAGTCGTTCGAGGTGGACGCGGTCCGCAAGGCGGTCTACGGCCAGACGTTCCTCGCCCCGGGCGGCCAGATCAAGATGGACGAGGCCAACCAGCACACCTACAAGCCGGTGCTGATCGGCGAGATCCTGAAGGACGGCCAGTTCAAGGTCGTCTCGCGCTCCAAGGGATTGGTGAAGGCCGATCCGTGGAGCCAGTACACGAGCCCCGACAAGGGCTGCGACTGGATCAAGCACCAGGGTACGTACCAGAAGAAGGCGTAAGCACATCGTGTGGAAGTCGCTTCTCCTCGCGCTCGCGCTGCTGCCGGGGCTGCACGCCCCGGCAGTGGCGCAGAGCGCGGGCGCCTCTCCCGCCGGCGCGGCTCCCGTCGCCGGCCCCTCCCCCGAGATCGCCAAGTACATCGCCGACGTGGCCTCCGCCGACGCGGAGGTCCAGGAGGCGGCCGCGGTGGCGCTCGGCAAGACCGGCGACCGCAAGATCCTCCCGCTGCTCGAGGCCCTCCGCGAGGGGAGCGTCTACGTGCGGCCGCTGCCAGGCGGCAAGAAGGAGACCGTCATCGTGGGCGACAAGGTGAGCGAGGGGGACAAGACCCTCGTGCCGCTCTTCCGCGCCTACGGGCGCGAGGCCCTCACCGGCTCCGACGGCAAGCCGCTGCTCGCGGATCTGACCACCCTCGAGGAGGTCTCGACCGGCCGGCGCCTCCGCATCGCGATTCGCCCGCTGATCGACGCGTTCTCCGGGCAGAGCGATCTCGCCAATCCCGACCCAGCCACCCGCCGCGCCGCCGCCACCAAGATGGGCTACACCGGCGACGCGGCGACCCGGCAGGTGCTCGAGGAGGCGCTCGGCAAGGAGCAGGACCGGTGGGCGCGCTTCGCGCTGCAGGAGGCGATCGCGCTGATCCAGCTGCGCACCGGCAGCGACGCGGAGCGGGTGGCCGCCGCCGAGGCGCTCGGACGCCTCCGCAGCGCCAACGCCATGGAGCCTCTCTACCAGCTCGCGGGCGATGCCCAGACCCCGGCGCCGCTCGCCGCGGCGGCTCGGGGCGCGATCAAGCGCATCGAGCGCTGGGGCCTCTTCACCCAGGCCATCGAGATCGCGTTCCAGGGCCTCTCGCTCTCGTCGATCCTCCTCCTGATGGCCCTCGGTCTCGCCATCGTGTTCGGCCTCATGGGCGTGATCAACATGGCCCACGGCGAGCTCATGGCGCTCGGCGCCTACGCCACGTTCCTGATGCAGGGGTGGTTCACCGCGTACTTCCCGGCCTACTTCGACTATTACTTCCTGGTCGCGCTGCCGTTCTCCTTCCTGGTCTCGGCCGGCGCCGGGTTCCTGCTGGAGCGGGGCGTGATCCGCTTCCTCTACGGCCGGCCGCTCGAGACCCTGCTGCTGACCTGGGGCGTGAGCCTGATGATCCAGCAGGGCCTGCGGCTGTGGTTCGGGGCGGCCAACGTGGACGTCACCTCACCCCGATGGCTCTCGGGCGGCATCCCGGTGATGATCGGGGTCCAGCTCCCGTACAACCGGCTCTTCATCATCGGCCTCGCCACCGTGTGCGTGGCCGCGATGTACCTCCTCCTGTTCCGCACCGACGCGGGCCTGCGCATCCGCGCGGTGACCCAGAACCGGGGGATGGCGGCCTGCCTGGGCGTGCGGGCGCGCTGGGTCGACGCGGGCACCTTCGCCCTTGGCGCGGGGCTGGCGGGCCTGGCCGGCTGCGCGATCACCCAGATCGGCAACGTGGGGCCCGAGCTCGGCCAGAACTACATCGTGGACTCCTTCATGGTGGTGGTGACCGGCGGGGTCGGTAAGCTCCTCGGCAGCATCCTCGCCGCGGTCGGGATCGGCGGTCTGAACAAGATCATCGAGCCCGGCATGGGCGCGGTCTTCGGGAAGGTGCTGATCCTGGTCCTCGTGATCGTGTTCATCCAGCGCCGGCCCGCGGGTCTCTTCGCGACCAAGGGACGCTATGCGGAGTCTTGAGGGCTGGGGGCTCCTCGGCCTGGCGCTGCTGCTGGTGGTGGTGCTGCCCGCGCTCAATGCGCTGCCGGCGGGCGCGCCGCTGCGGGTCTCGGACTTCACCCTGAACCTCTTCGGCAAGTTCCTGGCCTACGCCATCCTCGCCCTCGGCATCGACCTGATCTGGGGCTACACCGGAGTCCTCTCCCTGGGCCACGGGGTCTTCTTCGGCCTGGGGGCCTACGCGATGGGCATGCACCTGATGCTCGAGATCGGCACCCGCAGCGTGTACGGCAACGTGCTCCCCGACTTCATGGTGTGGAACCGGGTGACCGAGCTGCCGCTGTTCTGGAAGCCGTTCTACAGCGTGCCGTTCACTCTGCTCGCGATCGTGCTGGTGCCCGCGCTGTTCGCGTTCGTGTTCGGCTACTTCACGTTCCGGAGCCGCATCCGCGGGGTCTACTTCTCGATCATCACCCAGGCCCTCGCGCTGAGCACGTGGCTGATGTTCAATCGGAACGCGATGAACCTGGGCGGTACCAACGGCCTGAGCGGCTTCAAGTCCATCTTCGGGTTGACCCTGAACAGCGCCGCGACCCAGCGCGGGCTCTATGTGGCCACCGCCCTCTGCCTTTGCGGCGCCTTCCTGCTGTGCCGCTACATCACCCGCTCCCCGGCGGGCCGGGTGCTGATCGCGATCCGCGACAGCGAGACCCGCGTGCTCTTCTCGGGCTACTCGCCGGCCGCGTTCAAGCTCTTCGTGTTCGTGGTCTCCGCGGCCCTCGCGGGCGTCGCGGGCGCCCTCTACGCGCCGCAGGTCGGCATCATCACCCCGGCCAAGATTGGCGTGCTGCCGTCCATCGAGATGATCATCTGGGTGGCGGTCGGCGGCCGGGGGACTCTCCTGGGGCCGGTGGTGGGGGCGCTCGGGGTGAACTGGCTGCAGAGCCTGCTCACCACCCACTACCCCGATCTCTGGCTGCTCGTGCTGGGCGGTCTCTTCGTCGCGGTGGTGCTCTTCTTCCCGGACGGCGTGGTGGGCACCGCTCAGAAGCTGCTCGCGCGGCTCGGACCGCGCGGCGGGGCGGGCGCGCGGCTCAGCGCGCGGCCCGAGGAGGTCAAAGGCTCCGAGGGGGCCGGGACACCGACCGGGGTCTCCCACATGGAGGCGCGCTGAGCGGTCATGAACTTCACCGCGGCGGCGGCCGAGGGCTCGATCATCTATCTCGAGAACGTGACCGTCGACTTCGACGGGTTCAAGGCCCTCCACGACCTCAACTTCTTCATGGACTACCACGAGCTGCGGGTGGTGATCGGGCCGAACGGGGCGGGCAAGACCACGCTGCTCGACGTCATCTCCGGCAAGGTCCAGCCGGTGGCGGGGCGCGTGATCTTCGGCAAGCACACCGACCTGAACGGCCGGCGCGAAAACGAGATCGCCTCGCTCGGAATCGGCCGCAAGTTCCAGACTCCCTCGATCTTCGCCAACCTGAGCGTGCGCGAGAACCTCGAGCTGTCGCTCGCGCGACCGAGCAAGGGCGTGCTGGCGACCCTGCGCGCGCGTCTCGACGGGGGGCAGCGGGGCCGCATCGAAGAGACGCTCGAGACGATCGGGCTCGGGGGGCGGGGCGGAGAGCGGGCCGGCGGCCTCTCCCACGGCGAGAAGCAGTGGCTCGAGATCGGCATGGTCATCGTGCAGCAGGCCGAGCTGCTCCTGGTGGACGAGCCGGTGGCCGGGATGACCGACGAGGAGACCGCCCGGACCGCGGAGCTGCTCCAGTCGGTCGCGCGCGAGCGGGCGGTGCTGGTGATCGAGCACGACATGGAGTTCGTCCGGAGCCTGGCTCGCAAGGTGACGGTGCTCCACGAGGGCAGCGTGCTCTGCGAGGGGTCGGTCGACGAGGTCCAGCAGGACGAGCGGGTGCGCGAGGTCTACCTCGGCCGGAGCCGGTCGAGGACGGTGGGCACCCATGCTTGAGGTGCGGGGCCTCAACGTGGCCTACGGCGAGAGCCAGGTGCTCTGGGACGTCGCGCTCGACGTGCCCGCGGGCAGCGTGGTCTGCCTGATGGGCCGGAACGGGGTGGGCAAGACCACCCTGCTCAAGTCGATCATGGGGCTGCTGCCGGTCCGATCCGGCCGCGTCGCCTTCGACGGCTGCGACCTCGGCGGGCGCCGCCCCGAGGAGCGAGCCGCCTGCGGCATCGGCTACGTGCCGCAGGGCCGCGAGATCTTCCCGAACCTCACCGTGCAGGAGAACCTCCGCGTGGGGGTGCTCGGCACCCGGCGCGGGAGCAACGGGGGCGGGGACCCGCTCGAGCACGTCTTCGAGTTGTTTCCCAAGCTGAAGGTGCTGCTGGGGCGCAAGGGCGGCGTGCTGTCGGGAGGCGAGCAGCAGCAGCTCGCGATCGCCCGCGTGCTCCTGGCGAAGCCCAAGCTGCTCCTGATGGACGAGCCCACCGAGGGGATCCAGCCGTCGGTGATCGACCAGATCGAGGAGGCCATCGAGCGCATCCGGGACCAGGGCATCTCGGTGCTCCTGGTCGAGCAGTATCTGGAGTTCGCCTGGCGGCTGGCCTCCGCCTACGCGATCATGCGCAAGGGCACCATCGTGTCCCGGGGCTCGACCAAGGACCTCCGCGAAGACATGGTCAGGCAGCACCTGACGGTTTAAACTCCCGCCCATGCACCTGACCCCCCGCGAGCAGGACAAGCTCCTCATCTTCACCGCGTCCGAGCTGGCCCGCCGGCGCCGCGCCCGGGGTCTCAAGCTGAACTACCCCGAGGCGCTGGCCCTGATCACCGCGGAGGTGCTCGAGGGGATCCGCGACGGCCGGACGGTGTCGGACCTCATGGCCTTCGGCATCACGATCCTCACCCGCGCCGACGTGATGGAGGGCGTGCCCGAGATGCTCGAGGAGGTCCAGGTCGAGGGCACGTTCCCGGACGGGACGAAGCTGGTGACGATTCACCATCCGGTCCGGTGATGATTCCCGTGCGCGCGTACGACGGTTTACTTCTTCGAGCTTTTCATCTGCGGGGGCCCCGAAATGGCCCCCGCACTCCCCCAGGCGGCGGACATTCGTGGTTCTGCCGGTCGTGCGTAGGCTCCTCCTCTTGGTCTTCGGAGGGTGTGCGTGATTCCCGGTGAGTATCTGCTGGGGGAGGGGGATATCGAGGCGAACGTGGGGCGGCGGACGCTTCAGCTCACGGTCGCCAATACCGGGGACCGGCCGATCCAGGTGGGGTCGCATTTCCATTTCTTCGAGGCGAACAAGGCGCTGCGCTTCGACCGGGCCCGCTCGTTCGGGATGCGGCTCAACGTGCCGGCCGGGACCGCGGTGCGCTTCGAGCCCGGCGACGAGAAGGTGGTGACCCTGGTGGAGCTGGCGGGAGCGCGCGAGGTCTACGGGCTCAACGCGCTCACCGACGGGCCGGTGGGCGAGGGCCGCCGCGCCGAGAGCATCCGACGCGCGGTCGAGGGCGGCTTCCAGGGGGCCGGCGCATGAGTCTCCGGCTGCCGCGGCGGCAGTACGCCGATCTCTACGGGCCCACCGTCGGCGACCGGGTGCGCCTGGCCGACACCGATCTGCTCATCGAGGTGGAGCGCGACTTCACCTCCTACGGCGACGAGGTGAAGTTCGGCGGGGGCAAGGTGATCCGCGATGGCATGGGCCAGTCGGCCCGCGCCACCGCCGGGCCGGAGGTGCTCGACCTGGTGATCACCAACGCGCTCATCCTCGATCACTGGGGCATCGTGAAGGCGGACATCGGCATCCGCGCCGGCCGCATCGTGGCGATCGGGAAGGCGGGCAACCCCGACATCATGGCGGGCGTGAGCCCGGGCATGGTGGTCGGCGCCTCCACCGAGGTCATCGCGGGGGAAGGCCGCATCGTCACCGCGGGCGGCATCGACAGCCACATCCACTTCATCTGCCCGCAGCTCGTGGACGAGGCGCTGGCCTCCGGGCTCACCACGCTGATCGGCGGCGGGACGGGTCCCGCCACCGGCACCGCGGCGACGACGTGCGCGCCGGGGGCCTGGAACATCCACCGGATGCTGGAGGCCGCGGAGGCCTTCCCGATCAACCTGGGATTTCTCGCCAAGGGCAACGCCTCGCGCGCGCAGCCGCTCCGGGAGCAGGTCGAGGCGGGGGCCATCGGCCTCAAGCTCCACGAGGACTGGGGCACGACGCCGGCCGCCATCGACGCGGCGCTGACGGTGGCCGAGGAGATGGACGTCCAGGTGGCGATTCACACCGATACCCTGAACGAGGCGGGCTTCGTCGAGGAGTCGATCCGCGCCTTCAAGGGCCGGACGATCCACACCTACCACACCGAGGGCGCGGGCGGGGGCCACGCCCCCGACATCATCCGGGTGGTGGGTGAGTCCAACTGCCTGCCCTCTTCCACGAACCCCACGATGCCGTTCACGGTCAACACCATGGACGAGCATCTTGACATGCTGATGGTGTGCCATCACCTCAACGCCAAGATCCCGGAGGACCTGGCCTTCGCGGAGTCGCGCATCCGGGCCGAGACGATCGCGGCGGAGGACGTGCTCCACGACCTGGGGGCGATCAGCATGCTCTCGTCGGACTCCCAGGCGATGGGGCGCATCGCGGAGGTGATCGCCCGCACCTGGCAGACCGCGCACAAGATGAAGCTCCAGCGCGGGTCGCTACCGGGCGACGGCCGCCACGACAACACCCGCGCCAAGCGCTACGTGGCCAAGTACACCATCAATCCTGCGATCGCCCACGGCATCTCCCACGAGGTGGGATCGATCGAGGTCGGCAAGCTCGCCGACCTGGTCCTCTGGAAGCCGGCCTTCTTCGGGGTCAAGCCCGAGATGGTGCTCAAGGGCGGCCTGATCGCGGTGGCCGCGATGGGCGATCCCAACGCGTCCATCCCCACGCCGCAGCCGGTGCGGTACCGGCCGATGTTCGCGGCCTACGGGGCCGCGGTGCACTCGACCTCGATGACGTTCCTTTCCCGCGCCGCGGTCGAGGACGGCGTCGCGACGCGCCTCGGCCTGCGCAAGATGACCGCGGCCGTCCGCGGCTGCCGAGGCCTGGCCAAGTCGGCGATGATCCACAACGCCTACTGCCCACGCATCGAGGTGGACGCGGAGACGTACGAGGTGCGGGCCGACGGCCAGCTCCTCACCTGCGAGCCCGCCCGCGTGCTGCCGATGGCCCAGCGCTACTTCCTGTTCTAGCGCGATGACGGTGATCACGGACCTCCCGCGGGCGATCGAGCCGGCCGCGCTGGCCGGCAAGGCGCGCGACACCCTGAGTCTCACGTGGGAAGAGCGGCGCTGGACGCGCAAGCGAGTCACGACCACCGGTGGCCGCGAGGTCGCGCTGGCCCTGCCCACCGGGAGCGTGCTCGAGCCGGGGGCGATCCTCGCGGTGGCGGAGGACTGGTACCTCGCGGTGGAGGCACGGCCGGAGGCGGTGCTGGCCTGCTTCCCGTCGAGCCACCCGGAGGCGCTGCGGATCGCGTTCGACGTCGGCAACCGCCACTTCACCCTCGCGGTCGAGGACGGCGCCCTGGTGGTTCCGGACGACCCCGCGATGTCGCAGCTCCTCTCGCGTTTGGGGGTGCGGTGGGAGCGTCGCGAGGCCGTGTACGCCCCGCTGGGCTGAGGCGGCGATGACTGATCCGCGGCTCCTCTCCCTGCTGCACTTCGCGGACAGCGCGCTGCCCACCGGCGGCTACGCCCACTCGTTCGGCCTCGAGCGCTACTGCCAGGCGGGCCTGGTGCGGGACCGCCACGGCCTCGAGCGCTTCCTGCTCACGCAGCTCGAGGGCGCCACCGGCCCCTGCGACGCCACCGCGGCCGCGGGCGCGCTGCGCGCGCTCGCCCGCGGCGACGTCCGCGCGTGCCAGCGACTGGACGAGGAGCTGGAGGCCATGAAGGTCGTGCGGGAGTTCCGCGAGGGGAGCCGGCAGATGGGGCGGCAGACCCTGCGGGTCGCCGCGAGCCTCACCGGTGACGGCCGCCTGGCGACCTACCTCGAGGCGGTCGAGGCGCGCCGGGCTCCCGGCCATCACGCGGTCGCGTTCGGCATGACCGCGGGCGCCCTCGGCTGGGAGGCGGGCGCGGCCACGACCGCGCTGCTCTACTCGACCACCGCGCTGCTGGTCGGCGCGGCGCTCCGGCTCCTACCGATCGGGCAGCTCGAGGGGCAGTCGGTGCTCTGGAGCCTGCACCCGGTGATCGCGCGGGTGGCCCGGGAGGCCGCGGAGCGGGCGCCCGGCGATCTCTGGAGCTTCACCCCGGGCCAGGACATCCAGGGCATGCTGCACGAGCGCATGGACGCGCGGCTCTTCCGCTCGTGAGCGCCCCCGGCGCGGTGCCCCGGCCGCTCAAGATCGGCATCGGAGGCCCGGTGGGCTCGGGCAAGACCGCGCTGGTGGAGACGCTGGCCCGCCGCCTGCGCGACCAGTTCGACATGGCGGTGATCACCAACGACATCTACACCCAGGAGGACGCCCAGTTCCTGGTCCGGAGGGGGGCGCTGCCCGCGGAGCGGGTGGTGGGGGTGGAGACCGGCGGCTGCCCGCACACCGCCATCCGCGAGGATGCCTCGGTGAACCTCGAGGCGGTCGAGGCGCGCCGGGCTCCCGGCCATCACGCGGTC
>DATGBR010000180.1:0-27024 GCA_035312605.1 Candidatus Methylomirabilota bacterium
CCAACGGCAACCCGTGGCAGATGTCGTGGGAGACGCGCGCGGAGTGGGCCAAGGATCTGGGCGTGCGGCAGATGGCCGACGTCCACGAGGCCGAGTACCTCTACTGGGTCGGCTGCTACGGCTCCTTCGACGAGCGCAACAAGAAGGTGGCCCGCGCCCTGGTGCGGGTGCTGCAGGCGGCGGGGGTGGACTTCGCGATCCTGGGCAACGAGGAGAAGTGCACCGGGGAGCCGGCCCGGCGCCTGGGCAACGAGTACCTCTATCAGACCCTGGCCCAGGGCAACATCGAGACCCTCAAGCGGTACACGTTCCAGACCATCGTGACCGCGTGCCCGCACTGCTTCAACACCATCCGCAACGAGTACCCGCAGTTCGACGGCCACTTCCGGGTGGTACACCACACCCAGCTGATGGACGAGCTGCTGCAGGCGGGGCGGCTCCAGCCCGCGCAGCGCGACAACGAGCGGATCACCTACCACGACGCGTGCAACCTCGGCCGCTACAACGACATCTACGACGAGCCACGCCGCGTGCTGGCCGGGGTCACGCGCGGCACCCTGGTGGAGATGAAGATGAATCGCTCCAAGGGCTTCTGCTGCGGCGGCGGAGGCGGACGCGCGTGGCTGGAGGAGCACGAGGGCCGGCGGGTGAACCAGCTCCGGGTGGAGCAGGCGATGGAGGTGAAGCCCGACATCCTGGCCTCCGCCTGCCCGTTCTGCCTCACGATGTTCGAGGACGGGGTGAAGGCGAAGGAGGTCGGCGGCACCATCAAGACGCGCGACATCGCCGAGCTGCTCGCCGACCGCCTGGAGTAGCGGGGGCGCCTGCGCCATGCCCATACCATGAAAGAGCTGCTGCTCGCCCTGCCGCGCCTGGCCCGGATGCTGGTCTCCCTGGCCGGCGACCGCGACGTGCCGACCGCGGCCAAGGTCGTGCTGGCCGCGGTGGCGGTCTACCTCGTGAGCCCGATCGACCTGATCCCGGACTTCATCCCGTGGGTCGGCTACCTCGACGACGTCATCCTGGCCGCGGTGGTAGTGGACGGCGTGATCAACTTCATCGAGCGGCCGCTCCTGCTCCGCTACTGGCCGGGCTCGCCGGCCTCGCTCGACCGCATCGGCGCGGTGGCGAGCCGCCTGGCTCGCTGGGTCCCGTCGCGGGCGAAGAGCCGCATCTTCGGCGCCCACCGTGCCGCCTGACCATCTCCCCCTCTCCCCCCTGGGGAGAGGGCAGGGTGAGGGGTCCCCATGCTGAGCGAGTCCTACCAGGACGCGATCCGCCGGCGTCTCTCGATTCCCGTCCACGAAGGGCCCGACCGGACCACGTCGCTGGAGGCGGCCATCCGCCAGCACGTCCCCGCCGGCGCGACGGTCTACCTCGGCGCGGCCCACGGCCGCCCGAACCCCGCGGTGCGCGAGCTGGTGCGCCAGTGGTGGGGCAAGACCCCCGGCTTCACCCTCGCCACGGTCGGCCTCGGCTCACCCTGGACCGCGCTGGTCCATGGCGGCCTCGTGCGCCGGGTCATCACCACGTTCATGGGCGAGGGGTATCCGTTCCCGACGCCCCAGGCGCTGATCTCGCGCGCGGTCCTCGAGGGCCGGCTCGAGGTCTCGAACTGGTCGATGCTGACCTTCCCGCTCCGCCTGCTGGCCGGCGCGATGGGCGTGCCGTTCCTGCCCACCCGCTCGCTGCTGGGCTCGACCATGGAGGAGGACAATGCCCGATCCGGCGACCTGATCGCGGCCGACGATCCGTTCGGCGCCGAGGGCCGCGTGGCCTACGTGCGGGCGCTCGTCCCGGACGTGGCGCTGCTGCACGGCTGGGTGGCCGATCGGGCCGGGAACGTGATCACCGCCTCGCCGATGAACGAGAACATGTACGGGGCGATGGCGGCCCGGGGCGGGGCGGTGGTGACGGTGGAGAAGATCGTCTCCACCGATTTCATCCGCCGCCACGCCGACCTGGTCCGGCTGCCGTCGCAGTACGTCCGCGCGGTGGTCGAGACGCCGCACGGCAATCACCCGGGTGGCATGTACGGCATGAACGTGCCGGAGCTCGAGGGCTACGCCGAGGACATGGAGTGGATCCTCGAGTGCCGCCGCGCCTTCCGCAAGGCCGACACCGCGGACGCGTGGATCCGGGAGTGGATGCTGGACCTGCCCGACGACGCCGCCTATCTCTCGAAGCTCGGCTACGCCCGGATCATGGAGACGAAGGGGCGGGCCCACACCGACGCCTGGGTCTCGGAGCTCGACACGCTCGCCTCGCGGCTGCGCAGCGGCGGGACCGCGACCCCGAGCGAGTGGATGGTGGTGGCGGCGTCCCGCATGCTCGCGGAGAAGGTGCGGACGCAGGGCTACAAGACGTTCCTGGCCGGGGTGGGGAACTCCAACCTGGCCGCCTGGCTGGCCGCGTACCAGCTGAAGGCATCGGGCGCGGAGGTCGAGCTGATGGCGGAGACCGGCATGGTCGGCTACCTGCCGCGGCCGGCCGAGCCCTTCGTGTTCTCGTTCCGCAACTTCCCCTCGTGCAAGATGCTGACCGACATCCTCCACGTGATGGGCATCTTCATGGGCGGCCGCCACAACCAGTGCATGGGCTCGCTCGCGGCCGGCCAGATCGACAAGCACGGCAACATCAACTCGACGATCATGCCCGGCGTCACCTACATCACCGGCTCGGGCGGAGCCAACGACATCACCTCGTCCTCGCGCGAGGTCGTGGTGTGCCTGCAGCAGTCGCTGCGCCGCTTCGTGGACAAGGTGCCGTACATCACCGCGCCGGGGCGGACGGTGCGCACGGTGGTCTCGGACCTGGGCGTGTACGAGAAGACCACCGAGCACGGCGATCTCACCCTGACCGGCCTCTTCGGCGAGGGTCCAGAGGCCGCCGCGGTGCAGGCCGCCCGTGAGGCCTGCGGCTGGGATCTCCAGGTGGCTCCCACGCTGCGCCGCTTCGATCCGCCCACGGCGGAGGAGCTGGCCCTCGTTCGCCTCTTCGACCCCCGCCGCTACTTCCTCGGCGACTGACCCTCTCCCTCTCCCCTTTGGGGAGAGGGCAGGGTGAGGGGGCTATTCGGGTCCGCTACCCGACCACGTCGCGCTCGAACCGCTCGAGTGTCCGCACGTGCTCCTCGGGGCCCGGGAGTCCGAGCCCCATGGTGTTGACGCACAGGTGCGTGATGCCGCGCATCGCGCGCCAGGCGGCCAGCTCCTTCACCCACTCCGCAGGCGGAAGCTTGGCCAGGGCCACGCGGCCCTCGATCCCGAACGCGGCCGGATCGCGGCCCGCCTCCCGGAGGAGGCCGTGGAGCCGGTCGATGATCTGCTGGGAGGCGGGGCCCGGGCGGAAGGTCTGCAGCGTGATCCAGCCGTCGGCCAGGCGGGCCGCGCGGCGGAGGACCGCCTCGCTCTCGCCGCCCATCCAGACCGGGATCGGCCGCTGGACCGGCAGCGGCTTGATGCCCGCGTCGGGCACGCGGTGCCACCGGCCCTCGTAGGTCACGAGCTCCCGGGTCCAGAGCAGTCGCATGACCTCGAGCTGCTCCTCGACCCGCTTGCCGCGATCGTGGATGTTCTCGCCGAGCGCCTCGAACTCGACCGGGTTCCAGCCGACGCCGATGCCCAGGCGCAGCCGTCCCCCCGAGAGGACGTCGACCTCGGCCGCCTGCTTGGCCACGAGGATCGTCTGGCGCTGGGGCAGGATGAGGACGCCGGTGGCCAGCTCGATGCGCCGCGTGACCGCGGCGCAGAACGCGAAGAGGGCGAAGGGCTCGTGGAAGGCGTGCCGGTAGTCGTACTGGCTGTCCCAGCCGCCGGGCCGGTCGGGGTTGGCCCCGATCACGCTGTCGAAGGCGAGGATGTGCGTGTATCCCATCGCCTCGACGGCCTGCGCGTAGTCGCGGATCACCGCCGGGTCCTGCCCGATCTCGGTCTGGGGAAAGACCGTTCCGATCTTCATGGGCCGATCTTCATGGTTGGGCGCCGCGCCTCAGCTGCGGCTCTGGGGGCCGCCGCGGAGCTTGGGATCGAGGAGATCGCGAAGGGCGTCGCCCAGCATGTTGAAGCCGAAGACGGCCAGGCTGATCGCGATGCCGGGGAAGACGGCCATCCACGGGGCCTGGATCATGTAGGTCCGGCCCGAGCCGCTGAGCATGGCGCCCCACGAGGGTGTCGGCGGCGGCACGCCGAAGCCGAGAAAGCTCAGAGCGGACTCGGCCAGGATCGCGACCCCGAGCCCCAGCGTGACGACCACCATGATCGGCGCGGCGATGTTGGGCAGGATGTGGCGGGCGATGATCTGCCAGTCCTGGCAGCCGGTGGCCCGGGCCACCTCGATGTACTGGTTCTCGCGGATGGCCAGGACGGCGCTCCGGATGATCCGCGCGTTGCCGGCGGTGCCTCCGATGCCCAGGGCCAGGATCACGTTGCCCAGCCCCTGGCCCAGCATGGCCATGATCGTCAGGAGCACGACGAGGCCGGGGAAGGCCATCAGCGTATCGATGCACCGCTGCAAGACCATGTCGATGCGTCCCCCGTAGTAGCCGGAGAGGATGCCGATGATGGCGGCGAGGAGCGTGTTGATGGCCACCGCGCCGAGACCCAGGAGCATCGAGATGCGCGCGCCGTGGATGACGCGGCTCAGGATGTCGCGCCCGAAGTCGTCGGTGCCCAGCAGGTGGCTCAGACTGGGAGCCTGCAGGCGGTCGCTCGACTTGACCTTGATGGGGTCGTAGGGCGCCAGCACCGGCGCCAGCAGGGCGGTGGCCACGAGACCCAGGATGAGCAGGCCGCCGAGCGCCCCCAGCGGCTTGCCCCGCATCACACGGAGCCAGGACATGCCCGGCCGGCTAGCCGAAGCGGATCCGCGGGTCGAGGAAGCCGTACACCACATCGATGAGCAGATTCAGCGCGATGACGCCGGTGGCCAGGAACAGGTTGATGCCCTGGATGACGGGGTAGTCACGCCAGGTGATGGCGTCGAGCAGGAACTTCCCCATCCCGGGGATGACGAAGATGCTCTCCATGATGACGGTCCCGCCGAGGAGGGCCGAGAGCTGGAGGCCCATCACGGTGACCACCGGGATCATCGCGTTCTTGAGGACGTGGCGGGCGATGACGAGAGACTCCGGCAGACCCTTGGCCCACGCGGTGCGGACGTAGTCCTCGCGCAGCACCTCGAGCACCATGGAGCGCGTCATGCGCATGACGCTCGCCGACAGGGCGAGCCCCAGGATGATGGCGGGCAGGACAAGCTGCGAGAGGTTTTTCACCGGGTCCCGGGCGAACGGCGTGTAGCGCATGGGCGGGACCCACTGCCACCAGATCGACGCGGCCACGATGACCACGGTGGCCATCCAGAAGCCGGGCACGGAGAGCCCCCCGATCGCGCCGGTCCGGAATAGGTAGTCGAGCCAGGTGTCCTGCCGGACCGCCGAGAAGATGCCGGTGGGCACCGCGATCAGGAGGCCGAAGAGCATGGCGAGCACGGCCAGCTCGAGGCTCACCGGCAAGCGTCGCAGGATCTCGTCGAGGACCGGCTCCTTGGTCCAGAAGGACACGCCCAGGTCGCCCTGCAGCACGCGCCCGACGTAGGTGACGTACTGCCGGTAGAAGGGCTGATCCAGGCCCAGCATCTGCTCGAGCTTGGCCTTGTCGCTGGCGTAGCCCTGCTCGCTCATCATCAGGGTCACGATGTCGCCCGGCAGCAGCCGGATGATGGAGAAGACCAGGAGCGTGACCAGGGCCAGCGTCGGCACCAGCAGCATGAGCCGGCGAAGAATGTAGCGGGACATACCCCCGACCGGGGGTCAGGCCTTCTTGCCGTCGAGCCAGATCTCCTCGTAGCGCTGGTCGTAGGCGTTGATGGGCACGATGTAGTTCTTCACCCAGGGCTGGACGCCGTAGTGCGCGATCGGGGTGTAGAGGAACACGTTGGGGGCGTCGTCCAGGAGCATCCGCTGGATCAGGTGGACCATCTCCACGCGCTTCTTCAGATCCAGGATCTTGGCCTGCTCGTCGATCAGGCGGTGAATCTCGCGATTCCCCCACCGGTAGTACGTCGCGTTGGCCCCGTAGTAGGGCCGGATGGCCTCCTCGGGCTCCTCCCCGGTCAGCGCGGTGTGCACGCTCATGGAGTAGTCGTACGAGTAGCTCTTGTTGTAGTACTGGGCCATCTCCATCGGCTTCAGGTTGACCTGGATGCCCACCCGGGCGAGCTGATCCTTCACCACCTGGGCGCTCTTCACGTTGTCGCCGGGGCTGCCGACGATGAGCTCGGTCTCGAAGCCGCTGGCGTAGCCGGCCTCGGTGAGCAGGCGCCTGGCCTTCTTGAGATCGAACTCCGGCCGCGCCGACGCGGGCAGCGCCCACGGCTTGCGGTAGGTGGGGATGGGGCCGGTCATGGTCGTGCCCCAGCCGCTCCGCACGATCTCGATGAACTCTTCCTGCTTGATGGCGGCCTGGATGGCCTGGCGCACCTTCTTCTCGGTGAAGGGGGGCTTGAGCGGGCGTTGCTCGTCGTAGGGCCGGGTCCGCAGCACGATGGGGAACATCGTCGTGATCTCGGCCACCTTGATCTTGGCGTTCGAGGCCTTGATCGAGGGCACGTCGGCGAACTCCAGGTAGGAGATATCGGTCTGCTGCCCGCGGAACGCGGCGGTGGCCGCCACCGGATCGATGACGTACTGGAGGCGGACCTCGTCCAGGTAGGGCAGCCCCTTCTTGAAGTAGCTGGGGTTCTTGACGAACACCGCCTCCTGCTCGCGCCGGTACTCCTGCATGATGAAGGGGCCGGTGCCGATCGCGTGGCGCTGCAGGTCGCCGTGCTTCTCGACCACCTCGCGGGCCACGATCACCGTCCAGGGGCTGGCGATGTAGTTGAGGAACGGCGCGTACGGCTCCTTGGTCTTGAAGACGATCGTGTACTTGTCCGGCGTCTGGATGCTGGCCAGCTTGCCGAGGAAGAAGTAGGCGTGCTGGAACTTCCCGGGCTGGTCCGTCATCTGACGCTCGATGCTGTACTTGACGTCCTCGGACGTGAGCTCGCGCCCGTTCACCGGCGGCACGTTGTGGAACTTGACGCCCTGCCGCAGGCGGAAGGAGTAGGTGAGGTCGTCCTTCTGCTCCCAGCTCTCGGCCAGGTCCGGCAGGATCTTGGTGCCGTCGTGGTTGAACTTCAGGAGGGCGTTGTACGTCTGGTGGATCACCTGGAGGGCGGCGCCCCAGGTCTCGAGATGCGGGTCGATGCCGCGAAGGGGCCCGCTCCGCACGACCAGGGAGCCGCCGCGCTTGGCCTCGCCGTTCTGGGCCCACGCGACCCGGGGTCGTACCGCGGCCAGGCCCGCCACGCCGAGGGCGCCCGCTTGAAGAAAATTCCGTCGCGACACGTGATCGGCAGGCCTCATGTCGACTCCCCCTGTTCTCCGTTGACCAGGTGACGTGGTGGTGGCAGGGAGGATGGCTTGTCCGCCGATCAGAGTCAAGGACCGGGGCCGGAACACGGGGACTATTTCTCCGGTTCGCCGAAGTGATCCGGGGCGATCTCGTCCACGTAGCACACCGGGGAGGCCAGGGGGCCGGAGTCGCCCCGGTCGGGCTCACCGAGGAAGGCGAGCCCGCTCGGGTCGCGCCGATAGACACCGCGCTCGGTCACGATCCAGTCCATCGGCACGTCCCAGGCCTGGGGATGAATGGTCTTCAGCCGAGCCAGCTCGTAGCCGACCCCGATGGCGACGATGGGCGCCGGCGGGCTCGCCAGGGTTCGGTCGAAGAAGCCGGCCCCATACCCTAGGCGATGGCCGGCGTCGTCCCAGCCGTTCACCGGCACGAGCGCGACGGTGGGGACGACGGGGTCGGAGTCGGACGGATAGGGGATGCCGAGGGGCCCGGGAGCGAGCGCCACCCCGGGATGCCATTCGCGGAAGACGAGCGGCTGTCCCGCGGCGACGACCACCGGCAGCGCGGTCACCGCGCCCCGCGCGCGCAGCGTGTCGGCGAGGGGGCGCGCATCGTATTCGCCGCGCATCGGCCAGCAGAAGGCCAGCTTCGCGGTGGCGAGGCCGGGGAACGAGCGCTCGAGGTGCGAGTCGATCCGCCCGCGCCAGCGCTCAAGGGTCGCGGGGTCGAGCCGCTCGCGCGCGCCGATGAGCCGCTCACGCTCGGCCCTCCGCCAGGCTTTCACCTCGTCCCGCGTCATGTCGGCTTGGGCCTCCCGGCTCAGCCGGCGCGGCGCGTGTCGCGGATCCGCCGGGCCTTGAACTCGGTCTTCGGCAGCGTGCCGGGCGCCAGGACCTCGACGTCGCACCGTATCTCGCACCGCGCCTGGATCTCCCGGGCCACCTGCGCGCCGATCGCGCCGCTCGGGTGCTCCACCCTCGCGGTCATCACGTCGAGCCCGTCCGGGGTGGTCGCCAGCACGATCTCGTACTCGTCGCCGACTCCGGGCACCGCCCGCACCGCCGCCTCGAGCTGGACGGGATACATCTTCACCCCGCGCAGGTTGATGAGCTCGTCGGCCCGCCCCGCGAAGGCTCCCACCGCCCGGACGTGGGTCCGCCCGCAGGCGCAGCGCTCCGACATGAGCACCGTGTAGTCACCGACCAGGAACCGCAGCTGCGGCGAGCTCTCGGAGTTGAGACTCGTGCAGACGGTGAGGCCGCGGGCGCCCTCCGCGACGGGCCGCCCGCTCTCCGCGTCGACCAGTTCCCAGATCTGCACGTCCTCCATCAGGTGGGCCGTGACCGGCCCGGGGCCTCGCGCCGAGGCCGGGCAGGAGTAGCCGCCGCAGTGGGGCGAGACCTCGGTGCAGCCGTAGAACTCCACGAGCCGCGCGCTCCACAGATCCTCGAGGCGCCGGCGCGTGCCCTCGATGCCGGCGGCGGGCTCGCCGCCGACCAGGATCGTCCGGATCGAGCTCGCGGCCGGGTCGAGCCCGCGCTCCGCCATCACGCGGCCCAGGTGGAGGGCATAGGACGGGGTGCACGTGAGAACGGTGGGCTCGAAGCGGTCGATGAGCATCGCGCGCGCTTCCGCGGTCATGCCGCCGCCCGGGATGCAGGCCACCCCCATGCGGGCGAGCGCGAACTGCACGCCCCAGGCGAACACGTGCGGCCCGTACCCGGCGCAGATCAGCACCGTGTCGCCCGGCCGGATGCCGAAGGCGTGGAGCGCCCGCGCGTTCGCCCACTCCCACAGCTCGCGGTCGATCTGGGAATAGCGGAAGACCCTCGGCACGCCGGTCGAGCCCGAGGACGAGAACATCATCCAGCCGCGCGCGGCCCACAGGGCATCGTCGTGCGTGGTGTAGGTGCCGAACGGCGGCGCGGCCTTGAGATCCTCCATCATCTCGGTCTTGTCGACGACCGGCCACTTCGGCAGATCGTCCACCGTACGCAGGTCGGTGGGCAGCAGGCCGAGCCGGTCGAAGCGGCGACGATAGAACGCGCTGTTCTCGTAGAGGAAGGGAGTCAGCGCCGCGAGCTTCGCGTCCTGGATGGCCCGGAGCTCGTCGCGGCCCGCGCAGTCGAGCGAGGGCGACCAGTAGTCGGCGGAGCCGGGGCGATCCGGATCGCGCTTGTGCCGGGCCAGAGTGTCCAGCCAGTGGGCCCGCGTGCGCGCCGCCCGATCGTCACTCATGGAGTCGTGTTAGCATGCGGTCCTCGCGGAGCTCCCGACACGGAGGATACCTCATGACATCGGATCTCGTGACGTACACCGTCGATGGCCCGATCGGCTTGGTGACCCTCAACCGCGGAGACAAGCTCAACGCGATCAGCCCCGATCTCAAGAAGCGGCTCGTGGAGCGCCTGCACGAGGCCGATCGCGATCCGGCCACTCGAGTGGTCGTGCTGCGGGCCGAGGGGCGATCGTTCTCGGCCGGATACGACATCGGCCCCAGCCCCGCGCGCGCGGCGCGCAAGGGCAACGCGCTGGCCTGGCACGAGTCGCTGACCGACGACGTGGCCCTCGAGATGACCCCGTGGGACATGCGCAAGCCGGTCGTGGCCTCGGTGCAGGGTCACTGCCTCGGCGGGGGATGCGAGCTCGTGATGATGTGCGACATCACGATCGCGGCCGACGACGCCCAGTTCGGCGAGCCGGAGATCCGCTTCTCCAACGTGGGGCCCGCGCTGATCATGCCGTTCATCATCGGGTTCAAGCGCGCCCGGGAGATCCTCTACCTGGGCGACCCGATCGATGCCCACACCGCGCTCGCGTACGGAATGATCAACCGCGTCGTCCCGCGCGCGGACCTGGCCGCCGCGACCCTGAAGTTCGCGCGCCGGATGGCGCTCATGTCCCCGGAGGCCCTCATGGCGACCAAGCTCGCGATCAACCGGGGCGCCGACGCGGCCGGCTTCCGCAACGCGATCCGGAGCGGTCTCGACGTGCTGGCCGGGCTCTACGCGGCCCGCACCGAGGTCGGAACGAAGTTCGACGAGATCCGCGAGAAGGAGGGGCTCGGCGCCGCGCTGCGGTGGCGGGCGGAGCAGTTCAAGGAGTAGCGGTCGGAGACGGGCCGGGCTAGGCGGATCGTCGCGGTCGGCGCCGCCGCTCCCCCGCCCAGAGCGCGCGCCACTCCAAATCCGACAGGCTCAAGGCCCTCGTGCCAAGGCCTACGATCCGGGCCACCGCCAGCGCCTTCCGGCGCGAGAGAGCTCGAACGGGAGGCTTCCTCTTGGCGGCCATGGCCCGCGTATTCTATTCGCCCCGCGGGGGCAAAGTCCAGCCGGTGAGTCCGGCACCGCTGCTCGCCCGACCCTGACGACCGTCACGGAACGTTGATGGTCCGGTAATCTCGCCGCAATACCCCCCGATGTATGGTGTGGACAGAATGATCGCCCTCGCGCAATCCGCCTGTCAGAATCGACGATTGCAGCCGGTGGATGACGGTGGACAACCCCGGGAGCGCGTGTGAGGCGCGCCGGAGCCCAGCCGGAGACCGAGGAGCTGATCGCCCTGGTGGACCTCGGTTCGAACGCCTCGCGCTTCCTGCTCGCGAGGGTGGTCGAGGGGCGCGGCTTCGAGGTGCTCCAGAAGGAGCGAGTGCAGACGCGGCTCGGAGACGGGCCGCCCGGCCGGCTCCGGCCGGCCGCCGTCGATGCCACGCTCGACTGCGTCCATCGCTTCCTGCGCCGGGTGCGGAATGGCCGGCCGCCTCGCGTGGTGGCGATCGCCACGGCCGCGGTCAGGGACGCGACGAATCGCGACCTGCTGCTGGACGCGCTGCGCGAGCGGGAGGGTGTCGCCGTCCGCGTCCTGACCGGCCGCGAGGAAGCCCGGCTGGGCGCCGAGGCCGCCATGCTGAGCCTGCCGATCCGCGACGGGATCGTGGCGGATCTGGGCGGAGGCAGCCTCCAGCTCACCCAGGTTCGCGATCGGCACCTCGGCCGATCCGTCAGCCTGCCGCTCGGCACCATCCGGCTGACCCAGCGGTTCTTGCGGGGCGACCCGCCGAGCCCGGCCGAGGTGGAGAGGCTCCGCCGGGAGGTCGGCGAGCTGTTGACGCAGGTGCTCCCCACCGGCCGGCCGGGCGATCGGCTGATCGGTCTCGGGGGCACGGTGCGCTCACTGGGTCGAATTCACCTGGCCGCCCGGCCGGACGACCGATCGCGCCATGGCCTGCGCCTCCGGCGGGCGGACCTCACCGCGATTCGGAGCCGGCTCGAGCAGGTTCCCGGCCGCCTGCGGCACCACGTGCGAGGCCTCAAGGCGGAGCGCGCCGACACCATCCTGGCTGGGGTCCTGGTCCTCGAAGAGCTCATGCAGCGCCTGGGCCGCCACGCCGACCTCACGGTGTGCACGGCGGGGGTCCGCGATGGGCTCCTCTGGAGCGAGGCGTTCGGGGGCCGGGCCTGGGGTCGCGCTCAGGACGAGCCCGCCTGACGCGGGAGTGATCCGGTAACCTGCCGACCATCCCGTCCCGGGTGGTCCCGATCGGCGGTATCGTGGGTGGGCAGCCAGGCGGAACAGCTCAGATCCCTCTCGACATGGAGGTGCCCATGACACTCAAGCCGATCGACTCGCCCAGCCGGATTGCCGCCTCGGCGGCGCGCCAGGCGCTCGCCTATGACAGCCTCGGGCTGGACGCGGAATCGGTCAAGCGCGGGATCCTCGCGCACCTGGAGTACACGCTGGCCGAACTGCCCGGCCACGTGGACACCGAGTGGGAGCCCTACGTGGCGCTGGCCCTCGCGGTGCGGGACCGGATGATCGAGCGGTGGGTCCGCACCCAGGACACCTACTACCGGCTCGACCCCAAGCGGGTCTACTACCTCTCGCTCGAGTACCTGATGGGTCGCACGCTCGGAAACAGCCTGATCAACCTGGGACTGCAGGAGCAGTGCGCGAAGGCGCTGCAGGAGCTCGGCTATCGGCTCGAGGACCTCCGCGAGGCGGAGTGGGACGCCGGGCTGGGCAATGGCGGGCTCGGGCGGCTCGCCGCGTGCTTTCTCGATTCGATGGCGACGCTCGGGTACGCGTCGTACGGCTACGGGCTCCGGTACGACTACGGCATCTTCCATCAGCGCATCGTGAACGGGGCCCAGGTGGAGGTTCCCGACAGCTGGCTCCGCTACGGCAATCCCTGGGAGATCCCGCGCGTGGGGGACCGGTTCCGCGTCCAGTTCTACGGCCAGGTCCGCACCCGCCTCGACGCGCAGGGCCGCATCGTGAAGGACTGGGTGGATACCCGAGATGTCCTCGCCACGCCCTACGACACGCCGATCCCCGGCTACGGCACTCGAACCGTCAACACCCTCCGCCTGTGGGGGGCGCGGGCGGTCCAGGAGTTCGATCTCCGCGAGTTCAACGAGGGCGAGTACATCGCGGCCATCCAGGCCCGGGCCGAATCGGAGAACATCTGTCGGGTGCTCTACCCGAGCGACAACGTGGTCGCGGGGCAGGAGCTCCGCCTGGCGCAGGAGTACTTCTTCGTCTCCGCCACGCTGCAGGACATCATCCGGCGCTACCGGAAGCGGTACCACCTGTTCGACGAGCCCCGCGGGCTCCGGACCTTCGACCGCTTCGCGGACAAGGTGGCCATCCAGCTGAACGACACGCACCCCGCGCTGGCGGTGCCGGAGCTGATGCGGCTCCTCGTCGACGTCGAGGGACTGGACTGGGACGACGCGTGGACGATCACCCAGGCCACCTTCGGCTACACGAATCACACCGTGCTCCCGGAGGCGCTGGAGCGCTGGCCGGTGGGGATGGTCGCGGCGATGCTGCCCCGGCATCTCGAGGTCATCTACGAGATCAACCGGCGCTTCCTGGACGAGGTGAAGCGTCGGTTCGGGCCCGACGACGCCCGCGCCGGCCGGATGTCGATCATCGACGAAGAGGGTGGGCGGCGGGTGCGCATGGCCACCCTCGCCATCGTCGGCAGCCACAGCGTCAACGGGGTGGCCGCGCTGCACACCGAGATCCTCAAGCGCGACGTCTTTCGCGAGTTCCACGAGATGTGGCCGCAGCGGTTCAACAACAAGACCAACGGGATCACCCCGCGCCGGTGGCTGCTCGAGAGCAACCCGCCGCTGGCCGGGCTGATCACCGAGGCGATCGGCCCCGGCTGGGTGACCGACCTGGAGGCGCTCCGCGGGCTGAGCAAGCTGGCGGCCGACCCGGCGTTCGCGGCCCGATGGCTCGCCGCCAAGCGGGAGAACAAGCACCGCCTGGCGGAGACGATCACCCGCCAGTACGAGCACCGCGGGATGACCCTCGCGGTGAACCCCGACTCGCTCTTCGACGTGCAGGTCAAGCGGATCCACGAGTACAAGCGCCAGCTCCTGAACGTGCTGCACGTCGTCACCCTCTACAACCGCATCAGGGACGGGCGCGGGGTCGACGTGCCGCGCACCGTCATCTTCGGCGGCAAGGCGGCGCCCAGCTACACCATGGCCAAGCTCATCATCCGGCTCATCAACGCGGTCGGCGACACCGTGAACGGGGACTCCGCCGTCCGCGACTGGCTGGCCGTCGCGTTCCTGGCCGACTATCGGGTGTCGCTCGCGGAGCAGATCTTTCCCGGGACGGAGCTGTCCGAGCAGATCTCGACCGCGGGGACCGAGGCCTCGGGGACCGGCAACATGAAGTTCGGGCTGAACGGGGCCCTGACCATCGGCACCATGGACGGGGCCACCGTGGAGATGGCCCAGGAGGTGGGGGAGGACAACATCTTCATCTTCGGCCTGACCGCGGACGAGGTCGTGGCCCGACGACCGCACTACGATCCCCGGGAGATCTACCGGACCAACGGGGAGTTGGCCCAGGTGCTCGACATGATCGGGGGCGGTGCGTTCAGCCCCGCGGAGCCTGGCCTCTTCCGACCGCTGGTGGATTCGCTCCTGGGCGGCGACTACTTCTTCCTGCTCGCGGACTACGCGTCCTACGTCGCCTGCCAGGAGCGCGTCGGGCAGACCTATCGCGATCAGCCCGCGTGGACGCGGAAGTCGATCCTGAACGTGGCCCACATGGGCAAGTTCTCCAGCGACCGGACGATCCGACAGTACGCCGACGAGGTCTGGGGCATCACGCCGGTCCCCATCCAGTAGGTCCACCAAGGAGGCAGCCGCCATGGAGTTCCACGGAGTCAACGTCGGCACCCAGTTCAAGCGCATGCGGGAGCTGGTGCCGGAGGCCTACCGGGCCTTCCTCGAGTTCGATCAGAAGGCGTTCAAGGACGGGGCGATCCCCGGCAAGACGAAGGAGCTCATCGCGCTCGGCATCGCCCAGATCACCCAGTGCCCGTGGTGCATCCAGGCCCACACCCGCAAGGCATCGGAGGCCGGCGCCTCGGACGCGGAGGTCGCGGAGACCACCTTCGTGGCGATGGCGATGGCGGCCGGCGCGGCCTGGAGCCACGGGGGGCTCGCGCTGCAGTGCCTCCAGGAGCACAAGGGGTAGCCTGTCGATTTCGATGGGTCATCGACGTCGTATGGGATGAGAGGAGACCCCAATGCGCTACTTGCTACTGATCGGCTCGGACAACAAGAACCCAGGGCCCCCCCCGCCCCCGGCGGAGATGCAGGCGATCCTCCAGGGTCACATGAAGCTCGGCGAGGCGCTGCGCGCGGCCGGCAAGGTCGTCGCGGCGGAGCGACTGCGCCCGGACAGCGATGGCGCTCGTGTCCGCGTCAAGGCGGGCCACGCCCAGGTGATGGACGGGCCCTTCGCCGAGACCAAGGAGGCGATCGGCGGCTTCTACCTGATCGACTGCGACACCAAGGCGGAGGCGGTCGAGTGGGCCAAGAAGGTCCCGCTCGGGGATGGCGGCTTCGTCGAGGTGCGGCCGATCTGGCCGATGTAGGCAGGCCGGCGGCGTCGGCCCGCGCGCGGGGGGCGGCGGGATCGCGTAACATCCCGGTTCGTGGGATCCAGCGACCACCCGCCCCCGCCGGAGGGCCACGCCCATGGGCCGATCGCGGAGGTGTTCCGCCTGGAGTACGGGCGGCTGGTCGCCTCCGTGGCCCGGATCGTGCGCGATCTCGACATCGCGGAAGAGATCGCCCAGGAGGCCTTCGAGCGCGCGCTCGATCACTGGCCGACCCACGGGATGCCCGATCGCCCGGGCGCCTGGCTTCTCACCACCGGGCGACGGCGTGCGCTGGACCACCTGCGGCGCAGCCGGCGGGCCGAGGGCCACGCGGCGGCCCTGGCCTATGAGACGACGCTCGGCGCGGCGACCGAGGGCCCGGAAACGATGGATCCCGAGGAGATCCCGGACGACCGGCTCCGGCTGATCTTCACCTGCTGCCATCCGGGCCTGCCCGCCGACAGCCGGGTCGCGCTCACGCTGCGGCTGGTGGGCGGTCTGGCGACGCCCGAGATCGCCCGCGCCTTCCTGGTGCCCGAGCCGACCATCGCGCAGCGGCTCGTGCGCGCCAAGCGCGCGATTCGCGAGCGCGGGCTGCCCTACGAGGTGCCCGAAGGGCCCGACCTGGCCGATCGCCTGGCGTCCGTGCTCGCGGTCATCTACCTCATCTTCAACGAGGGCTATGCCGCCCACGCGGGGGAGGCCCTCGTGCGGCACGATCTCTGCGAGGAGGCGCTCCGCGTCGGACACATGCTCGCCGAGCTGATGCCGGCCGAGCCCGAGGTCCTGGGCCTGGTGGCGCTCATGGATCTCCAGGCCTCCCGGGCGGCGACGCGCACGGATGCGGCCGGCAACCTGATCCTCCTCGAGGATCAGGATCGAACCGGCTGGGATCGGACGCGAATCGCGCGCGGCCTGGCCTGCCTCGACCGCGCTCGGGCGATGGAGCGCGTGGGGCCCTATCAGCTCCAGGCCGCGATCGCCGCGTGCCACGCGCGGGCTGGCTCCTGGGAGGCGACGGACTGGCCCCGGATCGTGGCCCTCTACGAGGCGCTCGTCGATATCGCCCCGTCGCCGGTGGTGGAGCTGAATCGGGCGGTGGCGATCGGGCTGGCGGAGGGCCCGGCCGCCGGTCTGGCCGCCATCGACGCGATCGAGGCGTCGGCGCTCCGCGGGTATCATCTGCTGCCCGCCGTGCGCGCCGACTTCCTCCGGCGGCTCGGCCGCTGGCCGGAGGCGGCCGCCGAGTACCGCGCCGCGCTCGGCCTCGTCGACAACGCCCGCGAGCAGAGCTTTCTCACCGCCCGGCTCGCCGCCTGCGAGGCGCGGGAAGGGGGCGGGCCGTGACGACCAGGCCTCGTAGTCCAACCGTGACGCGTCACGACGTGACCGTTGCTTGACAAGGATCTTGCCCGACGCCTATATTCGGCGCGCGAGGTCGGCAGCACGCCGATGAGAGAAGATGCGCGCCACGTCGTCGCACTGCAGCGAGCGATCGGATCCGTGAGGAGGGGCCGCATGAATCGCAAGATCCTCGGGTTGCTCTCGGGAGTCCTCGTAGTTCTCTTCGCCGGGTCGGCGGCGCTCGCCCAGACCGCGCCTCCGGCCGGAATGAAGCTCTACGCGTTCAGCTCCGGCGGGCTGACCATCGCGAAGAGCGCGCTGCAGTCGGGGGCGCCGAGCACGCAGATCACGGTGCCGGTCGGCTTCTTCCTGGTGCGGCATCCCAAGGGCAACTTCCTCTTCGACACCGGGAACAACGACAAGATCATCAGCGATCCGAGCTACTGGGGGCCCTTCATCAAGGGGCTGACCCCCGAGCGCGGGCCGGACGTGGCGATCGACACGCAGCTGAAGAAGATCGGGGTGAGCCCCGACGACATCAAGTACGTGGCGGTCGGCCACATGCACCTCGACCACGGCGGGAACGTCTGCAAGTTCCCCAAGGCGATCTTCCTCGTCCAGGGGGCCGAGATGAAGAACGCGGCGTGGCCGGAGCCGGGCACCGCCGGGCCCTACATTCCCGGGGACGTGGCCTGCCTCCGCAACGACCTCGGCGAGTCGCTCCCCAACAAGTTCAAGATGGAGCAGCTCTCGGGTGACCTGGACGTCTTCGGCGACGGCAGCGTCGTGCTGAAGTCCTGGCCCGGCCACACCCCTGGGAGCCAGATGGCGATCGTCCGTCTGCCGAAGACCGGCACGGTCATCCTGACGAGCGACAACGTCTACTTCTCGGAGAACGTGACCAAGAACCTCCTGCCGGACGTCTCGCTGGCCTACAACCCCACCGGGATCCTGAACGCGTACGAGTACATCCGGATGCTGCAGGGCCGTGAGAACGCGAGCTTCATGACCGCCCACGACCCGGACGGACCCGCCGGCAAGGCGCGGACCACGCACGCTCCGCAGGTCTTCGAGTAGGTCACACGACCACGCAGTCCAGGTAGGACGCGACCGTCGGCCGGCCCGGCCGGTCGGCGGCGCGGTGGTCGCACCCCGCCATGCCCCCGGTCATCGTCGCGGACCAGCTCACCAAATGGTACGGGCCCCGACTGGCCGTCGACCGGGTGTCTCTCGAGGTCGACGCCGGCGAGGTCATGGGGCTGCTCGGCCCGAACGGCTCCGGCAAGACCACGATCCTTCGAATCCTCACCGGGTATCTACGGCCGTCCGCCGGCACCGCCCGCATCGCCGGGCTCGACGTCGTGCACGACTCGCTCGCGGCGCGCGGCCGGGTCGGCTACGTGCCCGAGGATGCGCCGCTCTACGGCTGGATGAGCGTCCGCGAGTTCCTCCTCTTCATGGCCCGGATCAAGGGCCTCTCGCGGCAGGCCGCGCCCACCGTGGTGGGCGGCGTCGTCGAGCGGCTCGCGCTCGGGGACGTCCAGGGGCTCCTCATCGGCAAGCTCTCGCGCGGCTACCGGCAGCGCGTGGCCATCGGCCAGGCCCTGCTGGGCGATCCGGCCCTCCTGATCCTCGACGAGCCCACGAACGGCCTCGACCCGCGGCAGATCATCGAGATGCGCGGGCACATCCGATCCCTGGCGGGTGAGCGCACCGTCGTCGTCACCTCCCACATTCTCGGCGAGATCGAGCGGGTGGCCGACCGGGTGGCGATCCTGCTCGGGGGACGGCTGCTCGGCGTGCACGCGGTCCGGGGCGGGGAGCTCGGCCGGCGCTTCCGGCTGCGGGTGCGCGGAGCGGAGCCGGCGGTCGAGGCCTGTCTCCGGCGGGTCCCCGGCGTTCTCGACGTGCGGGTCGAGCGCGAGCCCGGGGCCGATCTCGCGAGCTACTTCGTGGACGTCGCGTCGGTCCCGACCGCGGAGGCGCTGGCCGCCGCGACGGTGGCCGGCGGCTTCGGCCTCCACGAGATCGGGCCGGCGCCGGTCGATCTCGAGGCGCTCTTTCTCGGCCTCACGAGCGGCGGGCCGGAGGCGGCCGCGTGAGGCACTTCGGCACGCTCCTGCTCAAGGAGGAGCGGGCGGTCTTCGCCTCCCCCATCGCCTACGCCACGGTGGCGGTCTACCTGCTCCTCATGGGCTACACCTTCACCGCGGTCCTCTTCCTGAACCGGACCGGCGAGCTGGTCCGGGTCTTCTTCCAGGCCGCGGTGCTGTTCCTCCTCATCGTGCCGGTGGTGACCATGCGGCTCTTCGCGGAGGAGCGGAGGACGGGAACGCTCGAGCTGCTCCTGACGTCGCCGGTCCGGGAAATCGAGATCGTCCTGGCCAAGTTCGTCGCCGGGCTGACGTTGCCCGCTCTGATGCTCGCGCTCACCGGCAGCTATGCGATCGTCCTGGGCCTCTACGGCGACCCCGACTGGGGGCCGATCTACAGCGGGTTCCTGGGGCTCCTCCTCCTGGCCGCCACGCTCACCGCCATCGGCCTCCTGGTGTCCGGGCTCGTGACGAACCAGATCGTGGCCGCGGTGGTGGCCCTGGGCGCCGGCATCCTGCTCTGGATGATCGACACCCTCGGCTACCTGCTGCCCGATCCGTTCGACGGGATCGTCACCCACCTGTCGCTGGTCGCGCACTTCTCCCCGTTCGCCACCGGCGCCCTGTTCCTCTCCGACGTGGGCTTCTTCCTCACGATCATCCTGGCCGGCCTCTTCCTGAGCGTCCGGGCCCTGGCGCGCCGGTAACGATGGACCGCCTCGACGTCGTCAACACGCTCTGGTTCGGGGGCTGGCTCGTGGCGCTCGCGGTGCTCTTCGCGCTCGGGCTGCGGCTCCCCCTGGAGCCGCGCCTCCGGCGGCTGCCTGCGCTGGGCTACGTGGTCGGCATTGTCGTGGCGACCTTCGGGATCGTGGCCCTAGCGAACGTGGCCCTCGTGCTCCACGACGCGCATTTCGACCTCACCCGCGAGGGCGTCTTCACGCCCTCGAAGCAGGCCGAGACCGTCGTCGACCGGCTGAGCCGCGACGTGAAGCTCACGTACTTCTACCAGTCGCAGGATCAGGAGGGGCGGCGGGCGAAGGACATGGTCGAGGTGCTCGGGCGCCGCAACCCCCGCCTCCACGTCCGGACCGTCGATCCCGACAAGCAGCCGACCGTCGCCGACACCTACGGGGTGCGGATCTACAACGCGGCCGTGCTCGAGATGGACGGGCGCCGGATCCAGGTGATGAGCACCGACGAGGACCAGATCGCCCTCGGCATCCTGCGGGTGACGCGGGAGCAGGTGACCACGGTCTGCTTCATGGAAGGCCACGGCGAGTACCCGATGGAGAACTTCGAGTTCCACACCCACTTCGAAGGGGTGGCGGGGCACGGGCACGGGGAGGGCGCCTCCGCGATCGTGCAGATGCGGTTCCACGGCGTGGGACGGCTGAGGCGGGCGCTCGAGTCCCTCGGCTACGACGTCCGGAAGATCACCCCGGCGACCTCGAGCGCGATCCCGACGGACTGCGCGGCGGTGCTCGACGTGAACCCGCGCTCCACCTATCTCCCCGGAGAGAGCGATCTCCTCCTCGACTACCTCGCCCGGGGCGGCGCGGCGGTGCTCATGTACGACCTCGGCTTCGTGCTCGAGCCCCGCCTGGCCGCCGGTCTCCGGAAGGTGGGCGTGGCGGTCGAGCAGGACGTCGTGATCGACCCGCTGGATCACTACTCGACCGATCCGGAGGTGGTCGCGGTTCCCGTGTACGAGACGCACCCGATCACCCGGCGGATCGCGCTGACGTTCTTCCCGGGCATCCGCTCCCTGACCCTGCTGCCGCCGCCACCCGGGGTGACGAGCGCCCCGCTCTTTCGCAGCAGTCCCCAGAGCTTTACGCGGGCCGTCCAGCCGGTGGCCGAGCGTCAGCCCGGCCGCGAGAGCGCCGCGCCGGCCGCGGGAAGCCCGGATCGCCCCGGTCGGCGAACCCTGGCCGCTGCGCTCGAGGGGACGTGGCCCGGAGCCGCGGCGGGCGCCCGCCCGTTCCGGCTCGTGGTGATCGGCGACGGCGACTTCGCGAGCAACTCCTTCCTGCCCTACATGGCCAACAGCGACCTCGCGCTGGCGATGGTGCGGTGGGCGGTGCGGGAGGAGCGGGCGCCTTCGGTGGCGGTGCGGATGCCGGTGCCGCCGCTGGTTCTCCTCACCAAGTCGCAGATGCAGCGGATCTTCCTCGGCATCGAGGTCCTCCTGCCGCTGGGGGTGATGGCGGTGGGGGTCGTCGTGTGGTGGAGGCGGCGATGAGTGGAGCCCGTCGCTTCATCGGGCCGGCGGGAGCGCTCCTCGCGGTGGGCCTGCTCGCGGTCATGGTCGTGTCCGGGCAGCTGAGGGAGAGCCGCCAGCTGGTGCGGTTCCGGCCGGCCGGCGTCATGCCGGAGGCCCCCACCGAGATCGACCGGGTCGAGCTGCGGACGAGCGCCGGGCAGCGCGTGTTCGTGCGCGGCCCCGACGGATGGCGGACGGCCCAGGATGGCCGCGCTCTGCCCGGCTCGACGGCCACTCTGCTCGACGACTCGATCAAGTTCATGCACGTGTCGGCCCCGATCCGGGTGATGGAGCGGGACGAGTGGGCCCCGAGCGGGCTGCGGGAGTTCGGACTCGATCCGCCCGGCTACACCGCGATCCTCTATCGGGGAAGCACCCCGGTGCTCGGCGCCGAGTTCGGGGCCGCGAATCCGCAGAAGGTCCTCCAGTACATGAAGGTGCAGGGCCACGACCAGGTCTACCTGATGTCCCGGTTCATCGGTGAGGAGTGGGAGAAGGTGCTGCGCGCGGCGGAGGGCGGGTGAAGCGGCCGCTCGCCCGCACCGGGTTCGGAGCCCTGCTCGTGGCCGGAGCGGTGGCGGCCGCGTGGGCCCACGCGGGGGGAAGCACCGGCTACGCCTCGATCACGGTCAGCCGGACCACGGTGCGCTACCGCTTGACCCTGCCGACCGCAACGCTTCCGTCGGAGCTGGCCGAGGCACTTCGACTCGAGCAGCGGGGGAGCACGCCGAGCCGCGAGAAGCTGCTCGACGTGCTACGCACCCGGATCGTCCTCCAGGCCGACGGCGTCCGCTGCGAGCCGGGGCCCGGCCAGGTTCTCCCGTCGAGCTTCGATGCCACGAGCTTCACGATGCTGCTCGACTTCGCGTGCGGGGGCCTGGTGCGGGAGCTGACCGTGCAGGACGACATCTTCGACGTCCTCGGCCTGGATCATCACACCCTCGCGAAGCTCGAGGCGCCGAACGGCACCCAGCAGTTCGCGTTCGCTCCCGACACGCGTCACGCCCGCTTCGTGGTCGGGGAGCCGGCCGGGGCCGCGCGCTCGACCGGCAGCTTCTTCGTGCTCGGGATCGACCACATCCTGACCGGGTACGACCACCTGCTGTTCCTCATCGGGTTGCTCCTGCCGGGTGGGGGGCTCCTCTCGCTCGCCAAGATCATCACCGCGTTCACGATCGCCCACAGCGTCACCCTCTCGCTGGCGGTGCTGCAGGTGGTCACGTTGCCGGACCGGCTGGTCGAGGCGGTGATCGCGCTCTCGATCGCGTTCGTGGCGGCCGAGAACCTCTTTCTGAAGCCGACCGTTTCGCGCCGCTGGCTGGTCAGCTTCGCGTTCGGCCTCGTGCACGGCTTCGGGTTCTCGTCGGCCCTCCGCGCGCTCGGCCTGCCGGCTCACGGGCTGCTCCTGTCACTCTTCGGGTTCAACGCGGGCGTCGAGGTGGGCCAGGCCCTGGTGGTGGCGGTCTGCCTGCCCCTCCTGCTCCTTGTCCGGCAGACGCAGTGGGAACGCCGAGCGGTGGCGGGCTCGTCGCTGGTGATCCTGCTGGTGGGGGTGATCCTGTTCGTCGAACGCGCGTTCCTCTGAAGCTTCCGTCAAGGCCTGGCCGGGCTTGCTCCGAACGCGGTATGCTGCCGCGGTGAGCCGCCCGGCCGGTCCCAGCCGCGACATCGAGCACCACGCCGCCGACCGAGCGACCACGCGCCCGGTCGTCTCCGGCACCCAGGGCGTGGTGGCCGCCGGGCATCCCCTGGTGGCGATGGCCGGCATGCGCATGCTCCTCGGCGGCGGCAACGCCTTCGACGCCGCGGTGGCGGCCGGCTTTGCCGCCGCCGTCGTGGAGCCCACCGCGTCCTACACGCTCATGGGGGAGTGCGTCGCCCTCGCTCACGAGGCGCGAAGCCGGCGCACCTTGGCGGTGAGCGGGCAGGGGACCGCTCCGGCGCTCGCTACCATCGGAGCGTTCTCCGGCCGCGGCCTCGATCGGATTCCGACCGGTCCGGGGCCCGACGCCCACCTGTCGTTCACGGTGCCCGGGGCGGTGGACGCCTACCTCACGCTGCTCGAGACGCTGGGCACGAAGACGCTGCCCGAGGTGCTCGAGCCCGCGGTCGGCTACGCCCGGCGCGGCTTCCCCGTGTACGAGTTCTTGCACCGGATGCTCGATCAGCCGGCGACGCGCGCGCAGTTCGCGATCTATCCGCCGGGGGGCGAGGCGGTCTTCTACCCGGACGGTCGCGTCCCTCCGGTGAGCGCGCTGTTCGTGCAGCCGGCGCTCGCCGGCACGCTGGAGCGACTGGTCGAGGCCGGCGCCGGCGCCCGCGATCGGGCGGCGGGCATCGCGGCCGCGCGCCGGCGCTTCTACGCGGGCGACGTCGCGGTGGCGGTGGGTGCGTTCTCCGAGCGGCTGGGCGGCCTGCTGCGCGCGAGCGACCTGGGCGGCTACCGGGCGACTCTCGAGGCGCCGGTCGGGATCACGTTCGCCGGACGGGAGATCCTCGCCCAGTCGGCGTGGACCCAGGGCCCGGTGCTGCTCCAGGCCCTCGGCATGCTGGCCGGCTCCGATCTGCGCGCGATGGGCCACAACTCGACGCGCTACATCCACGTGGTGACCGAGGCCCTCAAGCTGGCCTTCGCCGACCGCGAGCGGCACTACGGCGACTCCGCCGCGGTGCCCCTGGCCGGGCTGCTGGCGCCGGGCTACCTGCGCGAGCGGGCCGCGCTCATCCGGCTCGATCGCGCGGCGCCGGCGGCCCCCGCGCCCGGCGACCCGGGCGGCCGTGGCCTCGGCGCGGGCGCGCCGCTCGCGGCGCGGGTCGCGGACCCGGCGCCGGCCGACGGCACCACGCACATCGCGGCGATCGATCGCGACGGCAACATGATCTGCCTCACCCCGAGCGGTGGTGTCTTCCGCAAGTCGGCGTTCGCGCCGGAGCTGGGCTGCACCCTCAGCACGCGCAGCGAGATGTTCGTGCTCGAGGAGGGCCATCCGAATGCCCTCGCCCCCGGCAAGCGGCCGCGAACGACCCTGGTGAGCTATCTGATCGTGGAGAACCGCGAGCCCACCGTGACGATCGGGTGTCCCGGCGGCGACGACCAGGCCCAGGCCGACCTGCAGCTGGTCCTGAACGTCCTGGTCTTCGGCATGAACCCGCAGCAGGCGGTCGAGGCGCCGCGCTTCTCGACCCAGACCCTGGTGAACTCGTTCTACCCGCGCGCCTACCATCCCGGCCAGCTCAACGTGGAGGCCGGCATCCCGGCCTCCACGCGCGCCGAGCTCTCCACCCTCGGGCACTCGGTGAGCGAGAGCGGGGCGTGCGGCATCGGGGCCATCGTCACGCGCCGCGATCCCGCCACCGGGGTCCTCTCCGCCGGGGCCGATCCGCGCCGGCCGACGTACGCGATCTCCTGGTAGCGCGTTTCACGAAGCGCCGTCACCGGGGTCTCAGGGGCGCAGGATCATCCCCGGAGGGAGGTCACCATGGCGTCGATACGGCGGGAAATCCACGTGGAAGCTGGCGCGGAGCAGGTGTGGGACGCGATTGCCGACGTGGGGGCGGTGCACACCCGGCTGGCTCCCGGCTTCGTGATCGACACGCGCCTCGAGGGCGGAGCGCGGGTCGTCACGTTCGGCAACGGCCTGGTGGCCCGCGAGCTCATCGTGGACGTCGACCACGGGAGCCGGCGGCTCGTGTGGGCGGTGGTCGGTGGGCGCCCCACCCATCACAACGCGTCGGTGCAGGTCGTGGCCGAGGCCGAGCGGCGCAGCCGGGTGATCTGGATCGCGGACCTGCTGCCCAACGAGCTGGCCTCACCCATCGCCTCGCTCATCGATCAGGGCATGGCGGTGATGAAGAAGACCCTGGAGAGCCGGGTCGAGGTGGGGTGAGACCGCGACGCGGTCAGGGCCAGTGGCTTGCCGTCGTCCTGTTCGGAGCGCTTGCCGGCGCGCTACTTCTCGCCCAGGTAGGCCTTGCGCACCACGTCGGAGTGGAGCAGCGCCGAGGCCGCGTCCTGCAGCACGATGCGCCCGGTCTGGATGACGTAGCCTCGATGCGCCACCCGCAGGGCCATGCGCGCATTCTGCTCCACGAGCAGGATGGTGGTCCCGAGCCGGTTGATGTCGCGGATGATGCCGAAGATGGTCTCGACCAGGATGGGGGACAGGCCCATCGAGGGCTCGTCCAGCAGCAGCATGTCGGGACGGGCCATGAGGGCGCGTCCCATCGCGAGCATCTGCTGCTCGCCACCGGAGAGGGTGCCGCCCTTCTGCTGTAGCCGGTCGCGCAGCCGCGGGAAGAGGGCCAGCACGCGCTCGAGGTCCGCGGGAATCGCCTCGCGGTCGTCGCGTGCGAAGGCGCCGAGCTCGAGGTTCTCGAGCACCGTCATCGGCGCGAAGATCCGACGGCCCTCGGGGGACTGGGCGATGCCGAGGCGGGCGATGCGGTGGGTGGGGACGCGGTCGATGCGGCGGCCGCCGAAGCTCACGGTGCCCCGGAGCGGGCGCACGGTCCCGAGCACGGTGCGGAGGGTGGTGGTCTTGCCCGCCCCGTTCGACCCGATCAGGGTGACGATCTCCCCGCGACCGACCGAGAGCGACACCCCCTTGAGGGCGCGGATGTTGCCGTAGTAAGCGTGGATGTCCTGCAGCTCGAGCAGCGGCGCCCCGTTGGTCATCCCGAGACCAGCTCCTGCTCGTAGCCCTTGCCCAGGTAGGCCTCGATGACCTTGGTGTCTCGGCGGATCTCCCCCGGGGTGCCTTCCGCGATCCGGGTGCCGTAGTCGAGCACGGTGATGCGGTCGGAGATCGCCATGACGACCTCCATGTGGTGCTCGATGAGCAGGACCGCGAGGCCGATCTCGTTCCGCAGGAGCCCGATCAGCTCGGTCAGCGTGTCGGTCTCGCGCGGGTTCATCCCCGCGGTCGGCTCGTCGAGAAGCAGCAGCGCGGGCTCGGTGGCGAGCGCGCGCGCGATCTCGAGCCGCCGCTGGTCGCCGTAGGCCAGGTTCTTGGCCAGCTCGCCGTCCTTGTCGGCCAGGCCCACGAAGGCGAGCATCTCCTTCGCCCGGGCGCGGGCGCGGCTCTCCTCGACGGTGACCGCGGGCGGGCGGAAGACCGCGCCGGCCACCGAGGCGCGCAGGCGGCAGTGCTCGCCGACCAGGACGTTGTCGAGCACGGTCATGTTCTGGAAGAGCCGGATGGACTGGAAGGTGCGCGCGATGCCCCGCCCGACGATGGCGTGGGGCCGGAGCCCGACCAGGCTCTTGCCCGCGAGGAGGATCTCGCCCCGGTCCGGCCGGAGCAGGCCGGTGACGAGGTTGAAGAAGGTCGTCTTGCCCGCGCCGTTCGGGCCGATGAGCCCGACGATGCCGCGCGGCGGGATGACCAGGTCGACCTCGCTCACCGCGATCAGGCCGCCGAAGCGCCGGGTCAGGCCGCGCACCTCGAGCACGGGGGCGGCGGCCGCGCGCGCGGCGGTGGCCTCGCGCAGCCAGCCCGGGAGGGCGTCCGCGCGCGGGCGGGGCGGTGCGGTCACGAGCGCGAGCGCCTCCGCGCGCTCGTCCACGTCCGCGGCGGGCGGCCGCACCCGACGGCCGGCCAGCCCCTCCGGCCGGATCAGCATGATGACGACCAGGCCCAGGCCGAAGAAGAACCAGCGCCAGAGGGTGAGATCCACGCTGGCGAGGGTCGCGACGCCGAGGGAGCGCCCGATCCAGCGCACCAGGAAGGTCATCTGGGCGAGCAGGATGCGGTCGAAGAGGGTGATCAGCATCCCGCCCAGGATCACCCCCTTGAGGCTGCCCATGCCGCCGAGCACGACCATGCACAGCAGCATGATCGAGACGTTGAACTCGAAGGCGCCCGGGGTGATGGCCTGCAGCTTGGCCGCGTAGAAGGAGCCGGCGAAGCCCGCGAAGGACGCGCCCAGGGCGAAGGCGAGGAGCTTGGTCTTGACCGGGTTCACCCCGGTGCAGTCGGCCGCGGTCTCGTCCTCGCGGATCGCCATCCA
>DATGBR010000181.1:0-6666 GCA_035312605.1 Candidatus Methylomirabilota bacterium
GAGGGCGGATAGCCGCCGGCCAGCCGGTCACCCAGGCTCTGCCCGAAGGCCTGCGCCATCGGCCCCGCCTTGCCTTCCTCGGCGAGCACGTCGGGCCGGTTGCGCGACGACCGCATGATGTTCGTGTCGATCAGCCCGGGGCACACCACCGACACCCCGATCGGCGAGCCGGTCACCTGGGCCTCCTTGTACATGGCCTCCGACAGCGCGACCACGCCGTGCTTGGTCACGTCGTACACCGACATGAACGGGGAGGTGGTGAGCCCCGCCATCGACGCGGTGTTGACGATGTGCCCCTCGTCGCCCCCGGCCAGCATGCGGGGCAGGAAGGCGCGCACCCCGTGGATCACGCCCCACAGGTTCACGTCGATGACCCACTGCCAGTCCGCGAGCGTGTGCTCGTGCACCGCACCGATCACCGCCACCCCCGCGTTGTTGCAGAGCACGTGCGTCGCGCCGAAGGCGGCGTAGGTCTCGCGGGCCAGGCGCTCCACGTCGTCGGGCTTGGAGACGTCCACCCGCAGCTCCAGGGTGGCGGGAGCCTTCTGCCGCACCGCCGTCGCGGCGGTCGCGAGCGGTCCGGCCTCGATGTCGGCCATCACCACCTTCATGCCCTCGGACGCGAAGCGCTCCGCGAGCGCGAGCCCGATCCCGCTCGCCGCGCCGGTGACCACCGCCACCTTTCCTTGGAGATTCTTCACGGGTGCTCTCCCTTGCCCGCCGGCAGGCCGGACGACGCGGCGAGCTCCCCCCAGAGGCGGGCCAGATCGTCCGGGCTCACCGGCTCCCGGTCCGTCCGCGCCGTGATCCGCGTATAGAGCGCCCGGCGGACGTACGCCCGGTACGGCGCGGGCAACGTCATGAGCAGCGCGACGAACGCGTCCTGCAACTCGGGCGGCCAGCGCCGCTCGTGGGCGTCACGGGCGGCGCCGAAGTCGAATGGGCCGAGCGGGCCGGCGGCGGCGCGGCCCGCGGCCCGAAGTGCGCTGGTCGCGGTGGAATCGACTACGCCGTCCGCCATCACCACCCCATACGCTGCGTGCGCGTGCTCCGGCGTCACGAGGCCGGCCTCCACGTCGGCGGCCACCGCCTCGATCGGGCGCTCCAGCGGATCGCCGTTCCCGCCGCCGCCGGGTGTCCGCATGCTCAGCACGTCGCCCGGCTCCAGCGCGAGCAGGTCGATCTTCGGCAGCGCGCGCTCGCCCGGCGTTCCCGGGTTGAGCACGGCGCGGCCGGTGACCCCGGCGCGGCCGCCGGCCACGCCCCAGGGGGCGAAGCGGAGCCGCTCCATCCCCCGCGCGGTGACCTGTCCTTCGGGCCGGAACACCTGCATGTCGAGCCGCACCGCATGCCCGCCGCGCCAGCGCCCGGGCCCGGCGGAGTCGGCGACCAGATGGAAGCGGCGGATCAGGATGGCGGGCACCTCGACCTCCAGCGTCTCCACCGGCGTGGTCTTGAGGAAGCCGAGCGAGGCGTCGCAGCCGTCGATCCCGTCGCGCCCGGGGCGACCGCCGCCGCCACCGATCATCGGCTCGATCACGGTCACGTGGCGCCGCCCCGCCTCGAGATCCGGCAGCGCGAGGGCGACCATGCAGCCCTGGCCGCCGCTCGCGGCCGGGATCTCGGCGGGCAGCGCGCGGGCCAGCGCGCCCAGCACCGCGTCGTAGATGCGCAGCACGGTGGCGTAGCGCACCCCGCAGGCCGCGGGGAACTGGGGATTCACCACCGACCCGACCGGCAGCGTCATCCGGATCGGCCGCAGCACACCCGCGTTCAGCGGGATGCCGGGATCCTTGGTGATGAAGTAGTTGAACAGCGCGATCGCCATGAACGGGTGCGCGCGGCCCCCGGTCGGGACATTGAGCGCGGAGCCCACCTGCACGTCGCTGCCGGTGAAATCCAGGTGGATCTCGCCGTCGCCCACCGTCATCCCGACGTTGAGACGGATGGGGATGTCCGACACCACGTCGTCCTCGATGAAGTCGCAGAACTGGTAGCGGCCGCGGGGCATCCGCCGGATCAGCGCCTCGACCTTCCGTGCGGTGTAGTCGATGAGATCGTCCATGCCCTTCAGGACGGTATCGACGCCGAAGCGCCCGATCAGCGCGTGCACGCGGCGCTCGCCGGTCACCAGGCCGGCCACGAGGGCCTGGAGATCGCCCCAGTTCTGCTCGGGGATGCGACAGTTGGCCAGGATCACGTCGAGGAGGTCCCGGTTCGGCTCTCCGCGCACGAACAGCTTCTTCGGCGGCAGGCGGAGCCCCTCCTGGAAGATCTCGGCCGCCCGCGGCGAGATGCTGGCCGGCACCATCCCGCCGATGTCCGAGCAGTGGAGAAAGCCGGCGCCGTGGCCCACCAGCCTCCCCTCCCAGAAGATCGGGCGCACCAGGTGCAGGTCGGGGAGATGGGTCGCGGCGGCCGCGGAGCCGTAGGGATCGTTCGTGATCACCACGTCGCCCGGCTCGAGCGGGCCGACCGCCTCGAGGGTCCGCGCGTAGTTGATCCCGGCCATGCTTGCCACGCCGAGCTCGACCGGATAGGCGAAGAAGTCCCCGGCCGGAGTGATGAGGCCGCAGGTGAAGTCGGCGGTCTCCTTCACGAACGTGGTGTGCGCGGTGCGCTCGACCGCGTAGGCCATGTCTTCCACCGCGCCGTGCAGGTAGTTCCGGAGCAGCTCGAGGGTCAGGGCATCCAGTCGCATCACGCCTCCCGTCGGATGAGGAGATTGCCGAACCGATCGACCGTCGCGGCGTCGCCGGCCGGGACGAGCACGGTGGTGTCCGCCTGCTCGACGATGGCCGGCCCGATCACACGATCGCCCTGGCCCAGGCCCGCGCGCTCGTACACCTGGGCCTGGGCGGGGCGGCCGTCGAGCCAGATCCGGCGGGCCCCGGTCGCCTTCGCCCCGGTGCCGACGGCCACCTCGACCAGTGGAACCCGCGGCCTCACGCCGCGGAGCTGCACTCGGAGATTCACCACCTCGACCGGCGCGTGTGGGTCGGCGTGGCCGAAGACCCGCTCGTGCGCCCGGTGAAACGCCTCGAGCAGCCGGTGGCGCCCATCCGCCGCGAGCCACTCCGGATGGACCGGCACCTCGATCTCGTAGGACTGGCCGACGTAGCGCATGTCCGCGCCGTGCCGGAACGCGACGCTCTCCACCTCGATGCGGTGCTCGTCGACCCACCCGCGCAGTAGGGCCTCGAGCCCGCGCTGCTCCCGGGCGAGCGCGGCCAGATCGAGCGCGGCGAGGCGGCCGTGCACCGTCCGCACCGCGTCGTTCAGGACGTCGGTGGTGATGGCGCCGAGGGCGCAGAGCGTCCCCGGCGACCGTGGCACGAAGACGGTGGGGATGCCCACGTCGCGGGCGAGGAGGCTCCCGACCAGGGGTCCCGCACCGCCGAAGGCGACCAGCGCGAAGTCGCGCCGGTCGACGCCGGCGCGCGAGAGGATCTTGGTGGAGGCGGCGTACATGTTCGACACCGCGACCCGCACCGCGCTCTCCGCCGCCTCGTGCAAGCTCATGCCGAGCCGGTCCGCGAAGCGCTGGACCGCCTCCTCGGCGAGCGTGCGGTCGAGCCGCATCCGCCCGCCCAGGAAGCGATCGGGGTCGAGGAAGCCGCACACGAGGAAAGCGTCGGAGAGCGTGGCGTCCTTGCCGCCGCGGCCGTAGCAGGCCGGCCCGGGACTCGCGCCCGTGCTCTGGGGACCCACCTTGGGCACGCCGACCTCGTCGACCCAGGCGACGGAGCCGCCCCCCGCCCCGATGGCGGTGACGCCCACCACCGGCATCATCACCGGGATACCGCCGATGTGTTCCGCCGTGCTGTAGCGCGGGCGGCCGTTCTCCACCACCGCAATATCCGCGCTCGTGCCGCCCACGTCGAGCGTGATCAGGTTGCCGAGGCCGGCCGCGGTGGCGACGTAGGCCGCCCCGATGACCCCGGACGCCGGGCCGGACAGGAGCGTCGACACCGTCTGCGACCGGGCCGCCGCCACCGGCATAATGCCGCCGTTGGACTTGGTCACGTAGGGGACCGCGGGCACCCCGCGCGTGGTCAGCGCCGCCTCGAAGCCCTCGAGGTACCGGCGCACCTTCGGCTGCACGTAGGCGTTCATCACCGCGAGCGCGGTGCGCTCGTACTCGCGCGCTTCCGGCCACACCTCGTGCGAGGCGGTCACCGGCACGCCGGGCGCCGCGGTCTCGGCCAGGGCGCGCGCCCGGCGCTCGTGGGACGCCTCGCGGTAGGCGTGGATGAAGCTGATCACGAGCCCCTCGACGCCCTGCGCGGCCAGCCGGTGGGCGGACGCGGCCACGGCGGCCTCGTCCAGCGCGGTATCGACCCGGCCGTCGGCCCGGAGGCGCTCCGCGATCTCAGCGACGCGCGCGCGGGGGATCAGCGGCTCGGGACGGCCGCCGTAGAAATCGAGCGGGTTCGGCAGGCGGAGACGCTGGATCTCGAGGATGTCCCGGAACCCCTCGGTCACCAGGAGGCCGAGCCGCGCGCCGGTGCGCTGGATCAGCGTGTTCACCGTGATCGTGGTGCCGTGGACCACCACGTCGATCGCGCCGGGATCGATGCCCTGCTCACCCGCGAGGCGGTCGAGGCCGTCCTCGACGGCCCGGGCGAAGTCCGGCGGCGTCGACGCCACCTTCAGGCCGGTGACGTGGTGGGTCTCCGTGTCGTAGAGCGTGAAATCGGTGAAGGTTCCGCCGATGTCGATGCCGAGCCAGTAACGCCCCATCTCGCGCGCTTGTCCTCCAGGACCTGCCCGCCGGCGGACGGCGCGGGCTCGAGCAGGATAGCGGGACCCGGCGGGCCCGGCAAGCGGTCCGCTCAGAGTCGGGCGTGCATGGCGGCCAGCGCCTCGTCGTGGAGCAGCGCATTGCTGGCGAGCACGGTGGTGCCGTAGATCCCCGCGTGCCCGTCGAGGTCGGTGAGCCGCCCGCCGGCTTCCTCCACGATCACCTTGATCGCGGCCACGTCCCACGCCTTCACCGTCGTGGAGAGCGCGATCTCCCCCTGGCCCTCGGCGACCCAGAGGTAGGCCGAGTAATCACCGAAGTCGCGCTGCACCTGGGTGCGGTCGACCAGGGTCAGGAAGCCGTCCCAGTAGCGGCTCCGGCGCAGGAAGTTCAGCGAGGAGTGCACCACCAGCGCGCGCTCGAGCGCGTCCACCCGCGACACACGGATGCGCTCGCCGTCGCGGAACGCCCCCTGCCCGCGCCAGGCGGTGTGCAGCACGCCGGTGACCGGCTGGAAGATGGCGCCCGCGGTCACCACGCCGTCCTCCTCGAGCCCGATCATCACCGCCCAGGTCGGGATGCGCCGCACGAAGTTCCGCGTGCCGTCGATCGGGTCGATGATGAAGCGGCGGTCCCGCGGGCCGGCCTCCCCCAGCTCCTCGCCGAGCACGCCGTGATCGGGGCAGCGCCCGCGCAGCACGCCCACGATCGCCCGCTCCGCCGCGCGATCCGCCTCGGTCACCGGCGATCGGTCGGCCTTGAGCGTCACCTCGAACCCGCGCCGGTAGTGCTCGAGGGCGACGGAGCCGCCGGCGCGCGCCGCCTCCACCATGGCCTCGAATCGCGGATCCACGGCGAGAGCTTACCGCTCCCTGCTTCGGGTCATTCTATGACCTGATCCGCTTGCAGGAGGACCGACGGTGGGATCGTGAGGCCGAGCGTCTTCGCGGTCTTGAGATTGATCACGAACTCGAACTTGGTCGGCTGCTCGACCGGCAGGTCGGCGGGCTTGGCGCCCTTGAGGATCTTGTCGACATACGTGGCCGCGCGCCGCCACAAATCGTGAAAATCAGTCCCGTAGGACATCAGAAACCCATCTTCCGCCCATCTTCTGACGGTGCCGATCACCGGTAGCCGGTTCTTCATCGCGAACTCTGCGATCCGTTTGCGGTGAGACGCGATGGCCGGTTCGGCAATGACGAGCAGAGCCCCGGTGCGGCGCTCCTTCACGATCGTGGCAAAGGCGCGCTCGATGTCGGAAGGCTCGGGTCCCTTCACCTCCACCGGAAGGACCGTCAGGCCCAGTGAGCGGGCGGTGGCCTGGACAGCCGCCAATTGGAGCAAAGCCTCGGAACTGCCCGGATCGAAGAAGACCGCGACAAGAGATGCCGATGGGACGACCTCCTTGAGTAGCTCGAGCCGCTTGGGGACCAAATCGGCGTGAACGTCCGAAAGCCCGGTGATGTTCCCGCCGGGGCGCGCCAGGCTCGCGACAAGCCCCTCGCGAACGGGATCGGGGGCGACCGTGAAAACGATTGGGATCACGCTGGGAAGCTTCTTCGGCTGGAGCCACGCACCATAGACGACCAGGATGTCGATCTTGAGACGGAGGAGCTCCGCGGCCAGCTCGGGGAGCCTTTCAGAGTGTCCTGCAGCATGGCGTTGCTCGATCGCGAGGTTTTGACCCTCGACATAGCCCAACTTGCGCAGCCCGTCCCGAAACGCGCCGACCCAACTCCGGTCAAACTCAACCTGGCTCACGGAGAGATAACCGATCCGGTACACCTTCCCCGCCTTATACTCCTGCGCGGCGGCGGCGCCAAGCGGCGCCCACGCTAGGACGAAGCCCGTGAGTAAGCGGCGGCGTGATATCACCGTGCATCCTGAGTCGCGGAGGAGAACATACTCTCCCGCCACGAGAG
>DATGBR010000182.1:0-2447 GCA_035312605.1 Candidatus Methylomirabilota bacterium
GCTCTCCATGGGCAAGCGCGTCGAGGGCAAGGCCGCCATCGTCGTCGGAGGCGGGCAGACGCCCGGCCAGACGGTGGGCAACGGCCGGGCCACCGCCATCGTGCTGGGTCGCCAGGGAGCGCACGTCTGCGTGGTCGACCGGACGCTCGCCTCCGCGCAGGAGACCGTCGACCTGATCGCGGCGGAGGGCGGCCGCGCCTGGGCCTTCGCGGCCGACGTCACCCGCGAGGCCGACGTCGAGCGCCTGATGGCGGCGGCGCGCGATCGCTTCGGCCGGATCGACATCCTGCACAACAACGTGGGGGCGAGCCTGGCCCTCGGCGACGCGGTGGCCACCGATCTGACCGAGGAGGCCTTCGACCGAAGCCTGGCCGTGAACCTGAAAGCGACGTGGCTCACCTGCAAGCACGCCCTACCCGCCCTGCGGGAGACCCACGGCTCGATCGTGAACATCGCGTCGATGGCCGCGCTGAACGCCTACCCGCTGGTTGGCTACAAGACCACCAAGGCCGCGGTGGTCGCGTTCACCGAGAACCTGGCCGCCCACAACGCGAAGTACGGCGTCCGCGCCAACTCGATCCTGCCCGGGCTGATGAACACCCCGATGGCGATCGAGTCGCGCGTGGCCGCGGGCACCCCGCGGGACGAGGTCATCGCCGCGCGCGACCGCCGGGTGCCGCTCGGGCGGCGCATGGGCACCGGCTGGGACGTGGCCAACGCGGCGCTCTTCCTGCACTCCGAGGAGGCGGGCTTCATCACCGGGGTCTCGCTCATCGTGGACGGCGGCGAGTCCGTCGCCTGGGGCTCCTGACGTGGCGGGGCCCGGGCTCCCGGAGAACGCGTACCGCGCCCGCGCCGAGCGCGGCGAGATCCAGATCGGCACCTGGATCACCATGATCCGCACCCCCTCGGTGCTCACCTTGCTGCAGGCGGCCGGCCTCGACTACGCGCGCCTCGATCTCGAGCACTCCGCGTTCTCGATCGAGACGGTGGCCGACATGGCGACCCTGGCGCGCGCGCTCGACTTTCCCCTGGTGGTGCGGCCGCCGGACGGCAACCGCGAGTGGATCACCCGGCTGCTCGACGCCGGGGTGTGGAACCTGCACATTCCCCAGGTGGAGTCGGCCGAGCACGCGGCCGCGGTGGTGGCGGCCACGCGCTACGCCCCGCTCGGCTCGCGCGGGATGTACGGCTCGGGCCCGCACACCGCGTTCCGGGTCCGCCCGCCCGCCGACCACATGGCGACCGCCAACGCCCGCGTGCACGTGACCGCGATGCTCGAGAGCCGGCACGCCTTCGACCGTCTGGACGAGATCGCGGCGGTGCCCGGCATCGACGCGCTCACCATCGGCCCCACCGACCTGGCCCAGGACCTGGGCGTGCTCGGCACCCCGTCCCAGGCCAACGTCCTGCGCGAGCACCGCGTCCGGCTGGGCGAGGCGGCGCGCAAGCACGGCAAGACGGTGGCCATGGCGGTCGACACCTTCGAGGCGGTGCGCGACGTGATCGCGCTCGGCGCGACGATCGTGAACTACTCCTCCGACGTGGGCGTGCTGCGTTCGGGCTACGCCGCCGCGGTGGCGGAGATCCGCAGGCCAAAGGAGACGGCATGAAGATCAAGGCGGTCAACGGCTTCGCGCGCATCCTCAAGTCCGAGGGCACCCCGTGGGTGAGCTGCTACCCGACCAGCCCGGTCAACAACGCGCTCGGCGAGGAGGGCATGCCCATCCTCATGATGGGCGAGGAGCGCTTCGCGGTCGCGGTGGCGGACAGCTTCTCGCGGGTGACCAACGGCAAGCAGATCGGGGTGTGCACGGTGATGGCCGGCCTCAACGCGGCGGGCATCCAGATGGCGTTCGGCGCCATCGCGCAGGCGTGGGAGGACTCCTCCCCGCTGCTGGTGATCGCGGAGGGCCTCGGCGTCGGGGCCAGCCGCCACACCCACTTCGACATGGCGGAGGCCTTCAAGCCGGTCACCAAGTGGGTGGGCAAGGTGGACCGCGCCGACCTCATCCCCGAGTACACGCGCCGGGCCTACACGCACCTGCGCTCCGGCCGGCCCGGCCCGGTGCTGCTGCTGATCCCGCGCGATCTGGGCGAGTACGACGCGGACGAGCATCCCTACGCGCCGGTGAAGGGCTGGCGCACCGGGCCCGATCCGGACGACGTCAAGTCGGCGATCCGCGCGCTGCTCTCGGCGAAGGATCCCCTGCTCCACATCGGCGAGGGCGTCTGCTACGCGGACGCGGCGGCCGAGCTGCTGCAGTTCGCGGAGGCGGCCCAGATCCCGGTGCTGACCACGCTCAAGGCCAAGGGGGTGTTCTCGGAGAACCACCCGCTCTCGGTCGGGGTGCGCGGCTCGATGGCCGACCACTTCCTGCGCAAGTGCGACCTGCTCTTCTCGATCGGCTCGAGCCTCTTCCCGGGCCGCTTCAGCCACACGGTGC
>DATGBR010000183.1:0-10706 GCA_035312605.1 Candidatus Methylomirabilota bacterium
GTTGACCTGATCGTCGTCTGGTCTCCATCTCTCACGCTGGCAGTGAAGAACGCCACGCGCACGGTCCCCATAGTCTTCCTTGCTGGCGGAGTGGGCGTCCTTGAGGGTGCCGTAGCGAGCCTACCCCACCCGGGCGCGAACCTGACGGGAGTCACCTTCCAGGCAGGCCAAGAAAACCTCGAGCCCAAGTATCTTGAAATGCTAAAGGCGGTTGTCCCTAGTCTTTCTCGCGTCGCTCTTCTACGTTTTGCAGCGGACGACAGTGCACAGCCAGATGAGGTGGTTGAGAGGGCGGCCAGGTCACTCGGGATCATCCGTCTGTCGATCACCAGGCTTCAGCGCCCGGAAGACCTGAACGCAGCCTTTGCCAAGATTAAGGCCGCACGGCCGCAGGGCCTTGTTGCTCCTCCAAACAGCCTGCTGTATGCGCACCGCCGCGAGGTGATCGAATTTGCAGCGGCCACTCGACTGCCAGCGGTCTATGGCTTCCGCGAGTTGGTGCAAGAGGGAGGGCTCATGTCGCTCAGCCCGAGCTTGTCGGAGATCGCAGCTCGCGGCGGGCTGTATGTTGACAAGATTCTCCGTGGGGCCAAGCCGGCAGATCTTCCGGTGGAGCAGCCGACGAAGTTCGAGCTGGTCATCAACCTCGAGACCGCGAGAGCCCTCGGCCTGACCATCCCGCCGTCGCTCCGGCAGCGGGCGGATCAGGTAATTGAGTGAGCACGCCAACCTCGACAATCTGCTCCCTTCTCCCGAGCGCGACCGAGATCGTGTTCGCTCTGGGCCTCGGTGACCGACTTGTTGGGGTCACGCATGAGTGCGACTTCCCGCCAGAGGCTGCCCGACTCGCCGTCATCACACGCACTACCCTCGATCACCACGAGACGCGCCGGAGCCACGATATCCACACGCACATCAGCACGGCGCTGCATGGTGGAAGCGGCATCTATCTGCTTGATCAGAACATTCTTCAACAACTCGCGCCGGATCTGATCCTCACGCAGGAGCTTTGTGACGTCTGTGCTGTCTCCTACGAGACCGTAAAGCTAGCAGTCCGCCGCCTGCCAGGGCGCGCCACGATCCTGTCGCTCGAGCCGACGACATTCCAGGGCATTCTCGACACGATCCGCCAAGTCGGCGAGGCGACTGGCACCACCGCACGGGCCGCGTCGCTCGTGCGTGAGCTCGAAGAACAGGCCGACGCGATCGAAGTGCGGGCGCGGACAGCTTCTGGACGTCCGCGAGTCTTCGCCATGGAATGGCTGGATCCACCCTTCACGGCCGGCCATTGGGTCCCTGAGCTCGTCCGTCGCGCTGGCGGCCGGGATGACTTGGCCCGCGATGGATGTCCCTCGACCGAGATTCCTTGGCGTCGGATCGCGGACTACGATCCCGAGATTATTGTCCTGATGCCGTGTGGATTCACGCTGGGCCGCACGCTCGAGGAGTTCGCCCACATCGCGCTTCCGGAGGAATGGAACGGCCTACGCGCGGCGCAATCCGGATGTGTTTATGCCGTACATGGTTCTGCGTATTTCAATCGCCCGGGTCCGCGCATTGTCACGGGACTCCAGATTCTGGCCGAGATCATCCACCCGGAGATCTTTCGACGAACCACACCGCCAGAGGCGTGGCAGCGCCTTGCCGAATGAATACGCTGGCCCTCCGGCCGACTCCCCGGCAGCCGCTGCTGCGGGCAAATCGGCCACCGAGTGGGTAGCTATGGCCCAGACCGGGGATGACCGGCACCACGCCCTAGTACCTGCGGGAAGGCGGGCCGACGTGTGCCCCGCCTGTGGAGGGCCCAACGAATGCGGCGGAGCGGCGGGTACGGATCAGTGCTGGTGCTCGACTGTGACGATGCTCCACGAGGCACTCGCGGCTGTGCCTGCTGACGCGCGGCATCGCATCTGCATCTGCCCGAGATGCGCTCAGCCACCGTCTAGCGGAATCTCGTAAGGGCCGAAGTACCGGGAAGGGGCGCGCGGGTGGGAGCCAAAGGGCAAGTAGTAGTCAGCCGCCAGTCGTCCTATTGGACTTAAGACCTAGAGATCCCCAGTCCACGAAGATCGCGGTTAGACTTGGCGCGTGAAGACGAACACCGCCCGACACAGCACGGCTGGATCCCTCTATCGCTTGGCCTTTAACGATGTTGTCTCTGATCTACTCAAGGTGAAGGCCGCGGATATCGCTGAGGGGGCCGGTCAGAAGGCTGAAACACGGCCCAACAAGGCCAAGAAAGGGTCAAGACGGAAGGGATAAGGCGCAATGGAGGCGCCTAACGACGCCGCCCGTCGTCACCCCCTCGCCGGCAATGCCTCGTCCTCATCGCTGCCAGCTAGGAGGACCGCTATGCAGGGCCAGCTAGGGCCTTCACGCGTGGAGTCTGCTGCGTCCAAGCTCAGCCCGGCAATGTAGGAGGCCAAGGGCGACTTTGACGCCCCAGGACCAGAGGACCGAGGACTACGGCCGGTTCGGGTAAGCAGGGAGCCCGCCATGTCACGACACTTCCATGAAGAGCTCGAGGCGCTCAAGCAGACCCTGCTCGCGATGGGCGGGCTGGTGGAGGACCAGATCCGCCGCGTCATGCGTGCGCTGCTGGACCGTGACGACATCCTGGCCCAGGAGGTCATCGACCGGGACCGACAGGTCAACGCCTACGACGTCGAGGTGGACAAGCGGTGCGTGGAGCTGCTGGCTCTGCACCAGCCCGCCGCCGGGGATCTGCGCTTCATCACCACGGCCATGAAGATCGTCACGGACCTGGAGCGGATCGGCGACCAGGCGGTGAACATTGCCCACCGGGTCCTGGAGTTGAACCGGGAGCCCCCGGTCAAGCCCTACATCGACCTGCCGCGCATGGCCGAGCAGGCCCAGCACATGGTTAAGGAGAGCCTGCACGCGTTCGTGGCGCGCGACCCACACCTGGCGCGGCGGGTGTGCGCGGCGGACGACGCGGTGGACGGACTCAGGGATCAGATCTTTCGGGAGCTGCTGACATTCATGATGGAGGACGCCCGGACCATCCCGCGGGCCCTCCGCCTGATCCTAATCTCGCGCTTCTTCGAGCGGGTCGCCGATCACGCCACGAACATCGCCGAGATGGTCATCTACCTGGTCGAGGGCCACATGGTCCGGCACACGCTGGCCTGAGCCCCTTTCCCAGCGCGCAACCCTTGCCAGCGGGGCACAACTGCGTTACGCCCGAGGAGGATCCAAGCCATGACCCGCGTGCAGCCAAAGGCTACGCCCAACTGGTGCCTGCAGGTGAAAGCCGATGAGCCGTGGACAGGCCGGTGCGTGAAGGAGAAGATCGCCGACGACGGCAAGCGCCATCGGTGTCACAAACCGGAGAAGCACAATGACAACGTGCATGCCTGCCAGTGCAGTGTGGAATGGAAGCAGTTCTAGTTCGGCCCGCTTGCCAGCCCAGCCGTCGTAGGCGCTGCCGGCCGACACGGGAGACGGAGGGCCTCGCTTCCGCAGCGAGGGCAGCGCCCTCGAGAGTGAGCGCAAGCAGGGCCGGAACTGGACCTTTTGACGACGCGGTTGCCGGACCCGAAAGCAGTCTGCCATAGCATCGGAGTGTTGGAGCGCAGTGCTGCTCACACGAGGAGGGACTCCGAGATGGGCGTCAGTGATCAGGAGCTGACGGGCAGGGTCGCCATTGTCACTGGAGCCGGTGCCGGGATCGGGGCGGGTATTGCCGCCATGCTGGCCGAAGCCGGCGAGAAGCGGGGCGGGCGGGCCATCACGGTGACCGCAGACGTCAGCGATGCCCACGAGATCGACGCCCTGGTGCGCCAGACCGTGACCGAGCTCGGCGGGATCGACATCCTGGTGAACAACGTGGGCATCGCCACGACGGAGCTGGTGGAGGACCTGGACGAAGAGAAGTGGCGCGGCGTCCTCGACGTGAACCTCACCGGCCCCTTCCTGTGCTGCAAGGCCGTCCTGCCCCACAGCGGTGCCAGTTGGCGCCGGAGTCCTGCGAGCGACCGCCCTGAGCTTTGCGCGTAACCGGGCGACGTGGGCGGTCGACAGTACCGGGGCTCGAGCGCCCCTGGATGGCCCGGATCTGACGGTGGCTTAAACCCTGTTACAATCGCGGCGATGTCACTCCCCTACGACCCTCGCCGCCCCGAGGTACTTGCCAACCCCTATCCCGTCTTACACCACCTCCAGGACGAGGATCCCGTGCACTGGAGCGAGATCCTCGGCGGGTGGGTGCTGACGCGATACGACGACGTGAAAGCCGCGCTCGGCGATCCGCGGCTGTCGTCGGACCGCATCACGCCGTTCGTGAACCACTATGCGAAGGGCGGTGGGGGCGAACTCGGCGAGCTCGGCCGACTCGTCGGGCTCTGGGCGGTCTTCACCGATCCGCCGACCCACACTCGGCTGCGCGGGCTCATGAACCGGGCGTTCACCAGCCGCGCAGTGGAACAGCTGCGGCCACGGATCGTGGACATCGTCGCCGAGCTGCTCGAAGCCGTCCAGCCCCACGGCCGGATGGACGTCATCCGCGACTTCGCGTATCCGCTGCCCATCACCGTCATCGCCGAGATGATCGGCGTTCCGCGCGATGACCGCGAGGCATTCAAGGGCTGGTCGGATGAGCTCGCCGCGTTCATCGGCAGCGCCTTGGCGACGCCCGACAAGTACCAGCGCGCGGCGCGGGCGATCGCCGCGATGGCGGAGTACTTCCGACGCATGATCGCAGCGCGACGGGCCATCCCGTGCGAGGACATCATGAGCGCCCTCGTCACCGCCCGGGACCGCGAGGATCGGCTCGGCGAGGACGAGCTCGTCGCGAGCTGCATCCTGCTGCTCTTCGCCGGCCACGAGACGACCACGAACCTCATCGGCAACGGCGTCCTCGCGCTCCTGCGCCACCCCGCGCAAGCGCGCGCCCTACGTGACCATGCCGACCTCGCCGGCTCGGCGGTGGAGGAGATCCTCCGTTATGACGGCCCCACGCCGACGATGGTCCGGGTGGCGGTCGAGGACATCGGGCTCCAGGGTCGCACCATCCGACGCGGCGACCGGGTCTTCACGATGATCAACGCGGCGAACCGTGACCCGCGGCAGTTCGCGGAGCCCGACCGGCTGGATCTCGCGCGCACGAACAACCGTCACATCGCCTTCGGCTACGGCATCCACTTCTGCTTGGGCGCCCCGCTCGCGCGGCTCGAGGCGCAGATCGCGCTCCCCGCGCTGCTGCGCGCGCTGGGGGAGCCGGCGCTCGACGTCGGTGAGCCCGCCTGGCTCGACTCGTTAGTGTTCCGCGGCGTGAAGTCGCTCCCGGTGAAGTTCCCTGCGGCGCTAACCGCCCGCTGAGCGATCCTCAACTTTGATTTGTGGATCACTCGTTGCGGGCAATCTCGGCCTTTGCGGGGGCCCGCAACCACCGATACAAACATCCTCAGCTTCGAGATCGATTTGACCTACCGTGTTGCGCGAAGAGGATTGATAGAGGCGCGATTCTGTCCTGGCATCCACGGCCTCATTTCAGGCGTGACGGCTGAGACGAGCGGCGCTGCCCGCCTTGCCCTCGCCCTCGACGCCTTCATCCCCGAGCATCGCGACTCCTGGCGGTTGTTTGGGTAGGGGCTGGAGAGCGTGGAGGATGCTGAAGCCCTGCTAGTCGAGTGCGATGGATGCGAGACCGCGAGGGTGAGCGGTGGGAAGGCTCGAGACACGGACCGCCCAGAGCCGAGGCCCGCGATTCCTCCCTATGGGGTGGCTTGGCGTGGCTTCGGGGGGGTGGTGGCGCGGTTGTCAGGTGGGGGGGTGGATGCTATAAGGGGCGCTATGGCGCCGGGAGAGGAGTCCTCCACCCTGTCCGTGGTGCGGCCGGCCGCCGTGCCGTCCCGCGCGAGCGCCGAGCCGTTTCCCCCGCTCTATCGCCTGGTGCGCGGCGCGTGCGCCCCGGTGCTGCGCCGCCTCTTCGACCTGCGCGTGGAGGGAGCGGAGCACCTGCCGGCCAGCGGCTCGTTCATCCTCGCCGCGAACCACCACAACTATCTCGATGGCGTGGTGCTGGGCGTCGCGGTGCCGCGGCCGATCGCGTTCCTCGTCATGCCGCGGGTCTATCGCGCCACCCCACTGCACCCCCCGCTCCACCGCCGCATCGGCTCGATCCCGGTGAACTTGGAGCGGCCGGACCCGGGGGCGATCAAGCGCGTGCTACGCGCGCTCGACGCGGGACGGATCGTCGGCATCTTCCCCGAAGGCCCGTTCAGCCAGGAGGGGCGCCTCGTGACCGGCCAGCCCGGCGCGGCGCTCATCGCGCTGCGGGCCGGCGTGCCGATCGTGCCCGCCGCGATCCAGGGCACCTACGAGGCGCTGCGCGCGCGGCGGTTCTACGTGCCCCGGCGCCGGCCGCTCTCGGTGCGCTTCGGCGCGCCGCTCGTCTTCGATCGGCCGCGCCATCGGACCATCGCGCGCGCCGAGCGGGAGGACGTCACCCGTCGCATCATGTCGGAGATCGCCGGGCTGCTCCATCCGGCCTCCGAGCGCGCCGCGGCCGCCGGCCGCGCGGGTGCCTCGTGACCGCCGCCGGCACGCCTCCAGGCAAGGCCTGGTCCGGGCGGTTCACCGAGGGCGCCGATCCGACCGCGGAGGCCTTCACCTCCTCGCTGTCCTTCGACCGGCGGCTCTGGCCCTACGACCTGGTCGGCAGCGCGGCGTGGGCGCGCGCGCTCGAGCGGGCCAAGCTGATCACGCCCGCCGAGCTCGAGGGCCTGCTCGCCGGGATCGAGGCGGTGCGGGCGGAGCTCGCGGGTGGCCGGTTCCCGTTCCGCCGCGAGCTCGAGGACATCCACATGAACGTGGAGCGGCGGCTGGTGGAGCTGGCCGGATCGGTGGGCGGCAAGCTCCACACCGGCCGGTCGCGCAACGACCAGATCGCGCTGGATGAGCGCCTCTACCTGCGCGACGTCATCGACGGGGTCGACGCGGGGCTCCGCGAGGTCCAGCGGGCGCTGGTGGCCCAGGCCGAGAAGCACCGCGAGGCGCCGATGCCCGGCTACACCCACCTGCAGCGGGCCCAGCCGGTGCTCCTGGCCCATCACCTGCTCGCCTACGTGTTCATGCTCGAGCGCGATCGGCAGCGGTTCCTCGACTGCCGCGCGCGGGTCAACGTGATGCCGCTCGGCGCCGCCGCGCTCGCCGGCACCGCCTTCGCGATCGACCGCGAGGCCCTCGCGCGCGACCTCGGCATGAGCGGCCCGAGCGCCAACAGCATGGACGCGGTGGCCGACCGCGACTTCCTGGTCGAGTTCCTCGCCCACGCCGCCATCGTGGGCATGCACGGCTCGCGGCTGGCCGCCGATCTCACCCTGTGGGCCACCGCCGAGTTCGGCTTCGTGGAGTTCTCGGACGCCTTCGCCACCGGCTCGTCGATCATGCCGCAGAAGAAGAATCCCGACGTGGCCGAGCTGGTCCGCGGCAAGACCGGGCGCCTCTACGGCAACCTGACCGCGGCCCTCACCCTCATGAAGGGCCTCCCGCTGACCTACAACTCCGACATGCAGGAGGACAAGGAGCCGCTCTTCGACACGGTGGACACGCTCGAGGCGATCTTCCGGGTGCTGCCCCCGATGCTCGGCTCGCTGACCTTCCGGGTGGACCGGATGCGGGACGCGGCGGGCGCGCACTACTCGACCGCGACCGACCTGGCCGACTACCTGGTCCGCCAGGGCCTGCCCTTCCGCGACGCGCACGAGGTGGTGGGCAAGGCGGTGCGCCACGCGATCACGCGAGGCCGCGAGCTGGGCGACCTGCCGATCGAGGAGCTGCGGCAGTTCTCGTCGCTGATCGGACGCGACGTCTACGCGGCCTTGACCGTCGAGGCCTCGCTGCGCGCGCGCGGCGTGACGGGAGGCACCGCCCCCGAGTCGGTGCGGCAGCAGCTCGCGCAGGTCCGGGGCTGGCTCGCACCAGAGCCCGGCGCGTGAGCCCGGCCACGCGGCGGCGCCTGCTCGCGCTGTGCCTGGCCGTCGGCGCCCTCGCCGCCTGCGGCAAGAAGGGCCCGCCGGTGCCGCCCGAGGTACGGGTGCCCACGGTCCCCGGCGCCCTGCGCGGGGCGGTGGACGAGCAGTCCATCGTGGTGAGCTGGAACGCCCCCGGCACGCGACTCGACGGCAGCCGGCTGCGCAAGATCGCGCTCTACCGCCTCTATCGCCGGGAGGAAGCCGACGCGGGGCCGGCCAAGTCGGCCATGCTCTCGTCCGGGCACATCGTGGGCTACGACGAGGTCGCGACCATCCGACCGGAGGCGCCCGCGCCCGCGACCGTGCAGGGCAGCGCGGTGACGTGGGTGGATCGGCGCGCGCTCTCGATGGGGCGGCGCTACGTGTACGTGGTCACCGCCGAGGACGAGCTCGGGCGGACGAGCGGCCCCTCCGGGCGGCTGATCGTGCCCTTCCTGGCCGCTCCCCCGGCGCCGCGCGGGCTCACCGGCACGCCGGGTGATCGCCGCGTGAGCCTCACCTGGCAGACGCCTGAGGCGACGGGGACCACGGCGGCGGCCACCGGGGAGATCCGGTACCTGGTCCTGCGCGGCGTCGGAGCCGCGGGAGCCCTGGCCCCGATCACGGCTCAGTCGATCGCGGGCACGACCTTCACGGATACCGGCGTCGACAACGACGTGGACTACCGCTACGCGGTGCGCGCGGTCCGGGTGGAGGCCGCGGTGACCGCGACGGGAGAAGCGTCGACGCCGATCACGGTCGCGCCGGCGAACACCACGCCGCCCGGCGCGCCCACCGGCCTGGTCGCGGTGCCGACGAGCGGCGCGGTGCGCCTGGCCTGGAACCCGAGTCCGGAGACGGACGTGGCGACCTACGCGGTGTACCGGGCGAGCGAGACCGGGGACTTCATGCGCATCGCCACCGCGGTGGCGCCCGGCACCGTCTACGTCGACCGGGACGTGCGGCCGGGGTCGACCTATCGCTACGCGGTCACCGCCATCGATCGCGCGCGCAAGTCCAACGAGAGCGCGCGGTCCAACGTGGTCTCGGCGCGCGTCGAGTAGCGCCTACCCGGGGCGGCTAGACCTCGTTCTGCCAGACCTGCTCGGGCACCTGGCGGCGCCGCAGCAGCGTGAGGCTCCCGTCGGCGTCGAGCATGACCTCGGGAGCCTGCGGGTAGGAGTTGTAGTTGATGGTCGCCATGCCGGCGCAGTACGCGCCCGCTCCGCCCACCACCACCAGGTCGCCGATCTGCGGCCGCGGCACCCAGCGCGGCGCGAGCGCCTCCGGATCGCCGGGGGCCGGCGTGAGGATGTCGCCCGACTCGCAGCACGGCCCCACGAAGACGATCGCGGCCTGCTCCCGCCCGCGCGCGAGCACGTCGATGGGATGCTGGGCCCCGTAGAGCGAGGGCCGCGTGATCTCGGGCATTCCCGCGTCGAGCTTGGCGAAGGCGTAGCCGTCGGCCCCGGTGTCGACCACGTCCACGCACGACGCCACGATGACCCCCGCGTTGGCGACCAGGAAGGTGCCCGGCTCGATCTCGAGGTGCAGCGTGCGGCCATCGCGGGCGCGGAAGGCTTCGATCTCGCGCCGCACGTGCGCGCCCACGTCGGCCAGGTCCACCGAGGGCTCCTCCGGCATCCGCCCCACCTTGAAGCCGCCCCCCAGGTTGACGGTCGCCACGTCGGGCAGCGCCCCCACCAGGTCGAGCGTCATGCGCGCGCAGCGCTTCCACACCTCGGGATCGGTGCCGGAGCCGACGTGCGAGTGCAGGCGGCGGATGCGCAGCCGGTGGCGCTTGGCGATGGCGGCGACCTCCCCCATCGCCTCGTGCCAGATCCCGAAGCTCGAGGCGGGGCCCCCGGTGTTGGTGCGCTTGGTGGAGCCGGTGCCGAGCCCCGGATTCACCCGGACCGACACCTCGCCCCCGGGCGCGACCCGCCCGAACTCCTCGAGCTGGTGGAGCGAGCAGGCGTTGAACAGGACCCCGCGCGCCACGTGCTCCTTGAGGGTCCGCGACGGCATCTGCGAGGTGAGCTGGATGCGCTCGGGCGAGAAACCGGCGCGCAGCGCCCGCTCCACCTCGTGATCGCTGGAGGCGTCCACGTGCAGTCCGAGGTCGCGGAAGAGCGTGAGGATGCCGCGGCTCGGGTTGGCCTTCATCGCGTAGCGCAGGGTGAGGCCGAAGGGCGCGGGGAACGCGAGCGCGGCCCGGGCCGCCGCCTCCAGCGCGGCGCGGTCGTAGACGTAACACGGCGTGCCGAAGCGGCGGCGCACCTCGGCCGCGACGTCAGCGTGGAGCTGGGCCCGTCGAACCGGCGTGGGGTGACTGTCCATCCGCAGGAGTCTACCGCATCGCGCCAGCCGCTTGAAGTGCTTCCTGCTGTGATGTTAGAGTCGAGTCACTCTTCGTCCCACATCGGCCCACATGCGGGATGAGCAACGGAGGGACTCAACCATGCGCACGACATTCCAAGGCTCGATCGTCGCTCTCGTCACGCCATTCCGCGCCGGCAAGGTGGACGAGGCCAAGCTGCGCGAGCTGGTGGAGTGGCACGTCGCCAGCGGCACCGACGGCATCGTGCCGTGCGGCACCACCGGCGAGTCCCCCACCCTCAGTCACGACGAGCACAAGCGCGTGGTGGAGATCGTGGTCGAGACCGCGGGTGGGCGCGTGGCGGTCATCGCGGGCACCGGCTCCAACTCCACGTCGGAGGCCATCGATCA
>DATGBR010000184.1:0-29748 GCA_035312605.1 Candidatus Methylomirabilota bacterium
GAGCCGGTGGGCCCGGACCAGCGCTTGACCCGCGAGGAGGCGCTCGCCTGCGCCTCGCGCGAGGGCGCCTATCTCACCTTCGAGGAGGACGCGAAGGGCACCCTCGAGGTCGGCAAGCTGGCCGACATCGCGGTTCTCGACCAGGACCTGCTCACCGTCCCGGAGGACGCGATCCCGGCCATTCGCGCCGATCTCGTGGTGGTGGGCGGCGCGGTGGTCCTGGAGGCCTCCTAGCCGCCCCGCTTGAAGTACTGCACCGCCCGCTCGTGGCGCTCGGCGGCCGCGCGGGTCTTGAACGTCCCCAGGTTACGGCGGCGACCCGTACGGGGGTTCTTCTTCCGCGAGTACAGCCGGTACTCTCCCGACGGCAGATGGCGAATCATGCCGGCAGCTCCTGGCAAGCACGGTGCCAGCCGTCGACAAGCTTCGCCGGGGGCCTCCGGAGGGGCGCCTAGCGGAGATGCTCCAGCAGATATGCGCCGAGCCCGAGAACGCTCACGATGAGCAGCCCGGTCGTCAAGACTCGATATCGATCCCACAGTGCCAACAGGCGATAGAACATGCCGTCCTCCGTATCGGGTCACCACCCTCAACTTCTGAGACGTTCCAGGGGAGACGGGCATGCAGCGGGCTGCCTGGGCGCCCGGGAAAGTTGTACCGGGCAGGAACTCCCCAGGTGAGAGAGAGGTAAGAGATACATGAGACCGGCTCTATGGCGTGGGGAGAGACCCCGTCGTGGCCCCGACGATAGACGGCGCGGTGCGTCCCCGGACGGCGAGCTCGATCTCCTCGCCGACCATCGCCTCTCCGGGGCCTTGGCGCGGGCGCCGATTGCGATCACGACCTCCGGACCGAGGCGGAATCGCACCGAGTTGCCGGGCAGTTCCTCGTGAAAGATGACCTGCGGCGGCGGCCGCAGCTCGACCAGCACCTCGGTCGCGGTTACCGGCAGACGCTTTCCGACACGGATGTAATGCCTGGATCCTGATTCATCGGCCCACGATCTCGCGGTCGATGCGCAGGGTGTCCAGCATCGCCCCGACCGCCGGATCGGCGTACGCCCCATAGGCGTCGGTCAGGATCCCTCGCGTTCCACCTTGCTCTTCGATGGCATAGACCACCGCCATGTCATCCGGGTCCGAAACGCCCTCGAAGCGATAGTAGTCGCGGATGACGAGGTCGCGCGGGAGAAAGGACTTCCCGGCGTCGAGGGCGAGCAACGTGCGTCCGCTCACCTTGAAGTGATCCGTGAAGCCCCGGCGCCTCAGGTCCTCGATCGTGCTGGTGACCGTCCCCCACTCCATGGCCCCATGATACCGGAGCCGGATGAGAGCGGCGTTACCCGGGCCACCGGCGCGCCCACCGGTCGGCGTAGACGACCTCGGAGACCGGGCGACGGACGACCGGACCGAACGAGTCGAGCGGATAGCCGATCGGCATCAGCGCGAAGGTCTGTACGTCGTCCGGCACCCCGAGCACCGCCTTCACCTCGTCCTCGCAGCGGATGTGGTTGGTGGTGATCGTGGTGCCGAGCCCGAAGGCGCGGCACGCGAGGATGACGTTCTGCACCGCGGGGTAGATGCTGGCGCCGCGGATACGCTCGACGTAGCGCTGCTCGTCGAGATGGCGCGCGCGCACGTCGGGCGGCAGCGCGTCCGGGGGCGGGATCTTCGGCTGGGTCTGGCAGGGCACCAGGATCAGCGGGGCGTCCGCGAGGTGGTCCCACAGGAACGAGCCCGACGACATCAGCCGGCGAAACTGCCCCTCGGTCAGGTGCGGGGGTCGGCCGCGCGCCGCGTACATCGCGCTCGCGATGTCGGAGGCCTTGCGATAGAGGACCCCCAGCTTGCGCCGCTGCTCCGCGTCCCGGACGACGAGGAAGACCCAGTTCTGCGCGTTCCCGGCCGACGGGGCCCGGATCGCGGCGTCGAGGATCTCGGTGATGACCGTCTCGGGCACCGGATCGGGCTTGAATCGCCGGATCGCGCGAGCGCTGTGGATCGCCTCGAGCACGCCGAGCTCGGTCACGCCGCCATCTTACCCGGAAATCCCCCCGCTCCTCGCTCTGGAGTAAGATGCCGCCCGGAGGACCTGACCCGATGAAACGGAGCGTCGACCGCATCCTGACCACCCACACCGGCAGCCTGCCCCGGCCCGCCGACCTGATCCGCACTATGTTTGCCCGGGAAGAGGGGGTCCCGGTGGACGGCGCCGCCCTGGGCACGCGCATCCGGTCGGCGGTGGCCGAGGTCGTCCGCAAGCAGGTCGACGCCGGCATCGCGGTCGTCAACGACGGCGAGGTCAGCAAGCCGAGCTACGCGACCTACGTCAAGGACCGGCTGACCGGGTTCGGCGGCGCGAGCCAGGCGCTGCAGTACCAGGACCTGGTGGACTTCCCCGAGATGGCCAAGCGGGTGTTCGGCGATCCCGGCCGGTCGAGACGGAAGACGCCGGCCTGTACCGGCCCCATCGCCGTCCGCGATCCGGGTGCGGCCCAGGCCGACGTGGACAACCTGAAGGCGGCCGTCGCGGACGTCGCGGCGGACGACGTGTTCGTCAGCGCGGCCTCGCCCGGCGTCATCTCCCTCTTCTTCAGAGACGACCACTACGGCAGCCACGAGGCCTATCTGTTCGCCATCGCGGACGCCATGCGGCACGAGTACGAGACGGTGGCGCGGGCCGGCTTCGTCCTGCAGCTCGACTGCCCCGACCTGGCGATGGGGCGGCACATCCAGTTCGCCGCGCTCGGGCTCGAGGAGTTCCGGAAGATGGCGCGCCTGCATCTCGCCGCCCTCGACCACGCGGTGGCCGGCATCCCGCCCGAGCAGCTGCGGATGCACCTCTGCTGGGGCAACTACGAAGGCCCGCACCACTACGACGTGCCCCTCGCCGACCTCCTCGACCTCGTGTTCGCGGCCCGCCCGCAGGCCGTCTCCTTCGAGGCGGCCAACCCCCGCCACGCGCACGAGTGGAAGGTCTTCGAGCGGGTGAAGGTGCCGCCGGGCAAGATCATCATTCCCGGGGTGCTCGACTCCACGACCAATTTCATCGAGCATCCCGAGCTGGTGGCCGAGCGGATCGCGCGCTATGCGCGCCTGGTCGGCCGCGAGAACGTCATCGCGGGGACCGACTGCGGCTTCGGCACCTGGGTGGGCCAGGCCGCGGTCGATCCCGACATCGCGTGGGCGAAGCTGGCCAGTCTGGCCGAAGGCGCGCGGCTCGCCTCCCGCGAGCTCTGGTAGCTCCGGAGGCTCTCAGTAGCGCGCCGCCACCACCGGGGCCGAGCGGAACTGCACGCTGATCCGCAGTCCGGCGTGGGCCACCTTGGGCAGGGCGTGCTCCCACGTGCTCTGGCAGGTGCCGCCCATCACCAGGAGATCGCCCGCGCCCAGGTCGAGCGCGCGCGAGCGTCCCCCGCCGGTGGGTCGGAGCAGGAAGCGGCGGCGCGTGCCGAGCGCGACGATCGCCACGATCGCGTCGTCGCGCGCCGGCCCCAGCCGATCCCCGTGGAAGGCGACGCTGTCCTGGCCGCTGCGGTAGGCCGCGAGCGACACCCGCGGCAGCGGGCGCGCGTAGTGCGCGGCCAGCGCTTCGCGCAGCTCCGGCAACAGCGGATGGCCGGGTCCGTCCTCCGGCCAGGCGGCCACGAGCCGCGGCACGTCGACGACGCGGTCGTACATGCGTCGGCGCTGCGCCTGCCAGCGGGTGGTGGTCCACAGCGCCTCCAGCACCGCCTCGTGGCCCCGGACCCACTCCGGCAGGTGGTCGATCCACGCCCCCGCGCCCAGATCCGTGCGCTGCACGCCCGCCAGCGTCGGGTCGCACGCGGGCGCCTCGCCGAAGAGACCCGCCTGGTACAGCATCTTCTCCATGCTCTCACGTCCCGGAAGGGGTAGGATCCGGTCAGGCTTCCCATGATCTGGCTGCTCGTGGCCGTGCTCCTCGGTGCTCTCGTCGACGCGCCTTCCCCCGCGGCGGCGGCCGAATCGGCGGTGGTCATTCCGGCCCCCGCGGTGAACGACGTCAAGGCGGCGGGGCCCGTCCAGACCGCGGTGCTCGCGGGCGGCTGCTTCTGGGGCGTGCAGGGCGTGTACGAGCACGTGCGCGGCGTGCGGCAGGTCCTCTCGGGCTACGCGGGCGGCGACAAGGCGACCGCGACCTACGAGGCAGTCAGCGCGGGCCGGACCCGTCACGCGGAGTCGGTCCAGATCCGCTTCGACCCGAAGGAGATCTCGTACGGCGAGATCCTCCAGATCTTCTTCTCGGTGGTGCACGATCCCACCCAGCTCGATTACCAGGGGCCGGACGCGGGCCCCCAGTACCGCTCGAACATCTTCTACGCGGGCGGCGCGCAGCGGAAGATCGCGGAGGCGTACATCGCCCAGCTCGGCCTGGCCAAGGTGTTCGGCCGCGACATCGTCACCCGCGTCGATCCCCTGAAGGCGTTCTACCCGGCCGAGGAGTACCACCAGGACTTCCTGCAGCTGAATCCGGGTCACCCCTACATCGTGATCAACGATCTGCCCAAGATCGACAGCCTCCGGAAGGTGTTCCCGGCCTACTATCGGGATTCGCCCATCACCGTGAAGGGCAACTAGGAGTCGGCCGCGCGATGCAGTTCCAGCTCCGGAAGATTGGCCACGTCGTGCTCAACGTCACCGACCTCACCCGCGCGGTGACCTTCTACACGGACGTGCTCGGCCTCGAGGTCAGCGACCGTTACCCCGATTCGATGGTGCCCGGCGGGATGGTCTTCCTCCGGGTGAACACGGACCACCACGGCGTCGCCCTCGTCGGGGGCGCGCCGGGCAGCGAGCACACCAGCCTCAACCACTTCGCCTTCGAGGTCGGCTCGCTCGATGAGGTCTTCCGGGCCCGCGCGTGGCTGCGCGAGCGGGGCGTGCCGATCCATTTCGAGGGCCGGCGCCGCGCCGGCTGCCAGATCGCCATCGAGTTCCAGGACCCCGACAGCAACAACCTCGAGATCTACTGGAACATCGACCAGGTCGGCACCGTGGGGGCCGTTCGCGCCGCCGACGAGTGGCGGCCGGCGAAGACCCTCGAGGAAGCGGTCGCCAACCCGGTCACGGGGCAGACCCTCCCCCGCCGCGACTCCGCGCGGGCCTAGGGCCGGTCGGTGAGGCTCGCCACGATGGTGGAAAGCTCCGCCGGATCCACCCGCTTCGGGACGTGCATGCTGTAGCCCGCCGCGAGCGTCCGCAGCCGATCCTCGATGCGCCCGTAGGCGGTGAGGGCCACCGCCGTCGGCTCCTCAGGGGAGGCCGCCGGCGACGCGGCGCAGGTGGTCGATCATCTCGCGGGCCTCGTCGACCAGGACCCGGACCAGCTCCGCGGCCGGCAGCGGGCGGGCGAGCGAACCCGCTTGCCCGGACCATGCCGAGAACAGGTCGGCCGAGCCGGCGCGCGCGCTGGCCTGGCGCAGCGGAGCGGTGAGCTTGCCGTGGGCCGGGAACGGAAGCAGGGGCCACCCCTCGCGCTCGGCCGCCTCGGTAAATCGGTTACGCACGCCCCGCGCCGGCTTGCCGGAGAAGGCCCGCGTCATGGTCGTCTCGTCGCCGTCCATGTCGACGATGGCCTTCTTGTGAGTCGCGGGCGCGCCGCTCTCCGGGCACACGACGAAGGCGGTGCCGAGCTGGGCCGCCTGGGCTCCCAGGGCCAGCACCGCGGCGACGCCCGCGCCGTCCATGATGCCGCCCGCGGCCACCACCGGCACGCGCACCGCGCGCACGATCTGCCGGACGAGGGCGAGCGTTCCCGTCATGGCCTGCTCCCACGAGCCCAGGAAGGTGCCGCGGTGTCCTCCGGCCTCGCCACCCTGCGCGATGATGAAGTCCGCCCCGAGGCCCTCCAGGTGACGCGCCTCGCGCACCGAGGTGGCCGCGCTGCCGAGACGGATGCCGAGGCCGCGGATGCGGGCGAGCACGGCGGGTGACAGCTCGCCCAGGTGGATGGTGCAGACCGCGGGCCGCAGGTCGCACACCGCCTCGAGCTGAGTGGCGAGGTCCGGCGCGTACGGGGGTGGCACGCGCTCGGGCACCGCGAGGCCGTGCTCCTCGAAGAGCGGCCGGACCGCGGCGATGGCCGCCCGCTGCTGCTCGAGGGGAGCCTCGGCGACCACGGGGGCGACGAAGAGGTTTAGGTTGAAGGGCCGGGCGGTGCGCGTCCGCACCGCGGCCGCGTCTGCGCGCATGGCGTCCGCCGCGGTATAGGCGTGACCGAAGGAGCCGAGAGCCCCGGCCGCGCTCACCGCAGAGACGAGCTCCGGCGTGGTGGGCCCGCCCGCCATGGGTGCCTGGACGATCGGGTACTCGATTCCGAGCAGATCGCAGAGGGGAGTGTGCAGGGTCGCCATGTTCCATCCTCCTTAGCGCGCGGGCTTAGCGCGCGGGCGCTGCCCCATCAAGGACGCGGATCGTCCACCGGGATGTAGACCACCGGTGCGGTGTGCTTCTTGTACGCCTTGCGTTCCCCGTTCTTGAGGCACCGGAATGCCTCGGCCGACAGCGACACCGTCCGGGCCGGAAGGGTCGCCGCGACGTTGACCTCGCTCCCGACCACGTCGAAATGCTCATCCTGGCCGAACGGGCCCACGGCCGCCCGACCGAAATGCGCCTTGACGACCACGCGGGAGTCCCAGCCCTGCGCGGCCCACCACGCATCGATGTCGCGCTTGATCCCGGAAAGCGCCGCGGCGCCGGTCCCCGCGCGCTCCTCCGGCCAGACCGCGAGAAATGCATCGCCCATGAACTTGACGACGCGTCCACCCACGGTCGAGATCAGGCCCTCCGCGTGTCGGTAGTACGCGTCGAGCAGCTCGGCGAGCGTGCCGGCCGGGGTGCTGTGCGAGTTGGCCATGAACCGGGTGAGATCCGCGAAGACGATGAGCAGCGCCTGCTCGGTGCGAGCGGACGAGACCGCATGGGGGCTCGACATGGTCACCTCCGTCATGTTCGGCGTGTTTCGCCGGTCCCGTGCCCGGCGGGGGGACGGAGTGGCGCCGGCCCTTGCGTCCGGCAGTCGACCGCAGTCTAGAAGAGACCCCGGCCGGATTTCAAGGAGACCCGGCCGAACGCCGGACCGAGCCGCGCCGGATCCGCGGCTTCGGGAAGCGGCCCCGGAGCCCCTTCGCCTGGATCTGGAACAGCGTCTCCACGTCCGGCAGTCCGGGCAGGCGATGCCGCCCGAGCCCGCGGAAGCGGACGCCGGTCGACGCCGATGTCCGGACCGCGGCCCGGGTCCGGCTGGAGACCACGATCTGCCCGCCGTGCGCCGCCGAGCAGACGCGCGCGGTGGTGTGAACCGCCAGTCCGATGTACCCGACCTCGGTCAGCGTCGGGCGTCCGCTGTGAATCCCCGCGCGAACCCGGACGTCGAGATCGTCGGGCCACCGGCGCTTGCCGAGTGCGCGCTGAACGGCCACCGCCGCCTCGACCGCGGCGGGCGCCTGCTCGAAGACCGCGAAGTACTCGTCGGCGCGGGCGTCGATCTCCCGGCCGCCCGCTCGCAGCACCGCGGTGCGCAAGATGCCCCGAACCTCGTTCAACAGGTCGCCGTAGCGATCGCCCAGCCGCCGCAGGAGGCCGGTGGACCCTTCGATGTCGGTCATCAAGAGGGTGACGAACCCGGTGGGGAGCGCGCCGGCATCCGTGGACGTGGCCTGGATCTGGCCGTGCAGGAGCTCCTTCTCGACCACGAAGCGCACCGCGGCCAGCACCGTCTCGGCCACACCCGGGTCGTCGAGGACCGTCGGGTCGTGCACGAGCGCCGTCATCGGCCGACCCCGGCGCTCGAGGAACGTCACGCCCCGCCGGTCTCCCTCGGCGGGAAGCGGGGCGGGCTTGCCGGTGCCGTCCAGGTACGCGCCGGAGGCCTCGGACCAGTGCAGGACCGCGAGGGTCGGATCGCGCAGGACGCTCCGCAGGCGCTGCTCGAGCTCACCGGGGGCCCCGTGGCGGCCCAGCTCGATCACGAGTCGCCCCGCCGTCGCGTTGCTGCGCTCCGATTGCAGCTGGCCGGTGATGAAGCCGACCGGCACGATACCGTACTTCTTCGCCGCGTTCAGGAGCCGCGTGCGCGTGCGCTCCCGGGCGGCGTCGTTCTCGAAGCCGACGCGGCTGAACCGGGCCAGGGCGTTCCGGACGTGCGACTCGTCGTGGATCGGCAGCCGCCGCCGGCCGCGCGAGTCGACGTAGGCGAAGGCGCTGGCCGGCATCCGGGCGCGCTTGCTGGCGGCAAGTCGAGACATGCCGCAACGATAACGCGCTTCGCCCCCGGACGGGAGAGGCGAAGCGAGCTCCGAGATACGGCCCCTGCCGTTGCCGGCAAGGGCCGCCTGGGCCGTCCGAAGCGGGTCTAGAAGTCCCCGTGAGGCATCGGCGGGGCCGCCGCCGGCTTGTCCTCCGGCAGGTCGGTGATCAGCGCCTCCGTCGTCAGCAGCAGCGAGGCCACCGACGCCGCGTTCTGCAGCGCCACCCGCTCCACCTTGGTGGGGTCGATGATACCCGCCTGCATCATGTCCACGAACTCGAGCGACTCCGCGTCGAAGCCGCGGGTCACCCCTTTCTCGGCCTTCACCTTCTCCACGACCACACTACCCTCGAGCCCCGCGTTCTCCACGATCTGGCGGATGGGCTCCTCGAGCGCGCGCTTGACGATCATGGCGCCGACCTTCTCGTCGCCTTCCAGCTTCAACCCGTCGATGACCCTCGCGGCCCGCAGCAGGGCGACCCCACCGCCGGGCACGATCCCCTCCTCTACCGCGGCGCGGGTCGCGTTGAGCGCGTCCTCCACGCGGGCCTTCTTCTCCTTCATGGCCGTCTCGGTCGCCGCCCCCACCTTGACGATGGCGACGCCGCCCGCCAGCTTGGCCAACCGCTCCTGCAGCTTCTCCCGGTCATAGTCCGAGGTGGTCTCCTCGATCTGGGCGCGGATCTGCTTGATCCGACCCTCGATCGTCGACGTCTTGCCGGCGCCATCGATGATCGTGGTGTTGTCCTTGTCCACCACCACCTTCTTGGCCTTGCCCAGGTCTTCCAGCGTGATGTTCTCGAGCTTGATGCCGAGATCCTCGGTGACGGCCTTGCCACCGGTCAGAGTCGCGATGTCCTCCAGCATGGCCTTCCGCCGATCGCCAAAACCGGGCGCCTTGACCGCGGCGCAGTGCAGCGTGCCACGGAGCTTGTTGACGACGAGCGTGGCCAAGGCCTCTCCCTCCACGTCCTCGGCGACGATCAGGAAGGGCTTCCCTGCGCGGGCCACCTGCTCGAGGAGCGGCAGCATGTCCTTCATCACGCTCAGCTTCTTCTCATAGATCAGGATCAGCGCGTCCTCGAGCACGACCTCCATGCGTTCCGGGTCGGTGACGAAGTACGGCGAGAGATACCCGCGGTCGAACTGCATACCCTCGACCACGTCCAGCGCGGTCTCGGCGGACTTGGACTCCTCGACGGTGATGACTCCGTCCTTGCCCACCTTCTCCATCGCCTCGGCGATCAGGCTACCGATCGTCTTGTCGTTGTTGGAGGCGATGGTGGCGACCTGCTCGATCTCCTTCCTATCCTTGGTGGATTTGGACATGCTCTTCAGCTCGTTGACTACCGCGTCCACCGCGGAGTCGATCCCGCGCTTGAGTCCCATGGGATTGGCCCCGGCGGTGACGTTCTTGAGCCCGTCGCGGATCATGGCGTGGGCCAGCACGGTCGCGGTCGTCGTCCCGTCACCCGCAATGTCCGAGGTCTTGGAGGCGACCTCCTTGAGCATCTGGGCCCCCATGTCCTCGTAGTTGTCCTTCAGCTCGATCTCCTTGGCGACCGTCACCCCGTCCTTGGTGATGGTCGGGCTGCCGAACCTCTTGGCGATCACCACGTTGCGACCCTTCGGCCCCATCGTGGCCCTCACGGCCGACGCCATGACGGTGACGCCGCGGAGCAGGGCGGCCCTGCCCGCGTCACTGAATAGAATCTGCTTCGGCATCTGCTTCTCCTTCTCGATCGTAGGATCGAATGGACCGGCCCGGCGGGCGCGGTCGGGTTGATTGCGTGCGGCCTTACCTACTCGATGATCGCGAGAACGTCCTCTTCCTTCATGATCAGGTACTCCTGGCCGTCGAGCTTCACCTCGGACCCCGAGTACTTGCCGAAGAGAATGCGATCGTGGGCCTTCACGTCCAGGGCGACCTTCTTGCCGTCCTCGTTCACCTTCCCGTTGCCCACCGCGATGATCTTGCCCTCCAGGGGCTTCTCCTTCGCGGTATCGGGAATGATGATGCCCCCCTTCTTGACTGCCTTCTCCTCTTCTCGCTCGACGAGGATGCGGTCGTGTAACGGACGAATCTTCATGGTCTCGCCTCCTGATGGTAAAGGTGGAACTTGGTGGCTGATCCCGATCGGCGGGTGCCTTCGGATGGGTCTAGAGACCAACAGAACTGGCAGTACCGCGTGCAACCGGCTCTTCGAGAGGGAGAACGCCTGGGCGCGGGCCCGATGGCAGGCGGCGCGGGTTACTTGCCGACCTACTTATATAAGATATAGCTCAACAGGTCAAGCCCAATCGCCCGGCCGGTGGTGCGGGGCCGGGGTGACCGCGACCGGTCAGGCGACCAGGCGCTCCGGTCGCCTGCGCAGGTCGCGGCGCGCCAGCACCCGGCGGTGCTCGAGGAGGAGACGCACCGTCTCCTGGAGCACCGTGGCCACCGGCACGGCGATGATCATGCCGAGCACCCCGAGCGCGTGGTTGCCGACCACCACCGAGCCGAGCAGCAGCGCGGGATGGAGGTGAACGCTCCGCCCGATGGTGAAGGGCTGGATGATCGTGTCGTCGAGCACCTTGATGACGAGGAACAGCATCACCACGCGCACGACCCCGGCCAGCCCCTGGCCCGGCGTCAGCACCACCACGAGCCCGGCGGCCGCGGCCGAGAGCAGCGGCCCCACGAATGGCACCACGTTGGCGAGGCCGGCGAAGGCGCCGAGCAGGAGCGGATACGGGACGCGCACCGCCCACAGGCCCAGGGCGGCCAGCGCGCCCACCACGAGGCCGTCCAGCACCAGGCCGCGGATGTAGCGCCCGATGACTCCGTTCAGCTCACGCCACACCGCCACCGACGTCTCCACGTGCTGCGGAGGCAGCCGGTCCATCGCCAGGGCGATGAGCCGGTGCATGTCCCGCAACAGGAAGAAGGCGAAGAACGGCACGAGGATCACCAGCAGGAAGAGGTGCCCCACGTGCTCGAAGAGATCGGCCGGCTCGCCGGGGCCCCGGTTGAGAACGAATCGCTGCACCCAGTCCCCACCTTCCGGCAAGAGCCGCCGGAGCGCGGGCAACGACTCGGCCAGCTCGCGGACGGCGGCGTTCAGGCCGACGTCGATCTGCCGCGCCAGCGTGGGCAGCCGGTCCACCAGCGCCGCGGTCTCCGCGACCATGCCCGGCCCGAGCAGGAACCCGACGACGACCAGCACGGTGATGATGACCGCGAACAGCGCGCCCACCGCCACGCTCCGCCGGATGGCCAGGGCATCCGCCCACGCGACCGCCGGGCTCAGGAGATAGGCGAGCGCGGCGGCAAGGAACACGGGCAGGAGCAGGCCGCGCGCCAGCCAGGCCAGCGCGACGACACCGCCCCACGCGAGGAGCCGGCTGGCTCTCACAGCGGACCGGCCGTCTCCGACCCCGGGCCCGGCTCGCTCATGGCCCCCGGTTGGCGCCGCGCGTAGATGGCGAGCCTTCGGGAGAGATTACGCATCATCACGACCGCGATCCGGCCGTTACCCTCGATGAGCGCGTCGAAGTCGCTCTTGTAGAGGATGAGCAGGCGTCCCGGCGTGACGACTCGCGCGGTGGCCGAGCGCGGGAAGTCGTCGATGAGGGCGAGCTCGCCGAAGGCATCGCCGGGGCCGAGGGTGTTCAGCACGTACGAGCCCTGCGGCGTCGCCCGGGTGATCTCCACCGCGCCGTCGACCACCACGAACAACGCCCGGCCGGGATCGCCCTCCTCGAAGACGACCTCGCCCGGGTGATAGGCTTTCTCGAAGAACCGCGTCGACAGCCGGGCCAGCAGGCGGCGTGGCAGACCGGTGAAGAGCGGCGAGCTCGAGAGGAAGGGCGCCCGGCGGACCTGCTCGGGGTCCGTCGCCCAGGCCAGCCACCGCGGCAGGGGCTGCTCGAACATTGCGCGCACTATAGCAGAAGGCCATGCGCACGGCGCGCAGCTACGCCGGACGGACGGCGAGGGATCCGGCGGGCGTGCCGACCTACCCAACGCCGCCCCCGCGTGGGATCATGAGCCGCGGGCCATGGCGAGCGAGATCAACTACGCGACGAGCGGAGACGTTCACATCGCCTACCGGGTGTTCGGCGATGGGCCCCGCGATCTCGTCCTCGTTCCGGGGAGCCTGTCTCACGCCGAGCTCTACTGGGAGCTCCCGATCAACCAGTACCTGCTCAAGCGGCTCACGTCCTTCGCCCGGGTGATCGTCTTCGACAAGCGCGGCCAGGGGCTCTCCGATCGAGTCGCGGAGCAGACTCTCGAGGAGCGCATCGGCGACGTGCGCGCCGTGATGGACGCGGCCGGCTCCCCCCGCGCCACGATCCTCGGCTGGTCGGAAGGCGGATCGATGTCGCTCATGTTCTCCGCGACTTATCCGGAGCGGACCTCGGCTCTCGTGCTGTGCGGGAGCTTCGCCTCCATCCGGGAGGAGCCGTGGGCGGTGAGCCCGGAGGTCTTCATGCAGTTCCTTCGGCAGATCGAGATCGGCTGGGGCAAGGGCGTGCTCGTCCCCATCAACGCCCCGAGCCGCCGCGACGACGAGGCCTTCGTCCAGTGGTTCGGCCGGCTGGAGCGGGCCACCGCGAGCCCGGGCTCCATCCTGGCCCTGATGCGGGCCAACTACGACATCGACGTCCGCCACGTTCTGCCCGCGATCCAGGCCCCGACCCTGATCCTTCACCGCGTCGGGGATCTGACCGTCCCCGTCGAGGCCGGTCGCTACATCGCGCGGCACATCCCCGGCGCCAAGTACGTCGAGCTCCCGGGTGACGACCATCTCCTCCAGGCCTTCGATCAGGACACGCTGGATCTCCTGATCGACGAGACGGAGGAATTCATCACCGGCGCGCGCCCCGGCCCCGAGCCCGATCGCGTGCTCGTCACCGTGATGTTCACCGACATCGTCAGCTCGACCGAGCGCGCGGCGGCCGTCGGAGACCGCCGCTGGCGGGAGCTCCTGGACGGCTATGTCGAGGTGGCCCGCCGCCAGCTCGAGCGGTTCCGCGGGCGCGAGATCGACGTGGCGGGCGACGGCCTCTTCGCGGTCTTCGACGGCCCCGCGCGCGCGATCCGCTGCGCGTCCGCCATCCGGGACGCGGTCCACCCGCTCGGTCTCGAGGTGCGCGCGGGTCTTCACACCGGTGAATGCGAGCTTGCTGGATCGAAGGTCCGCGGCATCGCGGTGCACACCGGGGCGCGAATCGTCGCCGCGGCCGGCGCTCAGGAGATCCTGGTGTCCGGGACCGTCAGGGATCTCGTGGCGGGCTCTGGCATCGCGTTCGACGATCGGGGCAGCCACGTGCTGAAGGGCGTGCCCGGCGACTGGCGGCTCTTCGCGGTCACGTCGGCCTGACCGCCGCTCACACGTCGACGAGCGGCAGCGCGTGATCGGTCGCGCGGTCTCGCCGTTCAGGATGTGACTGTACCTTGCCCGTCCTGACCGTCTCTGCTAGCATCGGCGACTCCTATGGCCCTATGGGTTCTGATGGGTGTCGCGGCACTCGTCTTCACCATTCTGGCCAGCGTCATGGAGGGACGGGGGGCGCGGCGGGCTCAGCAGAGGGTACTGGCGAGGACCTCCGCCTCCGCCGTGCTTCATCTCTTGCCCTTGCACGGTTACCGGCGCGTCCGCTCCTCCCTTCTCGGGCGTGTTCTCCATCACTGCGGGCTTTTCATCGGATTTCTGGCGATCGCCTACGCGGTGACGATTCTGCTGCGATTCCTCTGGCGGGCCCTGATCCTATGGCTCTAGGGCCGATCGGCGAGCCGGCGCACGTGCGCCAGGTATGCGGCCGCGCCCAGCAGCGGCACGACGGCGGCGGCCACGAGCGCGCCGCCGAAGCCCCAGGTCGCCGCAGCCAGCCCGAGTCCCCAGGGCCCGAGTAGCTGCGCCAGGTCCGACCCGAGACCAAAGGTGTTGAGGGCGGCACCGCGTCCCGCGGGAGGGGCCGCTTCGCCCGCGAGACCGGGAAGGACCACGAAGGCCACCCCGTACAGCGCGCCGTAGCCCACCGCCAGGATGAAAAACGCGGGTAGGCCCACGGCCGCGCTCATGCCCATCAGTATCGCGGCCACCCCGATCATCGCCGGAGCGAGCACCGCGCGCCGGCCATGGCGGTCGGCCAGGCGGCCCGCGAGCAGTCGGCTGCCCACCGCGCCCACTTCCGAGCCGACGAAGAGGATGCCGGGATTTCCGACTCCACGGCCAATCGCCCACAGCGGCAGGAACGCCGAGAAGCCGGTGTTCGGCACCTGCGCGCAGAAGTTGAGGATCGCCGGCATCAGCCCTTCCCGACGGAAGTTCGCCCGCAGCGCATAGGGATGCGCGCGCCCCCGGGGGCGAAACGGGCTGACGGTCGCACTGAAGCAGGCTCCGCTGACCAGCGCGATCGCGACGGCGCCGATGGCGATCGCGGCCAGTCGCTCGGGTGGCAGGGTGCCCTCGGGCCGGAGGCCTCGATAGAGTCCCACTGCCACTGGGGGCCCGATCCCGATGCCCAGCGTGAGCCCCAGCGCCACGTAGCCCTGCACCTCACTGCGACGACCGGCCGGGGCCACCTCGATCGCCATGGTGTAGAACGCGGTGGTACCCAGGCTGAAGGCAGCCCCGGTGAGCACCCGGTTCGCCAGCACGGCCCAGCCGGCGGGAGCAAGCAGGAGCGCCGCCGCGCCGGAGAGCAGGACCAGGGAGAGCGCGAGGGGCCCCCGCCGCCCGAAGGCGTCGACGACCCAGCCCGCGAAGGGACGCACGCACAGTTGGGCCACACCGGTGGCCCCGAGCGTGAGCCCGATGCTCCCGGCGTCGTAGCCCTGGTCGTGCAGGAACAGCGGCAGCACGGCGAGGACGCCGAAGTGGCCGGCCGTCCACAGCAGCAGGCCGCTCGTCAGCGCGAGGACGTTGCGGGTGAGCGCCGCCGTCGGGCCGTCGGCCTCCGCGAGCTCGGCGCGCGTCGCCATGATTGGCCGAGCGGCGGGCGGCCCGGACGGCGCCGCCCGCCGACCCGTCGATCAGCTCTCGGTGACGCGTGCCTTGACGGCCTCGACCAGCTCGGGCGTCACGGCGAGCCCGTGGGCTTCCACCGCGTGCTGTCCCGCGAGCCGAAGGATCTCGTCCATCGTCTGCGCCCGGGCGACGAACTGGCAGGACGTACCCGACACGTCGGCACAGCGGAGCACTCTCTCCATCTCCACCTTCTTCATGGCCTCTCCTCCGGTCGCAGCCATTCGCGGCCGCGCTTCAATGATCTGCTGGAGGACACGCTACCGCCGCGGGCTCGATCCGAGCGGTACGGAATCCGTACTGCGGCGCGGGAAGGCTTCGCGGTATGGTCGGAGCATGAAGAGCTACGGCCAGTTCTGCTCGATGGCGCGGGCCCTCGATCTGCTGGGAGAGCGGTGGACGCTGCTCATCGTGCGCGAGCTTCTATGCGGAAGCCGCCGCTTCGGGGAGATCCAGCGCGGGATCCCGCGCATCTCGCGCACCATGCTCGCGGCGCGCGTCCGGGAGCTGGCCGACGCCGGCACGATCGAGCGGCTCGACGGCGACGGCGGGCCCGAGTACCGCTTGACGCCCGCCGGCCAGGAGCTCGCGGGGGTCGTCCGCGAGCTCGGCACCTGGGGCCAGCGCTGGCTCCCCCGCGAGATTCCCTCGACCGAGCTGGACGCGCGCGCGCTGATGTGGGACATCCACCGGCGGGTGCGCCGGGACGCCCTCCCGGGTCAGCCGCTCGTCGTCCGCATCGAGCTGACCGACCTGCGCGGCGCCGCAGGTCGCCACTATCTCCTGCTCCGCCGGAGCGAGGTGTCGCTCTGCACCGTCAACCCGGGCTTCCCGGAGGAGCTGTGTCTGCGCGCCACCCGCCGCACCCTGATCGGGTGGTGGCGAGGCGACCTGACCTTCCGCCAGGCGGTCGCCGCCGGCCTGGTCCTGGAGGGGCGGCGGGAGTGGGTTCGCGCGTTTCCCGGCTGGTTCGAGCGCTACCTGTTCGCGGCGACCGCCCCCGCCCGCTCGGGTGGCTAGGAGCCGTCCGAGCCCCCCGTCCACTCGACGCCGACCACGGTGACGCGGTAGGTGGCCGCACCGGCGAACATGGTGATGCAATACAGCGCGTTGCCCCCGGACGGGACCTGGCCGAGGACCTCCGCCTCGCGCTGACCGGTCACGGCGCCTTGCTCGTTCAGGCCCTCGACCCGGAGCCGAACGCGCACGGCGGTCATGGGGCGGTCATTGGACACGTGGCCGCAAACCGCCTGCAGCCCACTGCGCGGCGGGTCCGCCGCCCACCGTACCTGCAGGCCCACGGGTCCGTCTGCTCCCTGGCTCTTCGCGGGAGACAGGACCATCAAAGCCAGCAGAGCCGCGCACCCCATCGATCGTCGGGTCATGTCCGAGCGTTCCCTCCGCCGCGATTGGGACGGCGCCGGCGCCGCGCTGGATGCGCCCCGTTCCCGGTCCGGCAAGAATCCGACACGGAACCCTCCGGGCCGCCAGTCGCATCTAGAGAGAAAAGGAAGGATTAGGCGGAGAGAGATGCTGAAGGACGCGATGAAGCTCGAGCGCTGGGTTGCGGTCATTTCCGTGCTCCTCCTGCTGGCCCTCGCCGGGCTGGGCTGGCGCTAGCGACGCTCGGCACGACCCCCCGGCAGGACCAGGCAATCGCCGCGAAGGAGCGTGGCCCGTCCGGTGCACCGGCCAGGTACGCCGCCCGCAGATGGTGTTCGAGCCGCGCCCGGTCCGCCACACCCAGGCCGGCGACATAGGCGCCCATTGGCCCCTCGCCGTTGAGGAACGGCTCCCAGTAGTCGGCGAAGTCGGCGTGCTCCATGCGGATCAGCAAGGGCCGCTCGTCGACGTCGGCGAGGCCCGCTGCGCTGAACAGCCGCGCGAGCCCGCCGGGAGCGACCACCGGCTTCGACATGGCGCGTCCGCGCTGCACGACCGCGGCGGCGTCCAGCATCGCGGCGGTATCCCAGAATATCCGCTGAGGGACTAGCCCACCGCCGGAATCCCATACCGCCGCGGCGACCACTCCCCCCGGCCGGGTGACCCGCCGCATCTGCGCCACCGCCACCCCCGGCTCGGGGACGAATTGCAGGACCAGGAGCGACAGCGCGCGATCGAAGTGCGCGTCGGGGAAGCACAGCGCGACCGCGTCCCCCTGCTCGATGTGGATGCGCGGGTCTCGATTCTTGGCGCGAGCGGCCGCAACGTAGACGTCGGCGTAGTCGATGGCGGTCAGCTCCCCGAAGGCGACCGTCCCGGCCAGGGCGAAGGTCAGGCTGCCGGTCCCGCAGCCCACCTCCAGCAGCCGCTCGCCGGCGGCGGCGCCCGCGTGCTCGATGAACAGCGGCGCCAGACGGCGGCTCCAGCGCCCCATCGTCTGCTCGTAGCTGTCGGCATCGCGCGCGTTGAATATCGACGGCATGGCCTCAGGCTCTCCTCGCCCCCTCCTCCGCATTCTCGAGCCAGTACGTCATGTCCATCTCACGGTACATCATCGTCGCGATGGCCAGGTGCTCCCGCGCCGGCGCGCCCGCGCCGGCACGCCGGGCCAGCCGGCCGAGGCCGTGGTGGCAGTGGGCGACGAGCGGACGCATGGCGCACCTCTCGGCGAGCGCGAGCGCCTTGCGATAGTGGGCCTCGGCCGCGCCCCGCTCGGCGTCGAACCGGTCCGGATGGGCCGCGACGTCGCCGAGCAGGTGCAGCGCGTGGGCCGCGAAGCCCGGGTGAGAGGGAGCATAGAAGAGCGCGCGCTCGCCCAGGCGACGGGCCTCGTCGAGCCGGCCGAGCAGCAGCGCGGCCCGACCCAGCGCGTGGCAGGCCTCTCCGTGGATCCCGACGATCCCCCTCTCCGCCTCACGCTGGAGGAGCTGCTCGCCCTCCTGGAATCGGGTCACGGCCAGGTCGACCTCGTCCACCTGCGCGAGGGCCCACGCCGAGCAGGCCACCGCGTGGGGCAGGTTGAGCACGATGTTCCCGGCCCGGTAGGCCGCGACCCCGTGCTCGATCAGGGTGCGCGCCCGGACCCAGTCCCCCTCGAGGAGGTGCAGCCAGCTCGCGGCCAGGTGGGCCATGCCGACGGCATAGGCGTGGCGCGTGGGCTCGGCGAGCCGGAGCGCCTCGGCCTCGTACCGGGCGGCCCGGGAGAAGCGGCCGAGCTGCGCGAGGCTCCGGATCAGGAGGTAGCGATCGTAGATCGCGATCGGCATGGCGGCCCCGAACGACTCGTACTCCGAGTCGGCCGGCAGCGCGGCGAGGTTCTCGGTGGCCAGCTCCACCACTCGCTGATACTCACCGCGGAAGTAGTGCGCCTGCTCGAGATAGGTCGTGGTGAGCAGGCGAAGGCCCAGGTCCGCCCCGCGCCGGGCGACGGTCAGCGCCCGGGTCCCGAACGAGAGCGCCTCGTCCAGCTCGCCGAGCTGCGAGTGCGCGTTGGTCATGACCGCGCACACCCGGACCCGGCGGCGGTCGTCGTTCAGGGTCTCCGCGATGGCCTCGGCCTCCCGCAGGCGCTCCATCACCCGTCGGTACTCGCCGAGCTGGCCCAGCAGCGGCCGGAGGTCGAGGCGGATGTCGAAGCCCTCCGCCTGAGTCGACGGGCTCTCCGGCAGCGCGGCGAGCACCTCCAGCGCCTGCTCGAGCCACTCTCGGGCCTCGGGGAGCGCCGAGCGGCCGGCCGCCTTGAGCCCGGCCTGCCGGAGATAGGGCACCGCCTTCTCCCACACCTCGCCGCGGAGGGCGTGATGGGCGAGGCGCTCGATCTGCTCGCCGAGGCGATCGCGATGGAGCGTCTCGATCGCCTCCATCAGCCGGGCGTGCAGCTCACGGCGCCGCTCCTGCAGCAAGCCGCCGTAGGCGACCTCGTGCGTGAGGGCGTGCTTGAACGTGTACTCGAGATCCGGGAACAGCCGGGCCTCGTAGAGAAACTCGGCGGCCTGGAGGTGATCGAGCCCGCGCCGCAGCTCCCCCTCGCCCAGCTCGGCGACGGCGAGCAGGAGCGCGAACGGCGCGTCGGTGCCGATGACCGCGGCGGCCTGGAGCAGCCGCTTGTCCTCGGGCGACAAGCGGTCGATGCGCGCGGCCAGGATCGCCTGGACCGTCGTCGGCACGTGGACCGGGGTGGCGTCGTGCGCCAGCCGGTAGGCGCCGCGCTCCCCGATGAGGGCCTTCGTCTCCACCAGGCCCTGCACGCTCTCCTCGAGGAACAACGGATTCCCCTCCGTCCGCGCGATGAGGGTGCGCTTGAGCGCGTCCAGGCTCGCGGCGGTCCCCAGCAGGGCGCTGAGGAGATCGTCCGCGCTCTCGGCGGGTAGCGGGTCGATGCGCAGCTGCCGGTAGTCGGGCTTGTCTCCCCACCCGTGCCGGTACTCCGGCCGGTAGTTGACGAGCAAGAGCAGCCGGGCCGTCGGCAGGTTGTCGACGAGGCCATCCAGCAGCGCCTGGGTCTCGGCGTCGATCCAGTGCAGGTCCTCGACCAGCAGCAGGAGCGGCTGGACCTCGCTCTCCCGCAGCAAGAGCTGGGTCACGGCCTCCAGCGTCCGCCGCCGGCGCTGCGAGGGATCCAGGCGCGCCCACGCCGCATCCTCGACCGGAACCTCGAGCAGGGTCAGGAGTGCCGACAGCGCGGGCTCCAGGGTCCGGTCGAGCGCGAGGACCTTCCCGGTCACCTTCTCGCGGATCGTCCGCGTGTCGTCGCGCCCTTCGACCTGGAAGTACACCTTGAGCAGATCGATGACCGGAAGATACGCGGTGGTCTTGCCGTAGGAGGCCGACCCGCTCTCGAGCGCCCGCCACCCCTGCACGCGATGGGACCGGGTGAACTCCCAGTAGAGCCGCGACTTGCCGACTCCGGGCTCGCCGACCACCGCGACGATCTGGCCGTGTCCGGCCTGGGCTCGCTCGAGAGCCCGGCGCAGCTCGTCGACCTCCCGGTCCCGGCCCACGAAGCGGGTCAGCCCCCGGGCGGCCGCTGCGTGCAGCCGAGATCGGACCGCACCCGGCCCGACGATCTCGTAGACCTCGATCGGCTCCGGGAGGCCCCTGACCGCGACCGGCCCCCGGGCCGTCACCTGGAGATAGCCCTCCGCGAGCTGCAGCGTCGTGGGAGCCAGCAGGACGGTACCGGGTGCGGCCAGCTGCTCCATGCGCGCGGCCAGGTGAGTCGTCTGGCCCAGCGCGATGTAGTCCATGTGCAGATCCGAATCGATCGCGCGGACCACGACCTCTCCCGAGTTGAGGCCCACCCGGATCTGGACGAGGACCCCGTGCGAGCGGAATATCTCCTCGGCGTACCGCTTGACCGACTCCTGCATCTTGAGCGCCGCGTAGCATGCGCGCACCGCGTGATCCTCGTGCGCCAGCGGCGCCCCGAAGAGGGCCATGATCCCGTCACCCAGGACCTGGTTCACGGTGCCCTCGTATCGGTGGACAGCCGCCATCATGAGCTCGAGGACGGGATCGAGCAGCTTCCGCGCCTCCTCGGGATCCCGGTCGGCGATCAGCTCCATCGAGTCCTTCAGATCCGCGAAGAGGACGGTGACCTGCTTGCGCTCGCCCTCGAGCGTGCTCCTGGACGTCAGGATCCTCTCCGCGAGATGCTTCGGCGTGTAGGACTGGGGTGAGCGAGGCTGAGGACCGACCGGCGCCCCGCACGCCAGGCAGAACTTCGCCGACCCGGGCAGCTCCGCGCGGCATCTGGAGCACGTCAGCGCCAGGCGGCCGCCGCATTCCAGGCAGAACTTGGCGTGCGGCGGATTCTCGTGCTGACACCCCACACACTGCATGCCGCAGAAGCTTAGGCTGGCCGCTCCGAGGTCGTCAAGGGCGCGAGCATCCGGCCCCTCCATCGGCCGGTTGACGGCGGCGGTGAGCCTGGCCTAGGATGCCGCTCACCTGGATCGCCGCTCTCCGTATCCGAGAGGGAGGACACGCATGCCCCGCTTCGCTCTTCTCACCGTTCTGCTCCTCGGCTTCGCGGCGCCCGCGGCCGCCGAGTATCCCGAGCGCTCCCTGACGATCGTCGTCGCCTACCCCGCCGGCGGCATGGTCGACATCGTGGCCCGCCCGATGGCCGAATCGATGAAGAAGACGTTCACCAAGGGCGTGGCGGTCCTCAACCGGCCGGGTGGCGGGGGCTCCGTCGGGATGGCGGAAGTCGCGCAGGCGAAGCCGGACGGCTACACCGTGATCCTCGCGCCGAACTCGACCCTGGTGATCCATCCGCAGCTCAACGAGCTGCCGTACAAGACGCCAGACGACTACGAGCCCATCCTGAACACGATCACCTTCTACACCCTCCTCACCGTGAAGGCGGACGCGCCGTGGAAGACCCTGCAGGAGTTGATGGCCGCGGCCAAGGCGAATCCGGGCAAGCTCCGCGTCGGGTCGCCCGGCGAGGGAACCATCAGCCACCTGACGCTCGAGCGGTGGCAGATCCCCGGCGGCTTCAAGACCACCCACGTGCCGTTCTCGGGCTGGGGGGAGACGAGCCCGGCGCTGCTCGGCGGCCACATCGACGCGGCGATGGCGCAGCCCGGCGAGGTGAAACCCCTCGTCGACGCCAAGAAGCTCCGCGTGCTGGCGGTCGCCAGCCCCCAGCGGCATCCCTTCTTCCCGGAGGCGCCCACCGGGAAGGAAGCGGGGCTCGGGGACGGGATCGGCACCTGGTTCGTGCTCACCGCCCCGAAGGGCACGCCGGGGCCCGCGCTGAAGGTGCTCCACAACTCGGCCAAGGCCGCGATGGAGGAGCCGTCGTTCCTCTCGCTCATGAAATCGCGCGGCGTCGACGTGGACTACAAGAGCGGCGACAAGCTCCGGCAGGAGCTCGTGCGTGAGCAGAAGGAGTGGAACGACGTGCTCAAGCGCCTCGGGATGATCAAGAAGTAGGTGCTCGCGCGCGCGGTTCCTCTCGTGCTCCTGGTCGCGGCGGGAGCCTACCTGATCCTCTCGCTCCAGCTACCGTTCGGGGCGGCCGCCCGTCCGGGCGCGGGATTCTATCCGGTCATCGTCGCCGTCTTCGCCCTCGTCGTCGCCCTCGGCGCGACCACCAGCGCGTTCCGGTCCGCCCCGGGCGCCGCGGCGGCGGCGGTCGACCTGGATGCGGCCGCACGCCGCCGCGTGGTGATCTCGGTGGCCGCCCTGGTGGCGTTCTGCCTCGCGCTGCCCTGGGTCGGCTATCCCGCGGCCGCGTTTGCCTTCGTGACCATCGTCCTCCGTTACCTCGGCGCCCGCTGGACGACCGCGCTGCTGACGGGCGCGCTGAGCTCGGCGGCCTCGTACGGGCTCTTCGCGGTGCTCCTCGACGTCCCGCTCCCGCGCGGGCCCTGGTGAGCTGACGGGTGGGCCCGCTCGAAGGCCTCGGCTACGGGTTCTCGATCGCCCTGCTGCCCAGCAACCTGTTCGCGTGCTTCGTCGGCGTGCTGGTCGGGACCATCGTCGGCGTGTTGCCCGGCATCGGGCCCGTCGGCGCCATGGCCCTCCTCTTGCCGTCCACCTTCGCGATGCAGCCGGCCACCGCGCTGATCATGCTCGCGGGCATCTACTACGGCGCGATGTACGGAGGCTCGACCACCTCCATCCTGGTCAACGTGCCCGGCGAAGCCGGGTCCGTGGTCACGCTGCTCGACGGCTACCAGATGACGAAGAAGGGGCGCGCGGGCGCCGCCCTCACGATCTCCGCGGTGGGGTCCTTCGTCGCCGGCACCGTCGGGGTCGTCGGGATCATGCTGGCGGCGGGCTGGCTGGCCGACGTCGCGATCCGGTTCGGGCCGCCGGAATACTTCGCGATCACCCTCGGGGGGATCCTGCTCCTCTCCCGCCTGTCCGGCGGCTCGATCCTCAACGCGTTCGTGATGGTCGCCCTTGGCCTGGCCCTCGGCACCGTCGGGATGGATTCGATCTCGGCCCTGCGCCGCTTCACCTTCGGCTCCGTCCAGCTCGCGCAAGGCATCGAGCTCGTGCCGGTGATCATGGGCGTCTACGGGGTGGCCGAGGTCCTGCTCCTGGCCGAGGAGGGCATCGCGAAGGCGCAGATCGCCAGCGTGAAGCTCCGCGAGCTCCTGCCCACGCCTGAAGAATGGCGACGCTCGACGATGCCGATCGCCCGCGGCTCCGTCCTCGGCTTCCTCACCGGCCTCGTACCCGGCCCCGCCGCGGTCCTGTCGACGTTCATCTCGTACACCGTCGAGAAGAAGGTGTCGAAGACACCCGAGAAGTTCGGCACCGGCATGATCGAGGGCGTCGCGGGGCCGGAGGCCGCCAACAACGGGGCCACCGCCGGCGCGATGGTGCCGCTGCTCTCGCTCGGCATCCCGTTCTCGCCCGCCACCGCCATCCTGCTCGGCGCCCTGGTGGTCCACGGCCTGGAGCCCGGGCCCCTCATGATCAGCCAGCGGCCGGAGGTCTTCTGGGGCTTCGTCGCCAGCATGTACATCGGCAACCTCATGTTGCTGATCCTGAACCTGCCCCTGGTCGGCGTCTTCGTGACCGTGCTGCGCCTGCCCCAGCACGTCCTCGCCACGCTCGTGCTGCTGCTCTGTCTCGTCGGCGCCTTCAGCCTGAGCAACAGCTTCCTGGACCTGTGGGTGCTCGTGATCTTCGGCGTACTCGGCTACGCGCTGCGGAAGCTCCGCGTGGACCCCTCCCCGATGGTGGTCGCGCTGGTGCTGGGCCCGATGATGGAGAAGACGCTGCGCCAGGCGCTGTTCCTCACGCGCGGCAGCGTGGTCGATCTCGTGGCGCGCCCGCTGTCGGCGACGATCCTGATCCTCGCCGCCGCCGCGCTCCTCGGACCGCCGCTCGTACGGCTCCTACGCCGCGGACGGGTCCCGCAGCCGCTTCCCCGGTAGCCAGGTCCACGAAACGCACGAGGGATCCCGGGAGGATACGATGGACGTCGGCCTGCAGATGATCTTCGCCACCTACGGGTGGAACGACGTGTCCGATGAGCAGGCGTGGGACGAGGAGCTGCGGCTCGCGCGACTGGCCGCCGACCTCGGCTTCGACGTGCTGTGGTCCGTCGAGCACCACGGGAACGACTACTCGTTCTGCCCGGACAACCTGCAGCTCATGTCCTACCTGGCCGCGGAGTGCCCGGAGGTCGGCCTCGGTACCGCCGCCGTGATCCTGCCCTGGCACGATCCCCTGCGCGTCGCCGAGCAGGCGTCCGTCCTCGACCACCTGAGCCGGGGCCGGCTCCGCCTCGGAATCGGGCGCGGCCTCGCCCGACGGGAGTTCGAGGCCTTCCGGGGGACGATGGACGAATCGAGGGGGCGGTTCGACGAGGCGGCGGAGATGATCCTCCGTGGCCTCCGCACCGGGTTCATGGAGGGCGACGGGCCCTTCTACCCGCAGCCGAGGACCGAGATCCGCCCGCGCCCGAAGCGGAGCTTCGACGACCGCGTGTACGCGGTGGCCTCCTCGGACGACTCGGTGACCTCAGCCGCCCGGATCAACGCCCGAATAGTCATGTTCGCCGACCGGCCCTGGCCCATCCGCATGCCGGCCATCCAGAAGCACCGCGACCTGGTGCGGAAGATCCACGGCAAGGAGGCGGGGCCGCCCCTGCTGGCCGACTTCTGCGTCTGCACGCCCACCATGGACGGGGCGGAGGAGACGGCGCGCCGCTACATGGGGAAGTTCGTGGAGAGCAACTTCTACCACTACGAACTGCTGGGCCCCCACTTCGCCACCGTGAAGGGCTACGACGCCTACGCGCAGAAGATCGCGATGGCCCGGGAGATCGGCATGGACGGGATCGTCTCCGCCTTCATGCAGGCCGCGGTCTGGGGCACGCCCGATCGAATCCTCCGCACGCTCGAGGAGCGGCGGGCCCTCGTGGGCGCGTTCGAGCTGGCCACGTCGTTCCGCTTCGGGGGCACGCCCCTCGACCTGGCCGAGTCCGGGCTTCGGCTCTACGCCAAGGAGGTCCTGCCGATCGTCCAGTCCTGGGCCGGGGCGGGCCCGGCGGGCGGCTCGCCCGTCCGAGAGTAGTCGTATCGCGCCCGTCGCTCCCTACGTCTTCGTCCTGCTCTGGAGCTCGTCCTTCATCACGGCGCGCGTCGGCCTCCGGCTGGTCTCGCCGCTGCTCTTCGTCGGCGTGCGACTGCTGGCCGCCGCCGCGCTCCTGGGCCTCGCCGCGCTGGTGGGCCGGCACTCCTGGGCCGCGCTCCGCGGGCGCTGGCACCACCTCGCGGTCGCCGGCGCCCTCGTCAACGGCGTCACCCTGTCCGCGTTCCACGTGGGGATGGTGACCGAGAACGTCGCGGTGATGGCGCTGCTGCAGTCGCTCGGCCCCACGCTCATCGCGCTGTCGGCGGTGCCGCCGCTCGGGGAGCGCCTCCGTTCCTCGCAGTGGCTCGGCTTGATCCTGGGCACCGTCGGCGTGCTGATGGTCGTGACGCCGCGCGCGCTCGAGGGCCCCGCGGGCTGGCGGGCCATCGCGCTCGGGCTCTCCGGCGTCGCCGGCCTGGCCGGCGGCACGATCTACTTCCGCCGCTTCTGCGAGGGCGTGCCGCTGCTCGGCGCCACCACCGTGCAGGTCGCCGCGGGCGCGCTCCTGACCGTGGCGCTGGCCCTGGGGCTCGAGCGCATGCACGCGGTGTGGACGGCTCCCGCGGTGACCTCCGTGGTCTGGAACGTGCTGGCGGTCTCGATCGGGGCCATGGCGCTCTACTACTACCTGCTGGCGCGCGGGACGGCGGGCCGCGTGGCGGCCAACTTCTACCTCGTCCCCGGGACGGTGGCGGTGGCCGCGTGGGCGCTCCTGGGGGAGCGCCTGACCCCGCTGGCCGTCCTCGGCTTCGCCATCGCCTCGACCGGCGTGTTCCTGGTGGCCCGCGCCTCCGGGCCCTAGGACGGCAGGATGACCGCCTTGCCCGTCGTCTGCGTGTCGAAGAGCCGGTAGGCCTCCTCCGCCTGCTCGAGCTTCCAGCGATGGGTGAAGAGCTGCTCGACGTCGACACGCCGGTCGGCCACGAACTCCGCGCACTCGGCCTGGCCCTGCTTCGAGAACGTCCAGGAGCCCACGAGGGTCACCTGCCGCCGCAGGAGGTCCGGGCTCACGTCGAGGGTCACCTGCCCGCGCTCGCCCACGAAGCAGGCGGTGCCCCACGAGCGCACCGCACGCACCGCCGCCGCGCGGGCCTCCGGCGCCGAGGAGGCGTCGAGCGTCTTGTGCGCGCCCTCGCCGTGCGTCAGGTCGCGGATGGCCGCCACCATGTCGCCCGCCTCGGGGTCGATCACCTCGTGCGCGCCGAACTGCTGGGCCAGCTTCCGCCGCTCGGGCGCGATGTCGACCGCGATGACCCGCGCGCCCATCACGACGGCGAGCTGGGTCGCCGAGAGACCGACCGGCCCCTGGCCGAAGATGGCGATCGTCTCGCCGCCCTGCAGGGTGAGTCGCCGGAGCGCGCCCCACGCGGTGCCGGTGCCGCAGGAGATGGCCGCGCCGGTCACGAAGGAGAGCGCGTCCGGGAGCGGCACCAGCGTCGACACCGGCACCTTCATGTACCGGGCGTGCCCGCCGTTTCCGCCCGAGCCGTAGACCACCGTGCCCTGCAGGCACATCTGCGTCCAGCCCGCCCGGCAGTGCTTGCAGGTGCCGCAGCCGTCGTAGTGGTGATCCATCACGCGCTGACCGAGCCGGGCCTCCTTCTCGGTGACACCGGCGCCCACCGCCGCGACGACGCCGCAGGGCTCGTGGCCGGCGATCACCCCCGCCTGCCGCTTGATGCCCCCGGCCACCGCCCCGCCCGGCTGGGCCGACGCGCGATAGTTGTGCAGGTCGCTGCCGCACATGCCGGAGGCCTTGATCTCGAGGATCACGTCCCTCGGGCCCGGCGTCGGATCGGGGAACTCCCTGAGCTCCAGCTTGCGATCACCCAGAAACACCACGCCTTTCATGGCTGCCTCCGATGCCCGCGTGTTAACCTCGCCCCCCATGACCGTCTACGAGATGCGGACCAGGAAGTTCGCCGACGATGCCGACCGTCGCGCGCACTGGGCCGCAGTATATGCCAACCAGGACTTCGTCGAGGGCTTCGCGACGGCTCCGTGGGGTCCGCACCCCTGAGCCTCGAGGTCCCGGTTTGACTTGTTCCGTGCTCTCTGACAGGATCGGCGCGACCTTGCCGCACCGATTCGCGCAGGCCCTCATCGACGCCGGCCGCCGCGCGGGGCCCGGCCGAATCCACACCACGTGTTCTCTGGGAGGCGCATCATGAAGCACCGTCTCGTTGCCGCCACGGCGATGGCCACGCTCCTCTGCACCGGTCCCGTGCTGGCCCAGGAGAAGCTTCCCCCGCTCCGGACGGGCGTCGACGGGACCTTCGCGCCGCACGCCATGCCCAAGCTGGGCGGCGGCGTCGAGGGGTTCCAGATCGATCTCTTCACCGAGGTCGCGCGCCGCATGAAGCGCGAGATCACCATCGACGCGGTGAGCTTCTCGACCCTGATCCCGGGCATGCAGTCCGGCCGCTACGACTTCATCGCGGCGCCGACGACGGTGACCAGGGAGCGGGCCGAGAACATGCTCTTCACCGCGGGCTACCTCTGGACCGCCTATCAGTTCGGCATCAAGAAGGGCTCGGCGCCGATCAAGGACTGGGCCGACCTCAAGGGGAAGTCGGTGGCCGTCAACAAGGGCACGCCCTACGAGACGCTCTCGAAGGCCAAGGGCGCCGAGCACGGCTTCACGGTGCAGGTCTACGACAACCAGCCGGACGCCGCCCAGGCCGTCCTCTCGGGCCGCGCCTACGCGACCCTCGGCGGCAATACCAGCATCGTCTACGCCGCGTCGAAGAACCCGCAATTCTCGGCCGACCTCGAGCTGACGGACACCCGCGCCCACTGGGCCGCGCCGGTGCCCAAGAGCAACCCGAAGCTCCGCGCCGAGCTGCAGGATGCCCTCGACTGCATGAAGAAGGACGGCACGATCGCCCGGATGTCCGAGAAGTGGTTCGGCCGCAAGCCGCCGGCGGACGGCCTCGAGGTGGTGATCACGCCGGGCTACGGCGTGCCGGGCATGCCGGGCTACGACCCGACGCCGCACGAGCTCAGGTGCAACTGACCGTCGACGCACGCGGCATCCACAAGCACTTCGGCGCCCTTCACGTCCTGAAGGGCGTCGACCTCGCGGTGGCCGAGCGCGAGCTGGTGTTCGTGATCGGCCCGTCGGGCTCGGGCAAGTCGACCCTGCTGCGCTGCCTCAACCGCCTCGAGGAGCCGTCCTCCGGCCGCGTCGTGGTGGACGGCATCGACATGCTCGATCCCCGGACCGACATCAACCATGCCCGCCAGCGCATCGGCATGGTGTTCCAGTCGTTCAATCTCTATCCGCACATGACGGCGCTCGGCAACGTGACGCTGGCCTTGCGCAAGGTGGCGGGCAAGTCACGCGCCGAGGCCGACCAACTCGGCCGCGCCGCGCTCGAGCGGGTCGGGCTGGCCGACCGCGCGAACCACACGCCGGGCCAGCTCTCGGGCGGCCAGCAGCAACGCGTCGCCATCGCCCGCTCGATCGCGCTCGAGCCCCGGGTGATGCTGTTCGACGAGCCGACGAGCTCGCTCGATCCCGAGCTGGTCGGCTCGGTGCTCGAAGTCATGCGCTCCTTGCGTGAAAGCGGCATGACCATGATCGTGGTCAGCCACGAAATGGGCTTTGCCCGCAACGCCGCCGATCGCGTGATGTTCATGGACGACGGCCTGATCGTCGAGCAGGGCCCGCCCGCGGCGATCTTCGAGAACCCCAGCCACGACCGCACGCGCGCCTTCATCGGTCAGATCCAGCGGCACTGACGTGTCGAACTGGGACCGTTTCGTCGAGACGTTCTTCAACGGCAAGGTGATGCTGAAATACCTGCCGGACATCCTGTCCGGCGTGGTCGTCACCATCGAGCTTGCCGTTCTGATCGTGATCAGCGGCATTCTCGCCGGCCTCGCGCTCGCCCTGCTGCGCAGCCTGGCGATCCGGCCGCTCAACTGGCTGATCATCTTCGTGGTCGACCTGTTTCGCTCGCTGCCGCCGCTGGTCATCATCGTGCTGATGTATTTCGGCCTGCCCGCCGCCGACATCTCGCCGTCGGGCTTCGTCTCGACCTGGCTGTCGCTCGCCCTGGTGCTGATGGCCTTCTCCGAGGAGATCTTCTGGGCCGGCATCACCTCGGTGCACAAAGGCCAGTGGGAGGCCGCGCGCTCGACCGGCCTGTCGTTCGGCCAGACCCTCATGAACGTCGTGCTGCCGCAGGCCTTGCGGCTCACCATCCCGCCACTCACCAACCGCACCATCGCCATCACCAAGGGCACCGCGCTCGGCACCGTTGTCGCCGTCACCGAGATCCTGGGCCAGGCGAGCTCGGCGATGTCGAATTCCTATAATCCCTCGCCGCTGATGATGGGCGCGGCCGCCTATATCGTGCTGTTCCTGCCGGTCGTCGTGGCGGCGCGCTGGATCGAGACCAAGTTCGCG
>DATGBR010000185.1:0-24225 GCA_035312605.1 Candidatus Methylomirabilota bacterium
CACCGCGTCGACGATGGCCTCGATGGCGGAGACGCTCGGCATGACCCTGCCCGGCAACGCGGCGATCCCGGCGGCCGACTCGCGGCGCATGGTACTGGCCGAGATGTCCGGGCGGCGCATCATGGAGATGGTGCGCGAGGAGCTCAAGCCCTCGAAGATCCTCACCCGCGAGGCCTTCGACAACGCGGTGCGCACCGGCATGGCCATCGGCGGGTCCACCAACGCGATCATCCACCTGATCGCCCTCGCGGGGCGCGCCGGCGTGGACCTGCCGCTCACGCGTTTCGACGAGCTGTCGCGCACCACCCCGATGCTGCTGAACGTGCGCCCGTCCGGGAAGTACCTGATGGAGGATTTCTTCTACGCGGGCGGTCTGCCGGTGGTGCTGAAGGAGCTGCTGCCCCTCCTGCACGGCGACGCGCTCACCGTGACCGGCAAGTCCATCGCGGAGAACAACGCGGAGGCGGTCAACTACAACGCGGACGTGATACGCTCGCTCGCCATGCCGATCCTGAACGAGGGCGGCACCGCGATCCTCACCGGCAACCTCTGCCCGAACGGCGCGGTGCTGAAGCAGTCGGCTGCCTCGCCGCATCTGCTCACCCACCGCGGGCGCGCGGTGGTGTTCGAGGACCACTCCGACCTGCACGCGCGCATCGACGACCCCGACCTGGACGTGGACGAGACGTGCGTGCTGGTGCTCAAGCGGGTGGGGCCAAAAGGTGCGCCCGGCATGCCGGAGTGGGGCGCGGCCCCGATCCCCAAGAAACTGCTCCAGAAGGGCGTGAAGGACATGGTGCGCATCTCGGACGCGCGGATGAGCGGGACGTCCTACGGCACCGTGGTGCTCCACGTCTCGCCGGAAGCCGAGGCGGGTGGGCCGCTCGCTCTGGTCCAGAACGACGACCAGATCGAGCTAGACATACCAAACCGCCGGCTGACCCTCCGGGTTCCCGACGATGAACTTGCCCATCGCCGCGCGAGGTGGAGGCCCCGCCCGCCGCACTACACGCGGGGTTACGGCCGGCTCTTCCTGGATCACGTGCTGCAGGCCCACGAGGGCTGCGACTTCGACTTCCTGCGCGGCAAGACGCCGGTCCGCGCGGAGGATACCGCCGGCCCGAGCCACTCCTAAGAACTTTCTTAGAGAAGGTCGCGCAAATAAGCGCAGGCGTGCGTGCGTCATAGGGGGCACAGAAGGAGGTGCACCCATGTTGCGGTCTTCAATCAGGTGGTCGGAGGGTTGCTGGCCCACCCGGCCCGTATACGCTCACCCGGCGCCGGTCGTCATCGAGCGACCCGTCCCCGTGTACCGTCCGGTGATCGTGACGACTCCCCCGCCTGCGCCGATAGATAGAGACGTCGTGTATTACCCGAACGGCCGATACGAGCTGCGTGGTGATGGGGTCGACACCGCCTGTCAGTGGGTGTGGATCCCGAGCGTGGCCCTCGTGCCGTCGGTGCCTCCCCCTCCGCCGCTGCAGTAGTCCGGCCGCGGCTTCGCAGACGATGGGCCCGGCGATCGGGGTGAGACGTCGCCCCGACCGCCAGGCCTCAGGCATTCTTACTGCGTCCTCTTGACCGGGCGCCGCCGACCGCGCGACCCGGCCATCGTCCATCCGCGCTCAATCCCGCCCGATTGCCCCTCGATCCGTTCCTGTCGTGGCTTGGCACAATCGATGCGCCTCCGGCGCTGGAAGGAGGTCGCGATGACGAAGACCATCGGCACCCTCATGGGCCTGGCCCTCGCCCTGGCGATCCCGACCGCCTCGGCCATTCCGGCGCCGTCGTGCCCCGACGTCGAAGCGGCGCGGGCGATGCTCGCCAAGGCGGCGGCCACCGAGAACGAGCGCGTGTTGAAGGAAACCCCGTTGAAGGAGGCCCCACCGAAGGAAGCGCCGGGGCCCGGCAAGACGGACGGCAAGGAGGCGCCGAAGGGTCAACCCGAGCAGGCGCCTCGCGCAGCGCCCGCCGCGCCCACTGCCCCGGACCCGTCTCCCGAGAAGAAGCGCGCGGCGCTGCTGGTGAAGGAGGCCGACGAGGCCTGCCAGGCCGGCCAGACTGCGGCGGCCTCGGAGAAGGCCAAGGCCGCGATGGCCCTCTTGCGGCAATAGAGTTGGATCTCGACGCGGCTTGACCTGGCGCCTCCAGGTCGCCATCCTCACCGCATGACCACACCCAGCGGCTTCACCGATCGTTTCGCCAGGGTCAACGGGGCTCGGCTGCACTTCCTCATCGGCGGCAAGGGCAGCCCGGTCGTCCTGCTGCACGGCTACGCCGAGACCGGTCACATGTGGCGGCCGATCATGCCGCTCCTCGCCCAGCGCCACACCGTGATCGTGCCGGATCTGCGAGGGGCCGGAGGATCGGCCAAGCCGCCGGCCGGCTACGACAAGAAGAACATGGCGGTGGACATCCACGAGCTGACCTCGTCCCTCGGGCTCGATCGCGTCCGCATCGTCGGGCACGACATCGGGTTGATGGTCGCCTACGCCTACGCGGCGCAGTTCCCGCAGGCCGCCGAGCGCGTGGTGCTCATGGACGCCTTCCTGCCCGGGATCGGCAACTGGAAGAACATGTGGCTGCTGCGCGACCTGTGGCACTTCCACTTCTACGGGGACGTGCCGCTGGCGCTGGTGAAGGGGCGCGAGCGGATCTACCTCGAGCACTTCTGGAACGACTTCGCCGCCGACCGGAAGCGCTCGGTGCCCGAGGCCGATCGTCGCGTCTACGCGAGGGCCTACGCGCAGCCGGGGGCCATGCGTGCGGGCTTCGAGTACTTCCGCAACTTCGAGCGGGACGCGGAGGACTTCGCGCGCCTGGGGCAGACCCGGCTCGCCATGCCGGTGTCGGTGATCTCGGGCGAGAAGTCGGGCGGCACCTTCCTGATCGATCAGGTGAAGCTGGTGGCCACCGACGTCCGCGGCCAGGTGATCGCCGGCTCCGGCCACTGGCTGATGGAGGAAGCCCCCAAGACCGTGATCCCCGCCCTCCTCGACTTCCTCCTCTGACCCGGCCTATTCGAGGGCGCGGCGGAGGGAACCGGCGGCCTGCTTCAGGCGCCGGCGGGCTTCCTTGGCGTCGACGCGGAGCCGGGCCATGGCGATGGCGACCTTGGCGCTGGCGCCGGAGGCCTTCAAGAGGCGCTCGGCCTCGCGGGGCGGCACACGGCCGAGCTGGCCGACCAGGCGCAGCGCCCGGGCGCGCAGCTTGGCCGAGCGTGGGCGCAGGTCCACCATGCGATTGCCGTAGACCTTGCCGAGCCGCGCGAACGACGCGGTGGTCAGGGTGTTGAGCGCGAGCTTGGTGGCGGTGCCCGCCTTCAGACGCGTCGAGCCGGTCAGCACCTCGGGACCGACGGCCAGCGCGATGACCACTCGCGCCGCCCTTGCCGGCACGTCGGGGTTGCAGGTGACGAGCGCGGTGCCCGCCCCGCGCCGCCGCGCCTCCTTCAAGGCCGCGCGCACGAAGGGCGTCACCCCGCTGGCCGCGATGCCCACCACCATGTCGCCGGGCCGCACGCGACGCCGGATCTGCCGCGCGCCCTCGGGCCCGTCGTCCTCCGCGCCCTCGGACGAGCGGAACACGGTGCGCTTGCCACCCGCGATCACCGCCTGCACCAGGGACGGCGGCGTGTCGAAGGTCGGCGGGCACTCCGCGGCCTCGAGCACGCCCAGCCGCCCGCTGGTGCCCGCGCCCACGAAGATGAGGCGCCCGCGATGGGAGAGCGCCCGCACGATCAGGTCCACCGTGCGGCCAAGGGCGGGTGCGGCCCGGCCCACTGCCCGTACCGCGCGGCGGTCGGCGTGATTCATGAGCCGCGCGATCTGCGCCGCGGACAGCCGGTCGAGCTTGCCGCTGCCCGGGTTCACGCGCTCGGTCGGCAGCCGATCGTAGCGGATGCGGCTCACGCCGACATCTCAGGTGCTAGTGCGCCTCGAACCCGAGCCATTCCTCGACCTGATCCGCCAGCCGGTCGCACCGCTCGTCGAGCTGCGCCTGCGTGAGGTTGGCGATCGGGTGCGGCATGTCCAGAAACGGGTAGCCCGGCTTGCCCCAGCTCTCGGCCATGGCCGTCCCGGTATTGCGGAACGGGGTGGTGACGATGGCGATCGCCGGCACCCCTTGCTCCTCCATCAGGATCGCGTCGAGCACACTGCTCGAGCTGCACGACCCTCAGTCGCCGATGCCGGAGATGACGAGATCGGCCTGCGCGCGCAGCGCCTTGATCCCGTCCCCGTCCACCTCGTGGCTCGCCGACCGCTTCCGGTTCCGCACCGTGACCGTCATCTGGTGGCGCTGGGCCAGCCGCTCGGCCAGCTTCTCGAGGATGGAGCTCGCGTTGAACTTGGTGTTCTCCACCAGGCCGAGGCGCAGGCCTCGCGGGCTCGCGGGCCGCGGCGCCAGCGTGATCGCGCGCTCCACCGGCTTCGAGGTCGGATCGAAGAGCTTCATGTCGTGCCTCCTTGGGGTAGATCGATGCGGGTGGTGACGCTGCGGGTCCACTTCGTCCCCCATCCCGGCAGGCAGGCGGACCAGCTCCCGGCGCGGCCGCCCGCGAACGCGATCAGGATGTCCTCGGGCCGCTCGAAGCGGTAGCGCCAGGTGGTCTCGTCCGCCTCCGTGACCGCGCCGGGCAGCCGCGCCCCGCGCTTGTAGTCGGCCACCGACCGCCGCGTGTGCTCCATCAGGAAGCGCTGCACGTCGAGACGGCTCCAGCCCGCCTTCTGCAGCACCTCGGCGTGCTCGCCCGCGAAGACGATGAGCGTCTCGTTGAAGCCGAGGAGGTTCGGCGTGCCCACGTTGCCGAGCGCGTCGGCAAAGCAGAGGAGGAGCGGCTCCGGGTCGGCCGCGAGGTGGTTGTACACCTGGTAGAGGCTGTTGGAGGCGATCAGGGTGACCGCGCTGTCCTCGCGCCGCAGGCCGCGCGCCACGTGCAGCGGCTCCCACGGATGATCCGCCTCGTTCTCCGCGAAGCAGAAGCTGTACTTGCCGGGGTTGCCGAGGGTGGCACGGTCGAGCAGGCCCGGGCGCGTGTTCATCACGTTCATCATGATGAGGCGCACCGCGCGGCCGATGGTCGCGTTGGGCCGGTGACCCTGGCCGAACGCGTTGTTGCCGCTGTTGATGCCGAGCCGCGGCGCGATCGGGCCGTTGACCACCAGCGCCATCGCGGAGCCGCCGGTGCTGCTGGCCGGGCCGTGGTACGCGAAGGCGGGCGCGCAGAGGCTCTTCACCGCCGCCACCACCACCGGCATGTACTCGGGGCGACAGCCGGCCATCACCGCGTTGGTCGCGGCTTTGTCCGCGATCACGATCGCATTGCGTCCCGGGATCGCGCCCAGCTCCTCGTGGCCCTCGAGCCCGGCCGCGGCCAGCATCGCCGCGATGGAGGCGTCCGACGGCGGCACCACCGGCAGGCCGTCCGTCCAGCCCGCCTCGTAGTACGCCTCGATCAGCGCCGCCGGATCCGTTGCCTCGTCGATCTCTCTCACCGGCGCGAGACGCGCTAGCCGCGTCCCACGAAGGGCATCTTCGTCGCCATCACGGTGAGGAACAGCACGTTGGCGTCGAGCGGCAGGCTCGACATGTAGACCACCGCGTCCGCCACCGCCTTCACGTTCATGGTGGGCTCCACCGCGGTGGTGCCGTTGGCCTGCGGGACGCCCTTGGCCATGCGCTCGGTCATGGGAGTGCCCGCGTTGCCGATGTCGATCTGGCCGACCGCGATGTCGTACTTGCGGCCGTCGAGCGAGCTCACCTTGGTGAGGCCGGTGACCCCGTGCTTGGTCGCGGTGTACGGCGCCGAGTTCGGCCGCGGGGCGTGGGCCGAGATCGACCCGTTGTTGATGATGCGTCCACCCTTCGGGGTCTGGGCCTTCATGATCTTGAACGCCTCCTGCGTGCACAGGAAGACACCGGTCAGGTTGGCGTTGACCACCGTCTGCCACTGGTCGTAGGTGAGGTCCTCGAACAGCACCGGCGGCGCGCCGCCGCCCGCGTTGTTGAAGAGGACGTCGAGCCGCCCGAACGTCTCCTTGGTCTTGGCGAAGAGCGCCTTGATCGACTCGTGGCTGGTCACGTCCGTCTGCACCACGAGCGACTTGCCGGACATGCCCTTGCCCTCGGCGGCGGCCGACTCCAGCATGTCCTTGCGACGCCCCGCGAAGACGACCGCGTAGCCCTCCTTCATGAGGGCCAGGGCGCTGGCCTTGCCGATGCCGCTGCTCGCTCCGGTGACGATCGCGACCTTCTGCGTCGAAGTCATGGTGGTGGGCCTCCCGGGGCCGAACGTTAGCCCGTGAGACGGCGGCAGTCAATGCGGTACTATCGATCGATGGCCACGCTGACCGACCACGTCTCCTACGCGGACGCCCAGCGGCTCTGCTCCCCGGCCCGGCTGTGGGAGCTCTTCGACGGCGACCGCGAGCGCCTCAACATCGGCCACGAGTGCATCGACCGCCACCCCGCCGAGCGGCCCGCGGTGCGCATCGTCCACTCGCCCGAGCGCGGGGGCGGGGACGAGATTCTCACCTTCGGGAGCCTCGCCGCCTGGTCCTCGCGCTTCGCCCACTTCCTGGCCGAGCGCGGCGTCGGCCCCGGCGAGCGCGTGGGCATCATGCTCGAGCCGTCGCTGCCCTTCTACGCGGGGCTCTTCGGCGCGGTGAAGCGCGGGGCCATCGCGGTGCCGCTCTTCACCCTCTTCGGCCCCGACGGCCTGCGCCTGCGCATCGACGACTGCGCGCCGCGGCTCCTGCTGGTCTCGCCCGCGCAGGCTGACATCGCCCGCGGCGCGCGCGGGCTCGAGACGGTGGTGGCCGACGACGCGCTCCTCGCCGCGCTCGGCACGTACCCGGACCGCTACACGCCGGACACCCGGGCGGACGATCTCGCGGTCTTCCAGTACACGTCCGGGACTACTCGGGAACTGCCGGCGGCGGTTCGGCACACCCACCGCAGCATCGTGACCCTGATGATCGCCGCGCTCTACGGCACCGGCATCCGCCCGGGCGACCGCTTCTTCTGCCCGTCTTCCCCCGCGTGGGGCCACGGCCTCTGGCACGGCACGCTCGGTCCGCTCGCGCTCGGCGTGGCCACCGGGGCCTTCGCGGGCAAGTTCGACGCGGACCGGCTGCTGCGTGCGCTCGCCGAGCACGAGATCACCAATCTGTCGGCCGCGGCCACCCACTACCGGATGATGAAGAGCGCGGGCACCGCGGCGCGCTACCGCTACGCGATCCGCAAGCTCTCGTTCACCGGCGAGCCCATCGACGAGGCCACTCGCGCTTTCGTCGAGCAGACCTTCCGGACGCCGGTGTGCAGCATGTACGGGACCACCGAGGTGGGGGTGATCCTCGCGTCCTACCCGGGCGCGCCCGACTTCGTGGTCAAGCCGGGCTCGCTCGGCAAACCGGTGCCGGGGGTGGAGGTCGAGGTGCAGCGCGCGGACGGCTCGCGCTGCGCGCCCGACGAGCCCGGCGAGATCAAGGTGAAGCGACGCGACGGATGGTTCCCCACCAAGGACCGGGGCTGGACCGACGCGGACGGCTACTTCTATCACGGCGGCCGCGCCGACGACGTCATCATCTCGGCGGGCTGGACGATCAGCGCGGTGGAGGTCGAGGGCGCGCTGCTCAAGCATTCAGATGTCCGCGAGGCCGCGGTGATCGGAGTGCCCGACGAGCTGCGCGGGCTCGTGGTGAAGGCCTTCATCGTGAGCCCGCGCCCCGGCGACGACGCGTTCGTGCGCGAGCTGCAGGAGTGGACCCGCACCCGGCTGGCCCAGCACGAGTACCCGCGCCGGGTCGAGTTCGTGGCCGAATTGCCCAAGACGCCGGCCGGCAAGGTGAACCGCAAGGTGCTCCGCGAGCGCGAGGCCGGCGCCTCCGTTCCCACGTCCTAGGAGAGAACGTCATGCCGCCCGAGACCGCCCAGCTCTTCCCCAAGATCACCCAGCAGGGCCTCGACGACCTGCGCCGCCGGATCGGGGTGCCGATCACCGACACGCTCGAGCCCTGGTGCCACGAGGCCACCCGCGACAACATCCGCCACTACGCGCACGGCATCGGCGACGACAACCCACTCTGGTGCGATCCGGCCTACGCGGCGCGTACCCGCCACCGCGGGATCGTCGCGCTGCCGTCGTTCCTCTTCACCACGAGCCGCATCATCTCCGGCTACGTGGGCGGGCTCTCCGGCGTCCACGCGATGTGGGCGGGGGCGGACTGGACCTGGCACCAGCCGGTGCGGCGCAACGACGAGATCTCGACCGCGGCGTTCCTCAAGGAGCTGATCGAGCACGAGACGCGCTTCGCGGGGCGCGCGGTGCAGCAGATCTACCACGTGACCTTCCGCAACCAGCGGGGCGAGACGGTCGCGGAGGCCGACTCCTGGTGCTTCCGCACCGAGCGCGACCACGCGCGCGAGCAGGGCAGCAAGTACAAGGAGGTCAAGGCCCGCGCGCCCCGGCGCTACTCCGACGAGGAGCTGGCGCCGATCTACCGCCTCTACGCGGACGAAGAGGTGCGCGGGGCCACGCCCCGCTACTGGCAGGACGTGACGGTGGGCGAGACGCTGCCCAAGATGGCCAAGGGGCCGATGACGGTCACCGGCTTCATCGCCTACGCCCAGGGCTGGGGCGGGCTCTACATCCGCGCCAACAAGCTCGCGTGGAAGCAGATCAGCCGGCACTCGGGGCTCGGCATCAAGAACCGCTTCGGCATCCCGGACTGCCCGGAGCGCGTGCACTGGGAGCACGAGTTCGCCACCGCGGTGGGCGCGCCCGGCGCCTACGACTACGGCCCGGAGCGCTGCTCGTGGCTCACCCATCATCTGACCAACTGGATGGGCGACGACGGGTTCCTGCGCCGCGCGCACTGCAAGATCCGACGCCACAACCCGGAGGGCGACTACCTGATCATCGAGGGGCGCGTCACCGGCAAGCACGTCGAGGACGGCCGGCACCTCGTCGAGATCGAGCAGGAGGCCCACAACCAGGACGGCGAGCAGTCGGTGGTGGGCGGCGGCGTGGTGGAGCTACCCCCGCGCGGATGACCCCCGTCCGCGCCGGCCTCGACGTCCTCGTCTCGCGCCTGGGCTCGATGCTCGCGGGCCGGCGCGTGGGCCTGCTCTGCCACCAGGCCTCGGTCACGCGCGACCTCACTCACGCGGCCGACGCCATCCAAGGGCTGCGCAAGGTACGGCTCGCCGCGCTCTTCGCGCCCGAGCACGGGCTCGGCGGCGCCGCCCAGGACCACGCCCACATCGGCGCCGAGTACGACCGCGCGCGGCGACTCCGCGTGCACAGCCTCTACGGCAAGCGCCTCGAGCCCACCCCCGCGATGCTGCGCGACATCGACGTGATGGTGGTCGACCTTCAAGATGTCGGCGCGCGCTACTACACCTTCGCGTGGACCACCGTACTCACCATGCGGGCCTGCGCGCGCGCCGGCAAGCCGGTGATCGTGCTGGACCGCCCGAACCCGCTGGGCGGCGAGCGGCTCGAGGGCAACTGGCCCGACGGGCGCTTCCCGTCCTTCGTGGGCCTCCACCCGCTGCCGATCCGGCACGGCATGACCATCGCCGAGCTGGCCGCCTACCACAACGAGACGCAGGAGATCGGCTGCGATCTGACGGTGGTGCCGATGGCGGGCTGGCGCCGCAACATGCTCTGGGAGGACACCGAGCTGCCGTGGGTGGCGCCGTCGCCCAACATGCCCACCACCGACACCGCGCGCGTCTACCCGGGCGGCTGCCTCCTGGAGGGCACCAATCTCTCCGAGGGCCGCGGCACCACCCGCCCCTTCGAGTGGGTCGGCGCGCCCTACCTCGACGGCCCGCGGCTGGCCGCCGCGCTCGAGCGCCGCCAGCTACCCGGCGTGCGCTTCCGCGCCGCCTCGTTCGAGCCCGCGTTCCACAAGTGGGCCCGTCGCACCTGCGGCGGCGTCCAGGTGCACGTGACCGACTGGGATCGGTTCCAATCCTTCGCCGCGTACCTGGCCCTGATCATCGAGGCGGGCCGGCAGGCCCCGCGGGGCTTCCGCTGGAAGCGCCCGCCCTACGAGTTCCAGTGGAAGAAGCTCCCGATCGACCTGCTCTGCGGCACCGACGCGATCCGCCTCGCGATCGAGCGGGGCACGCCGCTCGCCCGCCTCGAGGCCTCGTGGCGCCCCGGCCTGGCCGCGTTCGCGCGGGCCCGGCGGCCCTATCTTCTCTATCGATGAGCGGATGAATGCGCTCGCCCTGCACACCACTCTGCAGGTGCACGCCACCGAGATCAGCCAGGCCGCGCGGGGCAAGGCCTTCTCGCTCGTCGACGCGGGCGGCGAGCACGTGATGCTGGCCGGCTGCGGGCTGGGCCTGGTCGGGGTGGGCATCGTCACCGCGCGCATCCGGCGCAGGAGGACTGCATGAGCCTCGAAGCGATGGTGGGACGGCAGCTCATCGTGGGGCTTCCCGGGCCCGACGCCACCGACGACGACGTGCGGCTGCTGCGGGAGATCCACGCGGGCGGCCTCATGCTCTACCGGCGCAACTTCGAGACCCCGGAGCGCTTCGTGCGCTTCATCCGCCGGCTCGAGGAAGGCGTCGGCCGGCGCCTGATGATCACCACCGATCACGAGGGCGGTCGCATCATCATGCTGAACCAGGGCGTCACGATCTTCCCGGACAATCTCACCGCCGGCACCGGGAGCGACGAGCCGATGGTGGCCCGCCAGGGGCAGATCGAGGGGCGCGAGCTGCGCCGCCTCGGGGTCGACATCAACTTCGGCCCCTGCCTCGACGTGCTCACCGAGCGCTACAGCCCGAACATCGGCATCCGCTCCTACGGCAAGGACCCGGAGCTGGTCGCCCGTCTCGGCGCCGCGCGGATCCGCGGCATGCAGTCGACCGGGCTCTCGGCCTGTGCCAAGCACTTCCCCGGCAAGGGCCACGCGCCGGTCGACGCGCACCTCGGCCTGCCGGTGATCGACTCCGACTGGGGCGACATGCACGCGGTCCACCTCGTCCCGTTCATGGCCGCGATGGAGGCGGGAGTCGACTGCGTGATGACCTCGCACCCGCTCTACCCGAACCTCGACCCGACCGAGCGCATGCCGGCCACGTTCTCGAAGCTGATCGTGGAGGACTACCTGCGGGGCCAGGTGGGCTACCGCGGCGTCATCATCTCCGACGATCTGGAGATGGGCGCGATCGCCGCGCTGTGCCCAATGGGCGAGGCCGCGGTGCGCACCGCGGCGGCGGGTCACGACCTGCTGCTGGTCTGCCACACCGCGCCGGCCGAGCGCGCGGCCTACGAGGCGGTGCTCGCGGCCTACCGCGACAAGACCCTGCCCCTGCGGGCGCTCGAGCGGAGCATGGCGCGGCTCGACGCGCTCGACGCCAGGCGGCCCGAGCGCTTCACCGGCGGCGACCCGCGCGCGGAGCAGGACGGCGAGCCGCTGGCCCGGGCGATGGCCGCACGCGCGGTCACGATGGTGGCGGCGCCCGACGCCACGTGGAAGCCCGCCCTCAACGGGCGGGTGGCCGCGATCTTCCCGCGGCTCTCCGCCCTGGCCGCGCGCATCACCATCGAGCCCGTCATGCAGGACGAGCCGCGCTATCTGCGCGAGGCCATGGCGCCGCACGGGGTGCGGCCCGAGGTGACGGTGGTGGGGGTGGAGCCGACCGCGGAGGAGATCGAGCAGGCGCGCGCCGTCGCGGCCGCCGCCGACGCGACGGTGCTCTTCCTCTACGACGCGCACCTCTACAAGTCGAACCGGGCGCTGCTGGAGGCCTGCCAGGCCGGCGCGAAGCGGCTGGCGGTGGTGCTGATGCGCGATCCGTGGGACGCGGAGCTCCTGGCCCCGGGCGTGGCCGCGCTCACCGCCTACGGCTGGCGGCGGAGCCAGCTCGACGCGGTGATGGCGCGCCTGCTGACGTAAACCGCCCCCTCACCCTGTAGCCCCTCACCCCCTCACCCTGCCCTCTCCCCGGAGGGGAGAGGGTTACTTGGGGGGCAGGATCATGTAGGTCGCCCGCCCCACCGCGAGCAGCTTGCCGGCCTCGTCGGTGATGGTGGCCTCGCCGAACGCGATGGTGCGGCCGCGCCGGAGGATGCGCCCCTGCGCGATCACGTCGCCGGTTCCCGCGCCGATGAAGCTCACGTTGAGGTCGAGCGTGGTCTGCCCCACCCCGCCCGCGGCGGCCTCGTGCATGGTGGAGAGCGCGCCGCCCACCGCCATGTCCACCAGGGCCGAGAACACCCCGCCGTGCACCGGCGCGCCGGGCGCGTTGCGGATCTCGTCGCGCGCCCGCACCAGGAGCCGCACCCGTCCCTCGCTCGCCTCCGCCACCTCGACGCCCAGGTACCGCCAGAAGGCATTGTCGCGTGCGCGGGCGCGCACGCGCTCCAGCAGATCGTCGCTCATGGTCTCCCGCGGGGCATGTCGGGTTGAACCGCCTCGTCCAGGGTCAGCGGGGGCCGGCCCGTGAAGAGATCGCGGCGGATCACGCAGTCCTCGAGATCGCACATCCGGCAGTAGATACGATGGCAGGGATCGGTGTGGAGCGTCATCTCGCCCTCCGCGCCCAGCTCCTTCATCACGCGCTCGGCCAGGTCCTCGGCCAGCTCGTGCGAGCGCTCCACCGACCAGAACTCCGGCACCACCAGGTGGGCGTCCACGTGGTGGAAGCGGCCGGACCGGATCGCACGCAGGTGGTGGACGCGGATCACGCCCTGGCCCAGGTGCGGCTGCAGGACCCCGAGCAGGCGGTCCAGGAGACCGGTGTCCTCCTCGTCCAGGAGCCCGGCCGCGGCCTGGCGTACCAGGCGCACCCCGGTCCACATGAGGTTCAGCGCCACCACCGCCGCCACCACCGGATCGAGCCAGCCGATGCCGGTGGCGTAGACCAGGAGCAGCCCGACCACGATCCCCGCGCTGGTGTAGAAGTCGCTGAGGACGTGCCGCCCGTCGGCGACGAGAGCGAGCGACTCGTAGGTGCGCCCGGTGCGCACCAGGTAGAGCCCGAGGAGCAGGTTCACCACCCCCGCGCCCAGCACCACCGCCACCCCCAGGTCGAGCGATCGCAGGGTCACGCCCGCGAGCAGGCTCTGGACGACCTCGTAGACGATCAGGACCGCGGCGAACGCGATGAGGCCACCCTCGAAGGCCGCGCTCAGGAACTCCATCTTGCCGTGCCCGTACGGGTGGTTCCGGTCGGCGGGGCGGCCCGCGAAGATGAGCGCCCCGATGGCGAACACCGCGGCCACCACGTTGACGATGGACTCGAGCGCGTCGGAGAGGATCGCGGTGGAACCGGTCAGCCGGTAGGCGTAGAACTTCGCGGCGAGGAGCCCGAGCGACACCACCAGGGAGACCGCGATGGCGAAGAGCCGGACACCATGATCACCGCCGGACGACGCCGCGGGAGCCGTCATGGTCCAGATGATACCCGCGCGGCAACCGATTTGGACCGGGGCGTATCATAAGACTGTAAGGCAACCCTCACTCGAACAGGAGCGTGCGATGATCGTCAAGCGTCCCGCCGCGGAGCGCGGCCACTTCGACCACGGCTGGCTCGACACCTCGCACACCTTCTCGTTCTCCGACTACCACGACCCCACCCACATGGGCTTCCGCTCGCTCCGGGTCATCAACGAGGACCGGGTCGCGCCGGGCAAGGGCTTCGGCGCCCACTCGCACCGGGACATGGAGATCGTCACCTACGTGCTGGAGGGCGCCCTCGAGCACGCCGACAGCATGGGCACCCGGTCGGTGATCGTGCCGGGCGACGTCCAGCGCATGAGCGCGGGCACCGGCGTCACCCACAGCGAGTTCAACGGCAAGCGCGACCAGCCGGTGCACTTCCTCCAGATCTGGCTCCTGCCCGATCGCCGCGGACTCGCCCCCGGCTACGAGCAGAAGGCGATCCCGGAGGCGGAGGAGCGGGGCGTCCTCCGCCTGGTGGCCTCGCGCGACGGGCGGGAGGGCAGCGTGACCATCCACCAGGACGCGGATCTCTACGCCTCGCGCCTCCTGCCCGGCGAGCGGGTGAAGCACGCCCTCGCGGAGGGGCGGCACGCGTGGCTACAGATGGTGAGCGGGCGGATCGAGCTGAACGGCACCGCGCTGGCCGCGGGCGACGGCGCGGCGGTGAGCCAGGAGAGCGCGCTCGAGATGGTGGCGGTCGAGCCCGCCCACTTCCTGCTCTTCGACCTGGCCTGACTCCCGACCCCTCACCCTGCCCTCTCCCCTGAGGGGAGAGGGTTAGGGTGAGGGGTGGAGTGAGGGGTGGTTACCCCTGGCCGAGCTGCTGCTGGACGAACTGCTTCGCGTCGAACTCCTCGGCCACCCGGTTGTCGTTGTCCAGGATCGCGGCCGCGTCGACCTCCGCGAACTCCATCACGCCCATGTCCTCGTAGGCGCGCCGCACGCGGGGGCCCCAGAGCCCGATGTCCTTCACGGTGGGGACTATCCGAGTAAAAAGACGCCGTCTGAACTGCTTCATGGTGTCCGACTGGTCCACCGCCGCGATGCACTCCTGGACCGGGAGGTCGAGATTCTCCCAGACCTCCTTCTGGTTGAAGCGGTCGCGCATGTGGTAGCACGCCTCGACCACGAACTCCTCGCGCTCGTCCCGCTCCGCGTCGGTCAGCTGCGGGTAGTACTCGCGCAGCGCGAGGCGGCCGAAGGCGACGTGCCGCGCCTCGTCCTGCATGACGTAGGCGTTGACCGCCGCGCAGAGGTTGTTCGTCGAGTTGTCCCGGATGCGCTGGAAGGCGGCCAGCGCCAGCCCCTCGATCAGGATCTGCATGCCGAGGTAGGTCATGTCCCAGCGGCGGTCGGTGATGGTGGCCTCGAGCAGCTTGGCCAGGGTGCTCGTGATCGGGTAGGCCATCTTGAACTTCTCGTGCAGCAGCCGGGAGTAGGCCTCCACGTGCCGCGCCTCGTCCATCACCTGGGTGGCCGCGTAGAACTTGGCCTCGTAAGACGGCACCGTCTGCACGATCTTGGCGGTGGCGATGAGAGCGCCCTGCTCGCTGTGCATGAACTGCGAGAGCGAGTGGGCCTGGAGGTTCCGCCGGATGTGCACCCGTTCCTTCTCGGCGAGGCTGTTCCAGAGATCGGTCCCGTGGATCGCGATGGTCCGGTCCGACATGCCCATCGGGTTGTCGGGATCGACCTCCTGCGACCAGTCCAGCCGCTCGGCCGCGTCCCACTGCTGCTTCTTCCCCTTGGCGTAGAGGCGCAGGAGGTCGTCGCTGCCGTCCTCGTACTCCCAGGTGAAGGCGGTGGTGGTCTGGCCATCGACCTTCCACTCGGTCTGCTCGACGGGCAACCGGTAGAGGAACTGGCTCGACATTGGCCCTCTCCTTCGTGGCTCTGGGCGTGGCACCCGGCGGGGCCCGGGGGTGTGTCGGTTGCGGAAGGATAGCACTGAACCGCGGTTCAATGGAACCCCCCGCGCCGCAGCGCGGCGGACGGCGGGTCAGGCCGGCCCGCGCCCCGCGTCCCGCAGGGCGAGCGGGACCTCCTCGGCGAGCTGGGCCTGGCGCGCGTGGCGCGCCAGCGCGGTCCGCACCGCCTCCGGCGTGCGGAACAGGACGCCGACCGCGACCACCACCAGGGCGCCGACCATCGCCCACCAGGTGAACGCGACCTCGGGGATCCAGGCGGGCTGCTGGAGGGTCCCGGCCAGGCCGAGCCACGGGGCGAGCCCGTTCAGGATCGTGAGGTGGAGCTTGCCCACCACCACGGTGGCGAGGAGGCCGGCGGTGATGGCGAGCATGTTGCCGCGATCCGAGCCGCGGCCGGTGGTGAACATCCCGACCAGGAAGACCCCGAGCATGGGGCCCAGGATGAAACCCGCGATGCCGAGAACCACCGGGATGATCCGCACGTCGGGGCTCGTCACCTTGGCGTAGGCGAACAGGCCCGCGATCACGACCATCAGGCCCGCGAAGAGCACGGTGAACCAGCGGGCCGCCCGCACGTAGTGGCTCTGGCTCCGACGCGGAACCCAGCGGATGTACCAGTCGTTGGTGGCGCTGGTGGCGAGCGCGTTCAGCGCGGCCGAGAACGAGCCCATCGCGGTGGCGAAGACGCCGGCCACCACGAAACCGCGCACCCCGACCGGCATCACGTTCAGGATGTAGGAGACGAAGACGTCGGCGGTGGCGCGGGGCCGGAAGGTCGGATCTTGCTGGTAGTAGACGAAGAGCAGGATGCCGATGAACACGAAGGCCCCCGCCACCGGCAGGTCCATGAAGGCGGCGGTGATCAGGCTGCGGCGCGCCTTCTGGTGGGTCTCCGCGGTCAGCATGCGCTGGACCATGTCCTGGTCGGTGCCGAACGCGGCCATGTTGCCGAGCGTCGCCCCCACGATGGCCGAGAAGAGCGTGTAGTCGCTGGCCAGGACCAGCTTGACGTAGTCCCACGGGCCCATCGCGGCGAGGCCGTGCGCGTCCCGCCACTGCGCGACGCGATCCGCCTCGAAGCCGTGAAGGAAGTAGCCCTCGTGGGTGGCGAGCTGGGGGACGGCCCGCAGCACCTCGGAGAGCCCGCCCACGTGGGCGAGCAGGGTGCCGATGGCGACCAGGGCGCCGCCGAACATCAGGCCCGCCTGGATCACGTCGGTCCAGATCACCGCCTTGATCCCGCCCACCGCGGTGTAGAGGCAGGTGACGACGGTGAGGGCGATGATCGCCACCAGGTAGGGGCCGACGGTGGTGACGCCCTCGTCACCGAACCGCGGCGCGGTGCCGGAGACGAAGAGGCGGTAGGCCAGCACCATGAGCAGCGAGGGAATGAAGAGCCGCGTGCCGGAGGCGAGCGTGCGCATGAAGAGGAAGAGGGCCGAGACGTAGGCCTTGGTCCACGGGCCGAAGCGCACCCCGAGGTAGTCGTAGACGGTGTAGACCTTGAACGTGTAGTAGGGCTTGAGGAAGACGTGGCCGACCACCACGCGGCCGAGGATCAGGCCGACGATGATCTGCACGTAGGCGAAGCTGCGGGTCGTGTAGCCCTCGCCGGGCACGCCGAGGAAGGTGGCCGCGCTGGTCTCCGCCGCGATGATCGAGGCCATCACCGCCCACCACGGCACGCGGCGGCCCGCGAGCGCGAAGTCGCTCAGGCTCCGGTCGCGGCGCCCGAGACAGAGGCCGATGGCGGTGATCATCGCGAAGTAGGCGCAGACGATGCCACCGTCGATCAGCAGGTGCGCGTCGCTCATCGGCCCGGGCATGGCCCATTATCGCGGACGCGGCACCGGGAGCCGCCAATCTGCGGCGGCCACGCTTGCCGCCGGTCGCGGCGCCGGTCTATGATCGGCAACCGGGACCACGAGATGACGAGGCTTTCGGATCGGCGCCGGGGAGTGGGCCGCTGACCCTGGCGGGACGGGGATCCGGACCCGGCGCGCGGGTGCTGCGCGCGATGCTCGTCGGCCTGCTCGTCTCGGTGGCGGTGACCGCGCTCTCGCGCACCGGCGTGCTCGCGGGCTGGGAGACCCGCGCGGTCGACGCGTTCCTCCTCCTGCGCGAGCGGGTACCCGCCCCCGAGATCGTGATGGTCCTGATCGACGACGACGCGTTCCTGGCGCTCGGCCAGCGCCAGCCCCTCTCGCGCCGCTACGTCGCCGACCTCGCCGACTTCCTGCTGCGGAGCGGCGCGCGCGTGGTGGCCTTCGACCTGGTGATCACCGCTCCGTCCGCGCCCGCCGAGGACCAGGTGCTGCTCGCGGTCGCGCGGCGCTGGAGCGCCCAGCGCCCGGGCTCGCTGGTCTTCGCCTCGCTCGCGATACCCGAGGCCAAGAGCGGAGCGTTCACGCTACTACCGCCGTTCTCCCCCGAGCTGGCCGCGCTGAGCGGGTTCGCCAACGCCCCGCTCGGCGCCGACGGGGTGGTGCGCCGCTTCACCCCGATCCTCCCCGGGGCGGGCGGCGCGCGGCTGCCCGCGCTGGCCCTCGCCGCGCTCGCCGGCTCGAGCGGCCTGTCTCCGCGCGACCTCGCCGCGCGTCTGGCCGCCTCCCGCGGGGGCATCTCGCTCCCGGTGCGCGACGAACACGGCAAGATCACCCAAGCGGAGACCTCCCTCGCCCAGCTCGCGGGCCCGCCGTGGCGCATCGACTACACCGGGCCGCCGGGGGCCTTCACCTCGTTCCCGAGCGAGCCGCTCGTCGCGCTCGCGCGCAGCGGGACCGAGCCCGATCCGGACAACCCGTTCCGCGACCGCCTCGTGATGGTGGGCGCCACCTTCGTGGAGAGCCGCGACCTCTTCCCGACCCCGACCGGGCTCATGTCGGGCGTGGAGATCCAGGCCCACATGGTGAACACGCTGCTCTCGCGCCGGACGCTGCTGCCCCCGCCCTGGTACCTGAACGTGGCGCTGCTCACCGCGGTGTGCGTGTCGATCTCGGTGCTCTCGCTCTGGCTGCGGCCCGCGTGGCTCGCCCTGGTCGGGCTGGCCCTGGTGGGCGGCCTCGTCGCGGCGAGCTACGAAGCCTACACCCGCGGCGGCTACTGGCTCGACTTCCTGGCCCCCCTGCTCGGCACCCTCGCCTACCTGCAGGGCGCGCACTGGGTGCGTCGCCGGCGCCTGCGCTCCGCGTTCGGCCAGTACGTGAGCCCGCAGGTGATGGACCAGGTGCTGCGCACCGGGGCCTCGCTGGGCGGCGAGGTGCGCCGGGTCACCGTGCTGCTGTCGGACCTGCGCGGGTTCACCACCATCTCGGAGCACCTGCCCCCCGAGACGGTCTCCGAGATGATGAACGAGTACTTCACCGCGATGGTGGACGTGATCCTGGCCCACCGCGGCCTCGTGCAGGACTTCATCGGCGACGCGATCATGGCGATCTACGGGGCGCCCCTCGACGACCCCGAGCACTGCTGGCACGCCGCCCGCACCGCGGTCGGGATGCACGCGGCCCTCGCGGCACTCAACCACCGGTGGGAAGCGGAGGGCCGCGGGCCGCTGGCGATGGGGATCGCGGTGCACACCGGGCCCGCCTTCGCGGGCACCCTCGGCGCCCCGCGCAAGAAGAAGTACGCGGTCCTGGGCGACACCGTCAACCTGACCTCCCGCATGGAGGGGTTGAATCGCGACCTCGGCACCGGCATTCTGATCAGCGGCGCGGTACTGGCCGTGCTGCGTGACCGGATGGTAGTTCGGGACCGGGGCAGCGTGGCGGTGAAGGGGCGGAGCGAGCCGGTCGAGATCCACGAGCTGCTGAGCCTCGAGGAGGCGTGACGTGATGAGCCTGGCGATCAGACTGCTGCTACTCCTGTTGCTGGCGGCCCCTCTCGTGCCCGCCCTCCCCGCCCGCGCCCAGACGACGGAGACCGCCGCGGTCATCACCGAGCTGAAGCCGGGACGCGGCCGCGTGGAGGTCAAGCCGGCGGCGGGCGGCGACTGGAAGCCGGCGCGCCCGCTGCTCGCCCTGCGGGCCGGCGACGCGGTGCGCACCAGCGACAACGCGAGCGCGGTCGTGCTGCTCTCCGGCGGACGCGGCACGGTGCGGATCGAGGGGGCGAGCGGGAGCTTCACGGTGCCGGGCGCCGGGGCGGCGGGCCAGGGCCAGAAGGCCAGGGCGCTCGTGGAGGCGAGCCTCGGCTTCCTAGCCGGGACCACCAAGGAGTCGTCGCAGGCGGTGCTGGCCACCCGCAGCGCGGCGCGGCCGCCGATCATCGTGAGCCCGCGCAACGGGCGCGTGCTGCCGGAGGCTCTCGCGTTCGAGTGGCTGGGCAGCCGCTTCACCCGTTACTCGGTGCGCGTGACCGGTCCCGCCGGCCCCGTGGTCGAGCGGCGCGAGGTCACCGGCGCCCGCTGGGAGTATCCGGCCGACGCCCCCGCGCTCGCCCCCGGCGTGCGCTACACCCTGCAGGTCATCGCGGTCGGCCATCCGCCGCAGGAGGCGTGGTTCGAGCTGGTGGACGCGGAGCGGGCTCGCGAGGTCGCGGGAGACCTGGCCGGCCTCGAGCAGGCGCTGGGCTCCTCGGTCTCGCCGACCTCGCGCGCGGTGCTGCGGGCCGGGCTCCTCGCGCGCGAGGGGTTCATGCACGACGCACGGCGTGTGGTCGTGGCCGCGCTCGCGGCGGATCGGGACGAGCCCACCCTGCACCTGCTGCTGGGCGACCTCTACACCCGCACCGGGCTCACCGACCTCGCCGCCGAATCCTTCGACGAGGCGCAGTACCTCACCACCAAGTAAAAACCCTCTCCCCCGCAAGAGGGAGAGGGCAGGGTGAGGGGCTACCGCGCGTCGGCGACCTGCCCCTTCTCGCGCAGGCGCCGCAGCAGGTCCGCGAACGAGTCGGACTTGATGATCCGGTCGAACTGGCTGCGATAGGCGCCGACCAGGCTCACGTTCTCGATGAGCACGTCGTAGGCGGTCCAGTTCTCGTTGATCCGGTGCAGGCGGTACTCCACCGGGATCTGCGAGCCCTTCGCGGTGACCACCTGCGACCGCACGCTCGCCTCGTCGCCGTCGACGCGCTCCCCGGTGTAGGCGATGGCCTCACCCGCGTAGCGGTCGATCTTGCCGATGTACGAGCGTGCGATCAGGTCGGTGAAGAGCCGCACGAACTCGTCGCGCTCCGCGGCGGTGCGGTCCGCCCAGTGGCGGCCGAGCGCGCGACGGGACATCTCGGTGAAGTCGAAGAGCGAGTCGGCCGCGCGACGGATCTCCGTGCGACGGCGCTCGGCGGCCTCGGGGGTGGCACTCGTGGTCTGGCTGAGGCCCTGGAGGGCCTCGTCCACTCGGGACTTCACGGTCTCGGTCGGCGTCATGGCCTGCGCGGCGGTCGCCGCGACCAGGCCCACGAGCAGGGCCGCCGTCATGCTCATCAGGGCACGTCGCATAACGCCTCCTCGATCAGGGTCTCTACGAGTTCACGCTGCTGTCCGATAGGACGGGTTCAGCCGGGGTGTATTCCCACGATACCGTGCTTTCGTTTTGGATGCCCGCCGAGGGACAATAGTTCCCATGAATCGAGGTCTTGCAACGAGCGGATCCGGCCGGCCCGTCGTCGTGGTGGATCTCGGCGGCACGTGGGTCCGGGTGGTCGCGTCGGGACCCGGGCGCCGGGTCTTCCGGGCGCCGACACCGGGCGTGGCGGGACTGCCCGCGGTGCTGGACCGGCTCTGGCGTCGCTGGCAGCTTTCGCGTCGTGACGTCGCCGCGCTCGGCGTGGCCTCGCGCGGGATCTGGACGGCCGGCGAGCGCCGCGCGCTCGCGCGGCGACTGCGTCGATTCGCTCCCCGCGTCGTCGTGATCTCCGACGTCGAGGCCGCGTACCTCGGTGCGCTGGGAGCGACCGCGGGCGTGCTGCTGCTCGCGGGCACCGGCTCCATCGCGCTCGGCCGCGATCGCGGCGGGCGCTTCACCCGCGCCGGCGGTCTCGGTCCCTTGCTCGGCGACGACGGCTCCGCGTTCGCGATCGGCCGCGCCTGGCTCCGTGCCGGCTCGACGGCGCCCACCCGCGTCCGCCGGATCGTCACCGCGCCGAACGCGGTGGCGCGCGTCGCCGCGCTCGCGCCGGCGGTCCTGCGGCGGGCGCGGCGGGGCGACCGCGCGGCCCGCCGCGTGGTCGCGGACGCGCAGCGGGCCCTGGCCGATCTCGTCGTGCGCGCCGCGCCACGGCTCGGGCCACGAAGCGCGATCCCCGTCAGCTGGGCAGGCGGCCTGCTCGGCGACCGCCGGTTCCGGGCCGGCGTCTGGCGGGCGCTCCGTCAGCGGAACGTGGCCGTCACGCCAACACCCCCGGCGGCCACCGCCGCCACGCCCGCGGCCTGGCGCTCTCTGCTCTAGCGCCGGCCGGCCGCGCCGGCTAGGCCGGCTCGCGGTGGGCTGGCGCGCGCCAGAGCCAGTACGCCAGCGGGCCGGTCAGCGCGGCGAGGACGCCGACGATCGTGTTGGCCCACCCCGCGGTGGCCATCGCGAGCAGGCAGCAGAGCGCGGGCAGCCCGGCCACGAGCCACATCCCGACCGCGCTGCCGCCCACGCGCCACGGTCGCGGCAGCGCGGGCTCGCGCAGGCGCAGCGCCACGAAGGCGGCCATCTCGAGCAGCAGCGCGATCGAGTACAGCCAGATGTTCAGCACGATCAGCTCCTTGAAGCTCCAGAAGGCGCAGACGCTGTAGCCCACGCTCGAGAGGGCCACCGCGGCCCACGGCGTCCCGAACCGTGGATGGAGCCGGCCGAGCGCAGGCGGCAATTGCCCGTCGCGCGCCAGCACGTAGGGCAGGCGCGAGTTCGTGAGCAAGAGCGAGAGGAAGAGCCCGGCCGCCGCCACGACCGCGCCGAGCGTCACCAGGTGCGCGAGCCACGTGCCGCCGACGTGCAGCGCGACCGCCGGCCAGTGCCCGGTGTCCCACGCGGCCCAGTCGCCGGCCGCGGAGAGGCCGGCCGCGACCGGCAGCACGTAGGCCAGCGTGATCAGCGGCAGCGCGACCCACACCGCGCGGCGAAAGCTGGGCCCCGGCTCGTGCGTCTCGCCGAGCGTGGTCGTCGGGGTGTCCCAGCCGGAGTAGTTCCACATCATGACCGCGAGACCCAGGCCGAGGCTCGAGAGGAGCCCGCCGTCCCCGGCCGCGAAGGGCCGCCACGGCGCCGTCTCGAGCCGGGTGGCCGCCACCATGGTGAGGACGACGACCGGCACCAGCGAGACCGCGCCCAGCGCGACCGCGGTCCAGCCAGTGATGCGCACGCCGGCCAGGTTCACCGCGGTGAGGATCCAGACGAAGGCGAGGACGACCGCCCAGCGCTCGAGGGTGGACATGCCCGGCCGCCAGAAGGCCAGGTAGTCGGCGAAGAGCGCCGGGTAGACCGCCACGTCCACGAAGGAGTTGATCCAGCTCCACCACCCGGCCTGGAACCCCCAGAAGCGGCCGAAGGCGCGCTGCACCCAGACCACGTAGCCGCCCTCCTCGGGCAGCGCCGAGGCCAGCTCGGCCATGGCGAGCGAGACGGGCAGGCTCCACACCAGCGGGGTGACGACCAGCAGCAGGAGGGCGAGGCCGGGACCGAGCGAGCCGACCGCGTCCTCGACACCGTACGGCCCACCACTCACGTTGAAGAAGAGGATGGCGACGAGGGGAAGGAGCCCGATCTCCCCGCGTCGGCGGGGACTCACGCCATGGCGGCTTGGATCAGCGCGGGCAGTCCCTCGAGCCACTCGTCGATCGGGACGTTCTTGTCGACGATGATCTCGAACTTGCCGCTCGGCAGCTTGCGCACGCGGCCGGTGCCGGTGCCGAGCGGGATGACGAGGGCTTCGCGGTGCACACCGAGCGCGTCGGTGACCGCGAAGATCTTGTTGATCTCCGCCATGCCCACCGCCTCCAGCATCAGGGGCCGGTCCGCTGCTCGACCGGCGGGCGCTCGCCGCCCGGCAAGATCGTCGGGCTCCCGCCCTCCGGCGTGGTCACGATGAGCGGAGGCCGCTCGACCCGCTGCCCGTTGACGTCGCGCTCGTAGTGGCCGGGAACCAGGACGTCGCGCCCCAGCTCGGGCGAGTACACGCGCCGCGGCGAGATCCAGCGGTCGGCCGGGCGGTCCGGCGTCGCCGGGGTCTGGAAGGGCTGGGTCGCGAGCCCCCGCGCCTGGTCGATGGCGTCGGGCCGGCGGCCGCCGGGCAGGCCCTGGGCCGCGGCCGGCGCGGCGGTAGCAAGAACGAGCAACCCGAGTGTGAGAACCGTTCGTACCGTGCTCATGACGTCGCCCAGCGTAGCGGACGGGATGGGGCAGCGCAAGGCGACGTGGCCGTGCTAGGCTCGTCGCCGTGCGGCGTGTCGCCCTCCTCGCGGTGATGCTCGTCGGTCTCGGCGCGATGCCGCTCCGCGCCCAGAGCCCGGACCTCCCGATCTTCGATACCCACATCCACTACAGCGCGCCCGACTGGGTCGAGTACCCTCCCGACCGCATCCTGGGCATCCTCCAGAAGGCGGGCATCAAGCGCGCGCTGGTGTCGAGCACTCCGGACGACGGCACGCTCACGCTCTACCAGAAGGATCCCAAGCGGGTCGTGCCGATCCTCCGTCCTTATCGCACGCGCGACGACATCGGCCACTGGTGGCAGGACCCGTCGGTGCTGGCCTACGTGCAGGAGCGCCTCGCGAAGAACAAGGGCGTGCACAAGGGCATCGGGGAGTTCCACCTCTTCGGCGGCCAGACCGGCACCTTCGTGGTCAAGCGCATCACCGAGCTGGCGGTGCAGGAGAACATCTACCTCCACGCCCACTCGGA
>DATGBR010000186.1:0-3170 GCA_035312605.1 Candidatus Methylomirabilota bacterium
GCCCGGGCCTTCGTCGCCGTGAATTGCGCGGCGATTCCGTCGTCGCTCATCGCCTCGGAGCTGTTCGGCCACGAGAAGGGGGCGTTCACCGGAGCCCTGCAGCGGCGTCAGGGGCGCTTCGAGCTGGCCGACGGCGGCACCCTCTTCCTCGACGAGGTCGGCGAGCTGCCCGCGGAAACCCAGATCATGTTGCTGCGCGTGCTGCAGGAGCGCGAATTCGAGCGGGTCGGTGGGAGCGGGGCCGTCCGCGTGAACGTGCGCGTCATTGCCGCCACGAATCGCGATCTGCACGCCGCGGTCGCCGACGGTACCTTCCGCGCGGACCTCTTCTATCGGCTCAACGTGTTCCCCTTGGACGTGCCCGCCCTGCGCGACCGTCGCTCCGATGTCCGCCTGCTCGTCGAATACTTCACCCATCGCTACGCCACGCGCCTCGGCAAGCGCATCCGCCGCGTCACCCAGGCGACGTCGACGCTGCTTCAGTCGTACGACTGGCCGGGCAACATCCGCGAGTTGCAGAACGTCATCGAGCGCGCGGTGATCGTGTGTGATTCGGACACGCTCTCGATCGATCCGCGGTGGCTCGCCGGTCGATCCCCTGGCACCGCGCCGGTCGCCAGCCTCTCCACCGGCACGCTGGCGTCCCACCAAAAGGACGCCATCGAGGCGGCCCTCCAGGACAGCAAGGGCCGCGTGGCCGGGCCCTTCGGCGCCGCCGGGCGGCTCGGGGTGCCGGCGTCGACGCTGGAGTCGAAGATCAAGGCGCTGCACATCGACAAGCGGCGCTTCAAGTCGGGGTAGTGGTGGGATTCCGGACCGTGAGCCACTTCACCGCAGTTTTCCATCGCGTGACCGGCACCGCGCCGCGCGCATACCGGGCCGCGTACCGGCCCGTTTCGACAGGAGGGCACGATGACGTCCTATGAGGAGCGGGGTGGACTGGCGGTGGCGGATCGGGACGCGACGCTGGTCGCGCAGCTACGTGGGCGGGTGGACGGGGCGGCGGAGGAGCTGGTGGGGGCCTACGGGGATCGCGTGTACCGGCTCGCGATCCGCATCACCGGGAGCCCATCCGACGCGGAAGAGGTGACGCAGGACGCCCTCTGGACCGCCAGCCGCAAGATCGACAGCTTCCGGGGGGCGGCCGCCTTCGGCTCCTGGCTCTACCGGATCACCGCGAATGCGGCGTACCAGAAGCTGCGGGGCCGGCGGAGTACCCGGCACGAGATCTCGTGGGACGACCTGCCGCCCGCGTTCGACGGCAAGGGCCAGTATCTCGAGCCGGTGCCCGACTGGTCGTCCAAGCTCCGGGATCCGGCGATCGACGCCGAGCTGCGGGCGGCGCTCCGCACGTCGATCGACGATCTGCCGGGGGAATACCGCGCGCCCCTCGTCCTGCACGACGTGGAAGGGCTCTCGACCCATGAGATCGCGGAGGCGCTGCACATCAAGCCGGGAACCGTCAAGTCACGGGTGCACCGGGCGCGGCTTTACCTGAGAAAGCGCCTGGCGGAGGTGCGCTAGCCCGAAGCGCAGGAACGCGACACTGCCCGGCGCAACCCGCGGATCTCGGGTATGGGCTGGGCGCCGTCCTGGCCGCGGTGACGTCGGGGCGCCGGGCTTGACGCGCCGAGCGCCTAGCCCGCGATGTCCCCGACCACCCGGACGCGGGTGCGCAGCGAGTTGCCGGGCAGGTAGGCGAGCGGCAGGTCCTCGACCTCCACCACGTTGATCGTCGCCCGATCGGCGCCCGCGGCCACCGCCTTGTCCTCGGCGGCCCGCCGTGCGCGCGCGATGGCCTCGTCCCGCGTGAGGTCCTGGAAGATCTGGTCCACCTCGCCGCTCACCTGGGCGATGGCGGCGCCGACCGCGTTGGCGACCGCCTGGTGCGGCACGTTGAGGACCTCGGAGACACCGGCGAGGCGCGGCGGCACCAGGAACGACCCGCCGCCCACCGCGATCAGCGGTGCTTCGCCGGCGTCGGTCTTCATGCGGTCCACGCCCTCCTCGATCATCGACCGGACGCGCGCGAGGGCCGCCGCCACCCGCGCGGCGGGCAGCGAGGCCACCCGCGAGCGGTCGCCCAGGTCGATGAGCCCGGCGGCGACCGCGATGTCGGTGACGGTGAGGACGTCGCCCCCGAACACGAGCGCCTGGTCGGTGAGCCGATAGCCTACGCTGGCCGGGCCGATGGCGAGGGCCGATCCCTCCGCCTTCACGATCGTCCCACCTCCTAGACCGAGCGAGAGGAGATCCGGCATCCGGAAGAGGGTGCGAACCCCTCCGATCTCGACCACGCTGTTGGCCTCGCGGGGGAAGCCGTGGCGCAGGCTGCCGATGTCGGTGGTGGTGCCGCCCACGTCGATGACGAGCGCCTCGTCGCGCTTGGACAGGAATGCGGCGCCGCGCATCGAGTTGGTGGGCCCCGACGCGAAGGAGTAGACCGGGTAGGCCTCCGCGACCTCGGCCAGCATGACGGTGCCGTCGTTCTGGGTGAGATAGAGCGGCGCCGCGATGCCGCTCGCGCCCAGGGCCGCCGTGAACGCGCGCGTGGTCTTCCGCGCGAGCTCGATGAGGCAGGCGTTGAGCAGGGCCGCGTTCTCCCGCTCGAGCAGGCCGATGCGGCCGAGCCGGTGCGAGAGGGTCACCGCGACGTCGGGGCATTCCTCCTGGAGGATCGCGGCCGCCTCCTCCTCGCCCGAGGTGTTGAGCGGAGAGAACACCGCGGCGACCGCCACCGAGCGGATCCCGGCCTCGCGGATCCTGCGGGCCGCCGCGCGCATCCCGGTGGCGTCGAAGGGCACGAGCGGGCGGCCGTCGAACTCGTGGCCGCCTTCGAGCATCACCACCTCGGCGCGCACCAGGTTTGCCAGGTCTGCGGGCCAGTCGACGAAGGGGGGTAGCGAGGCGCCGGAGGGCAGGCCGATGCGCACCGCGGCCACCCGCCCCAGGTCACGCCGCTGCACCACCGCGTTGGTGAAGTGGGTGGTGCCGATCATCACCGCCTGCGCTCCGCGGGCGTCGGGCGCCTGGGTCACGAGCCCGGCGAGGGCGCGGGTGATGCCGGTGGTGACGTCCGGGGTGGTGGGCGTCTTCACCGCCGCCGCGACGCGGTCCTCCTCGAGCAGCACCGCGTCGGTGTTGGTGCCGCCCACGTCGATGCCGATGCG